>NZ_JADPJC010000045.1:0-7379 GCF_023073215.1 Bradyrhizobium sp. 35
CGTAATCGCCCTCCCGTAGACCTTGTAAACCCGCGAAATCATCAGGATGATCGGCGAGTCGTAGCATCGCTCGCGAGGCCTTCATGCGAAAATGCGAAGTCGCCGTGCTGGGTCTAGGACTCATGGGCGGAGCAGCGCTCAACTCATTGTTGGATGCCGGCGTCGATGCGCTCGGCTTCGACCCTGTCGGACCCGGTTCGGATCGAGGCTCGTCACATGGTTCATGTCGAATTTTCCGTCGCTTCAATTTCGAAAACCCCAACTACACCAGCCTGAGCGACGAGGCTCATGCCGGTTGGATCCGGCTGCAGGCCGAAAGCCGTCAAACGGTTCTGACGGAAACCCCTGTTTTGGAGGCAGGCCTCCCCGGCTCTGCGATGGTGGCGTCGTCACGCGCGGCCGCGATCGCGAAAGGGCGCCCTGATCCGATGTTGACCGCGACCGTAGCGAACAAGGAATTTCCGGCTTTCGCCCTGCCCGACGACTGGGACGTCGTAGTACAAGACGGTGGCGCGATACTGCGGACCGGTGTCGTCATGAGACTGATGCGCTCACGCGCCGGCAACCGTGTGATTCCGGAACGCGCGAGCTTCACGCCGCACCACGACGGCGTATCGATCCGCACGGTGACCGAAGAGTTCTTCGCCGAGCGCGCGATTCTGGCGCTGGGTCCATGGCTCGGTCGCGCACTCCCGACACTGGGCGCGCTGCTCAACGTGACCCGACAGGCGGTCGGCTGGTTCAAGCCGACCCGCCCTGACACTGTGGCGCTCGGTCGTTTCCCGATCTTCATTCTGGACCGAGGTCCGAACGACGTGGTCTACGGCTTTCCGGACTTCGAACAGCGCGGCGTCAAAGCGGCGCCTCACAACCACGGGCCCGTGGTCGGCCCCGACGACTGGGGTCCGCAGGCCACCGAGGCCGAACTCCGCCCGGTCGGCGATGCGTTGGCGGCCCTTGTCCCGGGCGCGGCCGGGCCAATCATCGATCGAGACGTCTGCCTCTACACCAACACCGTGCCCGCCGACCGCCTGCCCGATGCGGGCGAGGAATTCATCATCGATCGCTGGCCGGATTCCCGCCTAATCGTCTGCTCCGCGTGTTCAGGCCACGGTGCGAAGTTCGCGCCTGCCATCGGGCAAAGGCTTGCCCGACTGGCCACCGATCCGTCCTACGAAGCGGAGTCCTTCTTTCAGCTTTCCCGATATTCTCAATTCGCCTGAGCGGATATCGCGGCGTGGCCGGATCGGCTACGTTACCCTAGCGGTGTCACTGGCCGATATGTTCTGCGCCGGCGAGCTTCGGCGCGGGACCTCCGAATTCGCGCGCGAAGACTATTGAAGCGCGAATTGAGCCTTGAGCCGTGGTGTGAATCGGCGTGGCCCGAGGCTGATCGGCACGATAAGTCTCTGATTCACATCACATTGGAGGGGGCATGCTTCGATGCCGATTCACATCCCGGCCTTCCGCCGACCTGCACGCTCGTCGGCCGGACGTGCCGCGGTGGTCTCGCAGCGGCGAGCAAATCCTGTAGCTTGTAACCGTAGTTAGTCACGTCAACCGCGCCTCACCCCACCGAAAATTTTAGAATCCTCAACGCCTTGGTCATTCCCGTTTGGAGGAGCGGTGATCCTCGGGTAGGCGGGATACGTACTCGTCCACATTCCGGACCAGCGGAGCACTGATAAGGTTTTGCGTATTACCTTATCAGTTGGCCAGCTGACTCCGCTTCGTATGAAAGCTTATCAGTCGATCAACTGACCCCGTTTTGACTCGAAAGCTGATGAGTTCGCCATCTGGCTCTGTTTCGTACGTCTGCTTATCGGTTTTGTAGGAAGCAGAACCGTTTAGCATTTTTCGGGTATCGCTCGCTGGGGGAAAAATCAATAAAAAAACTGCTCGACTGCTGCAGCTCAGGTTCTCTCGGTAGGGGAGAGATGGCATTCTCCGACGGGCACGCGTTGAGGACGGACTACGGTACGCCGTAGCGCGCGAATTCCTCGGCGATGTCGCCCCGGACAGCTTTCGCGGCCGCGACATCGGCTTCTCCCGAAGCCGTCTCGCCGCGGCGGATCTTTGCCCGGCCGCGACCGTACAGCGCGGCGGCGAGCGTGGGGTCGATGCGTAGCGCGGCGTCGTAGTCGGCGATGGCCGCATCGGTCCGTCCAGCCTTGAGGTGGGCGAACGCGCGGGAATCGTAGGTCGCAGCCGTATGCGCGCCCGACCCGATCGCCTTGTCGCAGGCTTCCACCGCGCCTTGCGGGTCGCCCGTGCTCGCCCGGATCCAGCAAAGGCCGCTCCAAGCCACTTCCATGTCGGCGTTCAGACGAGTCGCGGCGGTGTAGTCGCTTTCGGCGCGTACGAGATCGCCCTTCTTCAGCCAGGCCTGGGCGCGGTTGACGAAGGCGCCGGGGTATGCCGGCTGGAGGGCGATGGCTCGGTCGAAATCCTCCATCGCGGCGTCGTAGTCGCCTGTCCTCAGTCTCGCCGCGCCGCGGTTGTTGACGGGCTTGGCGAAGGTCGGATCGATGCCTATGGCCGCCTCGAAGTCGGCGACAGCGCGGTCGTAGTCGACCTTCGCTGCGTAGGCGATGCCGCGGTTGTTGTGGGCGATGGCCAAGGCCTGTGGCCCGCCACGGCCGGCTGCGATGAAGGCAGAGCAGGCCTCGATCCTCCGGTCGGGGGACGAAGCGGCGTTGCAGAGCTCGACGTTCCGGAATTGACCTTCCGGCTTCTGCGCCGACGCGGGGGCGGCCAGCAGCAGGATCATAACTGGCGCCGTCCCGAAGACCTTCAGCATCCCCGGCAGATGCCGAGAGCGCGGTCGGCCCTCCGCTGCCGGGGAGGCGCAACGGTCGGACCGGCCTTCCGCTTCATGACCGCATCCTTGCCCTCCTCGATCAGGGTGGCGAACTTGACCGTGCCGTCGTCCGAAATCTCGATGTGGGGCGTGGTGCCCCGGATCCCCAACGTCGCCACCGGCGTGTCCACCTTCATGCTCCCGGTCTTGGCGACGCTGCCGGCGACGAAGGTGAAGGTGCCTCTGGTCAGGCTGATCAGGGTTGAATTGTCCTTGCCGTCCGGATCGTAGACGAACTCGCTCATTTCCATGCTGGCGTTACTCGACAGGCTGAAGGAGCTGCCGTCGGCGAAATTGATACCGAGGCGCCCGTCGGCGCCCGTCCTGACGACGTCGCCCCGATAGACTGGATCGCCGACCTTCGCGCTGGCCCCGTTCTCGGACAGTCTCGCCTGCACAACCGCGGCATCGATATGCTCGATCACTGCCTTGCCAGCGACGGTCACGACCTTGCCGATTGGCTTGACGTCCTGCGCCCGAAGCGGCGCAGGCGGATACGCCACTGCAACGAGCAAAAGGCAGAGAAGTCCTGCGACCGTCCTTAGTCCGTGCATGCGTCGCTCCCGTCCGTGAAGTGCCCGCTTCGGCGGAATGATGCCAGAGCGCGCCCGGCGCACCATACCGCATGTTGCGACCGCCACTCTTTAGTCGCAACGGACGATGGTCCCGACCGCTCAGCGCCAACAAAAGAGCGCATTTGCGCGCACTCAGTCAACATTTCGTGAAGGGGTCTCGGGATGACAAAGCGTAGTCTGATGCGCAAAACCGGACACCTCGGCGGGTGGACTCACACGCGATCCATGGGTCCGGCCGCTTCGGCGGAAGCGGGCAGCATGCGAGGCGTTCAAGATGTCGCTCGCACGTGTCTTCACCGGTCTTTGGCCGGCGCAGAACCAACGCAGTCCGTCGTCCGTCCGCGGCGGGCGCGCTGTAGAGTCGGCGGTTGTCGCGAGACTCGGATGGGCCGGAGCGCTGTCTTTCGTCCCGTTGATCCTGACGGCGCTGAAAGAAGCGTGGGCCGCCGATCCCGATCTCGCGTTGTTCGACGATGCCTCCATCACCTACAAGGGCTTCGAGCATGGCACCTTCGAACTCATCACGAAGGAGGCGGTGCCGCGCCACATCATCGTGGACGATCCCGGGCAGACGGTCATCCTCAGCAAGACCGGATCGTCCGTCAGCTTCGCGCAGGTCGCCAACAACGCTTCGCGGATGGAGGACCTGCAGAGCCGGCAGCAGGACGTGCTCGACAACTACTCGAAGGACCATGGGCCGTCCGGATCCGGCACGCCTCCGGGCGAAGCGGTCGATCAGACGCTGCAGCCGATCGATTTCCACGCGCCGGACGGGCCCAATCCACAACATGCCCTTCCCGGGCTGGTGGTGCCGGCCAGCTTCGTGCCGGATGGGCCGTTGATCCATTCGCCACCGACACTGACGCTCGGGTCGGGCCCCGTCGAGATCGACACAGTCGCGTTCGATGAGTTCTCGGCGAGCAGCGGCAGCTTCTCGGCCACGAGCTTCGGCTCCGGCACGACCCCGACCTTCGGCATCGCGGGCGGCGCGATCGGCGCTTTCACCGTCGCGGGCGCAAGCTACGACGTCGAGAAGGCCGGCTCCTTCGGAATCCTGTACTTGAACAGCGGGACCGGCGCCTACGCCTACGTACCGAACAACGACGCTATCAACGCGTTGAAGGCGCCGAACGCCGACAGCTTCACGATCACGGCGTCCGACGACTTTGCCTCGGCAAGCCAAACCTTCACGATCGACATCGCCGGCACCGATGACGCGGCAGCGATAAGCGGCGAGACCGGCGGATCCGTCGCCACGATCGCCATGACTGCCGCCGCAATCGCGGCGGCGGCCATGGCGCACCACGTCCCAACCGCGACCGGCAAACTCGCCGACACCGATGTCGACGATCCGGCCAACACGTTTACGGCGGTGAGTTCTCCGCATGCCAGCGACAAAGGCTATGGCAGCTTTACGATGACGTCCGACGGGCACTGGACCTATGCGCTGGATTCCGCCAGCGCCGCGGTGCTGGCGCTAACGGCGGGCCAGACCCTGACAGACACCTTCACCGTGACCACCATCGGCGGCACGCCGCAGGTCGTCACGATGACCATCCAAGGCGCCGACGATCCGGCCGTCATCTCCGGGGACACGCATGGTCGCGTGGTCGAAGCAGGCGGAGCCGACAATTCCGCGCAGGGCGTCCCAACCGCGTGCGGCCTTTTGACCGCCACCGACGTCGACGGCCCGTCGAACGCGTTCGATCCCGTCAAATGTCCGGAGCCGAGCGACCACGGTTACGGCAGCTTCACCATGACCGCGGATGGGCACTGGACCTTCGCGCTCGACAACGGCAACTGCGCGGTGCAGGCGCTGAACGCAGGTCAATCGCTGACTGACGATTTCACCGTGAGGGCCGCGGACGGTACGGCACAGACGGTGACGGTCACCATCGAGGGCGCCAACGACGCCGCGGTCGTCTGCGGCGATATTTGCGGACGCGTGACCGAGCCAAGCAATTCCTGCGAACCCCCGCCAAGCGCCAGCGGCACCTTGTCCGAGCGGGACGTCGACAATCCCGACGACACCTTCACGGCCACGACATGTCCGCAGGCGAGCGACCACGGCTACGGCAGTTTCACGATGACGACCTGCGGCACGTGGACATATGTCCTCAACCCCGACAATCCCGCGGTCCAGGCCTTGAGGTCTTGTGACGCGCTGACCGACACCTTCACCGTGACCACGATCGACGGCACGCCGCAGATCGTGACCGTGGTCATTCAGGGCGCCGACGACCAAGGCTTTGACAACCGGGCCGAGCCCGCGTTCCATTTCGAGGCGGGTGCGGAACAGCAGCATGCCAGCTCGACGCCCCCGGCGGTCACTTCCTCGGTACCCGTCGCCGCGCTCAATCCGGAGTACGATTCCGCCGCGGCCGCATGGCCCCATCCGGCCGATGAGGCGCCGGAGGGTTGGCGTTTCGACGGGGAGGCTGCTGGCAAGGGCGGACAGCTACCCTTCCAACACGATCTGATCCTCTGAGAGCCGCCGACGCCTTCGTCGCGTCCGGCTGATTGGCGTTTTCCGGGGCGCTCCCATGGCTGCGCCGATCACATTCATGGACCCGCACCGCCATCAGCTGCACGGCCATCAAGAAGCTGCACGGCCATCAAGAGCCATGAAGGGGCGCTACTTCATTTCCGCTCCGAGGCACGATAATAATGAGTCATTGTAACCTCCAAAATCATACTCGGAAAGGCGACAGGAGCAGCACTTGCAGGATTCGCGATGTCCGCTTCGGGTCAATCGCGTCGGTCGGCCGTTCGGTTGACCACTTCTCGTCGGCCCGACAGCAGACATTCGCATCAGGCCGCCGCTCCGAAAAAAGGTCCAGCCGACCACGGCTCGATCGCGGATAGCTGTCCGCTTTGGGTCGCCAGAAGGAAAGCGTCCCGACTAAAGCGTTACGACACCCCGAACCAACTTCGCTTTAAACCTTTGATTACCGACGGTGAGAATTGGCAGATTGCAGAGTAAAAGCCCCAAAAGGTTTACGTCACTTTGCCGCCTCGAGGCCCCTTGATATTTTCGAGCTACTTGGAACTTATCCTTTCGGAGGTTGTTTACTGCTGTTGTCTAAGTGGGGGAAACAATGAAAGCGTCGGTAGTCTCGACGGATTCGAGCGATAGCTCGACTGCAGGCGAATTTCTGGCCACCGAAATACGAAGATCCCTAAGCACACCGCCTGCTGCCTTGGTGTTATTTGCAGCTCCTCAGCATGACCACGGAGCGATACTTTCTGCCATAAAAAAGGAGCTGCCCGATACCATCGTTGTTGGAGCTTCATCTGCCGGCGAGTTTACGAATGTGAGCAGTGGTCAAGGCTTGGCGTGTGCACTGGGGTTGGTGGGCGACGATGTGGTCTTCTCACATAGTGTTGGACGTAACCTCGCGATGGATGCCACTGCGGCAGCCCAGGAGATAGTTTCGAGGTTTACACCAACACCGCCCGGACGATTTCCGTTTCGGGCTGCTCTCGTTCTAGCTGATGCTCTAGCTGGGCATGCTGATATTTTAGTAGATCAGTTGACGTTAGCTACAGCCGGTCAGTATCAGTTTTTTGGTGGAGGAGCGGGGGACAACGCTCAATTTCAAAAGACCACTGTATTTTGTGGAGAAGAAGTTTTGTCCGACGCCGCGGTGGCATTGGAGATTCTCTCCTCGAAGCCGATCGGCGTGGGTGTTAGTCACGGCTGGAAACCTGCGTCCCGAGCCTATCGCGTCACGGCGAGCGACGGCATGAAAGTGATAAGCCTTGATGGGTTTCCAGCGATCGAAGCATTCGTAGAACACGCGGAAGAGACTCATCAGAACTTGGATCGGAAAGAACCGTTACCATTCTTCCTGCACAATATTATTGGGGTTGATAGCGGAGCTGAACATCGCTTGCGTGTTCCTCTGGCTGTGGATGAGGAAGGCGCAGTTGTGTGCGCCGCT
>NZ_JADPJC010000076.1:0-7329 GCF_023073215.1 Bradyrhizobium sp. 35
ACAAGCGTCCCTACTCGAGTTCAAGCAGCGCTTCCCGCAGAGCGGGCTTGCGACGGTTGAACGATCACGGACACGTTTAGCAGCGGCACTTCGTAACGGCGCGCTCGATCTCCTGATCGTCACCGGGCGCTTGCCGTTGTTGGACAATAAAGCCATGCCTCTGTGGAGCGAGCGTGTTCTGGTTGCCTTGCCTCATGACCATCCCCTCAGTTCGCGCGAAACTGTCTACTGGACCGACCTGTGCGGCGAGACGGTGCTGCTCAGCCATTACGACCCCGGAAAAGAGTTCGAAGATCTTCTGGTTTCCAAGCTGGTCTCGCCGGAGGCTCGCCCAAAAATCGAGCGCCATGACGTCAGCCGCGGCATCATCAAAAGCCTGATCAGCATGAACACAGGAATAAGCCTCGTGCTCGAGTCTGACATAGGCGCAAATTTTGCGGGCCTTGTTTACCGGGAGCTGCGCGATGGCGCAGGTGCGAGCCGGTTCGAGTTTTCTGCCTATTGGCGCGCCGACAATGAAAACCCGGCCCTGCGCGAATTCCTGAAGTTGCTCTCCCAGCGCTACCCCTCGCCTTCTGCTGGTCGCTGACCCGCGCGGCGCGCCTTCCGGAAGCTCCTGTCAGCTGCCATGAACCGGGCCAGCATGGGCGCGATAAGTTTGGCTGGATCTCCGATCGGCTGCTGGATCTCGTGTGCAAGGATTTCGGCATATGCCACGAGATCCCTGTGCACGCTCGCGGGCAGTTCATGCGTAATTTTGATCGGCTTGTCGTCTTCGATTGCGCCGAGCTTAAGCTTGGCCATCGTCCTCACCCCCTATACGGTTCGAGCACCAGGTCACGGTTGACGATCACCCGCACCGGAAATCCCGGACGAATCGTCAAAGTTGGCTGAATATTGAGATTGCGGCGGACTATCTGCTGGCCCGCTTGATTGATCGAATCCCCAGCTCCACGGCGGAGCGCGGCAATGAGATAGCTGTTGGTATTGCCGCTATCAGCGCCAGAATTCACCTCCGTGCCCACGGAAAGCAGCGTCGAAAGAGCGGCGGCCCCCAACAATTCCTTCCAATGATTGTCGACTTCGTCCTCAAGACCAGAGTAACCTGCCGCATCTGCGCCGGGCTGCCGTTCCAAAATAATCGACCTCCCATTCGGCATGATAAGGCGCGTCCACACCAGGAGCACGCGCGACTGTCCAAATGCGACCTGGCTATCGTAGCTCCCGATCAGCCTTGCTCCCTGGGGGATAAGGCGAGCTCGCCCGGTAGGAGAATCGTACACCGCTTCTGTGACTTGGGCTGTGATCTGGCCAGGCAGGTCGGAGCGGATTCCTGTGATCAGCGCGGCCGGAATGACCGTTCCGGCCTGAACGACAAAAGGCGAAGCAGGCCTCACAAGGCGATCGGAGCTTGTCGTCCGACGATCGACCGTTGCACTGACGAACGCAAGCTTTCGGTCTTGGCCATTTTGAGCAAATGCTTCGTCGGATGATGGCGCGGCGGATGAACGAGCTTCGCTCGATGAGGTGGCAGGGACCTGTGGCCGGACATTGGTGCTGGCAAATACCTTGCTGATCCGTGCCGCCTCGCTCTCCTGGCTGAGACGCTGCTGTTCGGCATCGATGCCGAGGGAGCTGGATGTCGAAGTCCCCTGTGCTGCGACGATCGGCCGGCCGAGATCGCCCGGCAAGGGCGGCCCTAGACGCGGCACGACCTTCGGGACCTCGGTGTAATCCTTTGGTAACGTCGCGAGCTGATCGGCGATATTGTGGTGGTCGGTGGCGTAAAGCTCCTCAGGCGCTGAAGTATGAGACCGTTTCTCCTGCAGCGCCCAGAGCACCGCGCCGGTGACCAGCACGAGCACAGAAGCGCTGACGCCTATCAGGACCTTTCGCGAGAGGCGCGCAACTTGCGGAGGATCCGGCCGAAGCCGCAGCGCTTCGGCGATCTCTTCCGGTGGCCTGGCCCGAGGTGGTTCGTTTGGTTCATCGATCGCCTGGTCACTATCGTTCAAAGCGACCTCCCGTCGGTTCGCACGATCCTGACCTTCTGCTGGTGCTCCTCGCCGAGCCTCAGCTCGGCGGCCGCGAACAGCCGGTCAACAATCAGCACATTTCCGTAAGCGCGGTAGTTGACGATCTCGGCTTTACCGTCGGGCCCGATCACGAAGAGCGGCGGCATCTCGCCCTGACTGACGCCGGAGGAGAATTCGACATAGGTTTTGCGGCCGTCATCATAAGCGTTGACGGGACGCCACGGCGGGCTGTCGCCCTCGATCGCGTAACGGTACCGGCGCGCCGGCAGGTCCGGAATAAAGGGTGCCGGCGGTAGAGCTCGCGTTCGCCCGCCACGATCCGCCGGATAGAACCAGGCGACCGAGGGCATATAGGGCTTTTCTTTGGCGCGAAGCTCGATCAGGTAAGTACGGCGATCCGTATTGACGACGAGGTTGGTCTCGATCGAGGGACGGGTGGGCTTGACCATGATGTGAACGCGGCGGGTGTCGCCGCTGCCACTCTCGGTGTCGCCGACCACCCAGCGGACGGTATCGCCTGCGGCGACCGGTCCTGAGCCGATCAGCTGCTCACCGGGCTCGAGGGCAACGTCCGTAATTTGCCCCGGCGCGGCATAGATCTGGTAGAGCGCGCCCGGACTATAGGAAAACACTTGGACCGCATTGTAGTAGCCGGCTTTGCGAGGCTGCACGCGTGCAGCGTCATTTGCGGTTTCGATGCGCTCGACAGGCTCTTGGGGCTCCGCGCTGTTGCCGCCTCGTGCAGCCTTCCAGGCCGGCGGCACATGCAGCGGTCGCGGGCGATCATCGGCAAGCGCCGGCAAGTCCGTTGCCGGCGGGAGCTCGTTGTCGTAGCTGATTTGCGGCGGCCTGAAGGTCGTGCAGCCGCCGAGCGTCGAGACACAGACCAGAAGAGCCAGAGGCAAGCACGGCCGCGCTTTTCGTGACACAATAACGAGACCTGATGGCATGTTAGCCGAGCTCCTTTGACCAGTTGATCGCGTTGACGTAGATGCCGAGGGGATTTTTGCGTAGGCGATCCAGATCGCGAGGCATTTCCACGACGATGGTGAGGATCGCGCTCCACCGCTCCGTTGCGGCAAGCTGACCGTTCTCATAGCGCCGCTCGATCCAGGCCAGGCGAAAGCTCTCAGGGGAGGCCCGGATGACGCTAGACACTTCGATCGCGACTTGCGTTTTGCCGAGCTTGGCGAATGGTTCGTTGTTGCGGGCATAATCGTTGAGCGCCGCGGCACCGCGATCCGTCGTGAAATCGTAGGCGCGCAGCCAGTTTTCGCGGAGCACGATGGCGTCCATCGGCAGACCACGCACATGCTCGACGAATCGCGCCAGGTGAAAAGCGACTTGAGGGTCCGTCGGTTGATAGCTGGCATTTGCCGGAGCGACAGTCTTGGCTTCCCCCAATTGGTCGACCTCAACCACCCACGGCGTGATGGTCCCGTGTGCGGATTGCCAGACCAGAGCGGCGGCAAAACAGCCGGACAAGAAGAGGGAGCCAAACGCCATCAGGCGCCAGTTTTTGGCCTGGACGCGCGCAGACCCAATGCGATCATCCCAGACCTGGGCGGCGCGTTGATACGGAGTGACAGGCTCCGGCATGCGGCCATAGTGAACGGCCGATCGTTTGAACATTGTTTGACCTCAAGATGCTCAGGAATGGAAATGGTCGATGTGAAGCGTCAGCGGTCTTGTTGGGAGAGGTCGACAGATCCGCCGCCCACGCCGTGATCGCCGGAACGGATCGCCTGGGTAGCCGCTGATGCACCATGGCTGATCGTCTGCGCTCGCTTCATCCGACGAACCCAAGGGGGCGCGTCGGACCCAGCGGCGGAAGAGTCCCCCTCTTCACGACCGGCATGGTTCGGCGCTCCGCCAAGACCAGTGGCGACCGAACGTAAAGGACTAGCCGCACCTGACGCACTTGCCTCTGCGCCGGACATGCTCCCCGCCCGCGACACGCTCACCGTACCATTTGCAATCGCGCTGCCTCCACGTGCCGCGCCAGCAATCGCGCCGCCGGCGAGACCGGCCGCGCCGGCGGCGAGACCTGCGCCAGCCGCAACAACGCCACCGGCGGCGAGGCCTGTCCCGACAGCGCTTCCGGCGCCAAGCTGCGGACCTCCGGAGACGATGCCGTTGGCAATACCGGGCCCGAAAGTCCCGAGCCCCAGAAGTGTGAGCGCACCGAGCACCAGCGCCATCGCATTCTCGATGGTCGGCTGGTTGCCGCCGAAGCCTGCCGTGAACTGCGAGAACAAGGTCGATCCGATGCCGACAATGACGGCCAGGACCAGGACCTTGACGCCGGAAGAGATTACGTTGCCCAGCACTCGCTCGGCCGCAAAGGCCGTCTTGCCGAAGAGGCCAAAGGGGATCAGCACGAAGCCGGCAAGTGTCGTCAGTTTGAACTCGACAAGCGTGACGAAAAGCTGGATCGCGAGAATAAAGAAGGCCAACAGCACCACGATCCAGGCGAACAGCAGGACCACGATCTGCACGAAATTCTCGAAGAAGCTGACGTAACCCATGAGCCCCGAGATCGAGTCGAGGATGGGTCCGCCGGCATCAAGGCCAACTTGGGCGATCCGGCCCGGCCGCAGAAAATCTGTCGACGACAGGCTTGTGCCTGAGGCTTTTAGCCCAAGGCCTGCAAAGCTCTCGAAGACGATGCGCGCAAGGCTGTTCCAATTGCTGATCAGATAGGCAAAGACGCCGACAAACAATGTCTTCTTGACGAGCCGGGCAAGAATCTCCTCATCAGTGCCAAAGGACCAGAACAGGCCCGCGAGCGTGAGGTCGATCGCCGCCAGCGTCGTGGCGAGATACCCCACTTCGCCTCCGACGAGGCCAAACCCGGAATCGATGTAGCGGGTGAAGGTTTCCAGGAATTGATCGATGACGGAGGTACCACCCATGGGTCACTCGCTTTGGCTTGGAATGGAGGGAAAACCGGACGGGAGGCGACTTTCGTCCTTGCGCAGGACAGGAGAGAGGAATGGCGCGGCGCCTGTCCGGCTGTCCGGATCACCTGTCGATCTACTTCCTGCCAAGAACTGCCTGCGCTGCTCGGCCCAGATCTTCTGGCATTCGAGAAGAGCCTCTTTCTGCTCGTGGGTGACGGTGCGGCATTGCTCGAGCTTTGCTGCGGTCGCATCGGATTTTGAGGCGAGATAGACGGAAGATTGGGTCGCGCTCCTGTCCTCAGGCAACCGAATGGCGCAGACGCCAACCACCAGGACAGCAAGACCAAGGGCTGCCGCGGCGGGCAGTCGTTCAAGTCGTTTCTTCATGATCAGTGAAACATCTGCACGGTTGTTGGTTGGTAGCCCTGCCCCTGGCTAAGAAAGCGCCGCAGTTGCTCCCTGCCCTGATCCTGCGCAGCTGCGCGCTGGGCAGACTCGAGCGTTTCCGCACGACCTTGCGACGCGACAGTAGCCGTAAGGTCCGCAAGCTGCTGAGCTTGCAACGCAAGGAGCTGGTTGCCGGCCTGACTTGCCTGAAGCGCACCCGATGCGCCCTGGCTCGCCGTCACCAGGGCCGACATTTGGGTGCGGTTGGTGTCGAGATTGCGGACAACACTCGCTTGGAGCCGCATGGCGTCCTGCAGCCCGGCAACGGAGTTCTGCCAACGCGTCTGCGCATTCCCGACAAGGAGCCCATTGGACATGCTGACCGATGCCCGCGCATAAGTGGTGGAAAACGCGCGATCGACCTGCTCGACATCATAGGCAATTCGCTGTGCCTGCGAGAGTAGCTGCTGGGTGCGCTGAATCGATTGCTCGAGCTGTTGTAACGACGAATAAGGCAGGCTGGCCAGGTTCTTCGCCTGATTGATCAGCATCTGCGCTTCGTTCTGCAGCGAGGTGATCTGGTTGTTGATCTGCTGCAGCTCACGCGCGGCGGTCAGCACATTCTGAACGTAGTTGTTGGGATCGAAAACGATCCACTGCGCCTTTGCTCTGCCGGGCGCTTGGACCATGATCATGGCGATGATGCTTGCCGCCAGAATCGGCCGGATCCAGTTCATGAGAGCGCTCCTTGTTGGGCGAGCTGCGGAATGAGATTGCAGGCCCAGCCGAGGTCGCGCGCCATGAGCCAACCGGTCACGAACTCGTCCCTTCCGTGCTCGGCAAGCACCCGGTCGACGAGAGCCTGGTCGGCTTTGGACGAGGCGGCCACGAAGGCGAGGGCGATTTCGCCAAGTCCGAGCTCGAACAGGCGGTTGCCGCGTCGAGATTGGCAGTAGTAGTGTCGCTTGGGGGTGGCGCGGGCGAGGATCTCGGTCTGGCGGTCGTTCAGCCCAAAGCGCCGGTAAATCGCCATGATCTGCGGCTCGATGGCGCGATCGTTTGGCAACAGGATCCGGGTCGGGCAGCTCTCAATGATGGCAGGCGCGATTTTGGAGCCGTCGACATCGGCGAGCGACTGGGTCGCAAAAACGACGGAGGCGTTCTTCTTGCGAAGCGTTTTGAGCCATTCGCGGAGCTTGCCGGCAAAATCGGCATCATCGAGCGCGAGCCAGCCTTCGTCGATGATGAGCAGTGTCGGACGGCCGTCTAAGCGGTCCTCGATCCGGTGAAACAGATACGCCAGAACTGCGGGCGCGACAGAGGTCCCAATCAATCCCTCGGTCTCGAACACCTGGACGGAGGCTTCACCGAGCGTTTCGTGCTCGCCGTCCAGCAACCGCGCGTATGGCCCCCCGAGGCAGTAGGGCTGCAGCGCGCGCTTGAGAGCGTTGGATTGCACGAGAACGGAGAGCCCAGTCAGCGTCCGCTCGGCAACCGGCGCCGAGGCGAGCGAGGTCAACGCCGACCAGACATGATCCTTAGTCTCAGGCGTGACCTCGATCCGCTCGCGCGACAGGATCGATGCGATCCAGTCGGATGCCCAGCCTCGCTCGCCGAGATCGTCGATGCGCGCGAGCGGCTGGAGGGCGACGAGTTCTGACGGATCGAGCGCGCCGCCGAGATCATGCCAGTCGCCGCCCATGGCGATGGCCGATGCGCGGATCGAGCCGCCGACGTCAAACGCAATGATCTGCGCCGCGCTGTAGCGGCGGAACTGCAGCGCCATGAGCGCCAGCAGGACCGACTTGCCGGCGCCCGTCGGTCCGATGACCAGCGTGTGGCCGACATCTCCGACATGCAGAGAAAACCGGAATGGCGTGGAACCTTCAGTCTTGCCGAAGAACAATGGGGGCGCCTTGAGGTGGTGATCCCTCACCTCTCCGGCCCATACCGCAGACAACGGGATCATATGGGCGAGGTTCAGGGTCGAGACCGCGGGTGAG
>NZ_JADPJC010000049.1:0-7083 GCF_023073215.1 Bradyrhizobium sp. 35
GCCGACGCGAATGAGCATTTCCGCTTCGGCTCAGAAGCTGCCTCGAGGCAACTTCAGCTACGCGACCAGTTTACCAGCGACACCGGACATCACGGTGTCGCCTTGCACGTCCGGGCCTATAGCTGCATCGCGTCGACGGAAGCGATGGGCCACATGCGGGCGCCGCGGCCACGTTGGTCCGTTCGCACCCCGCAAGCCGACGTCAGGGGGTAGAAACAGAGAGCAGCTACGGCCCATTCGCGACATTCTAGCGCTGCGCCGACGAATTCCGGTCTACCCCGATAGGCAGACATAACTCATTCGTGAACCGCCACAGGGCGACCGCTGTCCTTGCGAGTGAACACAAGGGACGGCAAGGGCGACCAACCCTACAGCGGGAAGACTTGCCACGGCGCCTGCCTCCGGCTGCATGTCAGGACGTTCGAGGCAGCATTCCCGTTCCGGGAGGCGCGATATGCTGCAGTTGAAAGACAAGGTCGGACGGTTCGCGACGACAGGGCGCAGTTGCCAGAACTGGAAAAAGGATCAGGAACTGGTTATTTCGCTGCTCAACAAGATCGCCATTTCCGACGGCGGCGCCGAGAACACGCTCAAACCACAGATGGTAGTGACCGGTTATGCCAGCGACGGCCTTTACAACTCGATTCTGTACTTCCAGAAGAAGAACTTTCCCGGCACGCCTGACGGCTATGTTCGGCCTGCCGGCCCGACATTCAATCGGCTCGTTGAACTGTCGACGAAGGCGGCCGCCAAGCCCGCCCCGCCAAAGGGCCAATGGGACGCAATCGCGACTCCTTCCGTCGATGCTGCACTTCGCAAAGGTCTCATCGACGATTCAAAGCTGGACTACGCAGAGGTCGTTGACATCATCCGGGCTACCGTCGCAGACGGCATGGTCACCGCATTCGAGCTGGACGACCTGACCACCATTGCGAACACCTCCAGAACGCTCTCCCCCACCTCGAAAAAGCTCATCACGCTCTTCGTCGGAGAAGAATACAAGGAGAAGCGCGGGATCGGACCGTATGATCTCAATTCCGACCAGAAAAAACTAGCCGCGGAAATGGTCTGCGATTTCCTGAAAAATACGAGGACGACGTTCTTTCCGAAGCTCGACCCACACCGCGTCGGCATAGGTATTCTCAGGCGCATTGCGAAACCGAGCCTCATCAATCAAGACCAGGGAAGTCTGTGCGGGCCATCCGCCCTGATGTTCGGCTACGCGTCGGACAAGCCAGGGTCTTACGCGCGCTTCGCGATCGATCTCTATCAGAAGGGGCAGGCGAATCTTGGCCGCCTGCTGATCAAGCCGGGAAAGGATGTGAGGAACTTCACGCCACCCTGGTCGCTGGACCACGTCGACTGGCTGACATGCGCCTCCATACGCGATTCGGAGAACTGGTTCCTGGATTTCGACGACACAGGCAAGATCAGCGATCTTGCGGGTGTCACCCTGCCGAGCGAAATGGAGCAATGGTTTCGCAAGGCAGGATACCGGGACGTGCGCGAGAATACCAACATTTCACGATTCAACAAAGACATCGACGATGTAAACGAAGCCAACCGGCTGCTCGACAGCGGATATCGCGTATGTCTTTTCATAAGCGCCAATATGATCGACTATGACGACCAGTCCGATAAAGGCTCCGCGCTTACGATGCACTGGGTCGTGCTGCGCGAGAAGATACAAGTGATGAACGGGTTCGTGAAGGCGAAGGTCTTCTCATATGGCGATGGAGACTATTTGATACCGCATCCGCAGGAAAAAACCCATGCCGTCAAGCCCCTCGCGGTTCGGGACTTTCTTATGAATTTCTATGGGTACGTTGCTGCCAAGGGGTGACCGGGGCCAGAAGCGCCAAGGCAAGACGATGCTGGCCACGCACGAGATGGCCTTCTCAGCCGATGTCTCCACCCGCGTCGGCTTCATGAATGCCGGCATCATGGCCGAGGATCGGCACGCCCGAGGAAACCATCCGCCAGCCGCGCAGCGAACGGCCGAAGGTTCAAAATTTCGCGTTGACGGTCCGAACTAGAACAGGAGAACCGGACATGGCCGCTTTCCAAGAGGTTTTCCGCCGCTCCGGCATCGATGAGGGCCGCAGCCCGCCAGGCATGGTGGTGCCGTTCGGCGGCTCCAACATCGTGGCTCTGATCGATCCCGGAAGAAAGCTCAAAGTCGATCCTAACCCCCATGCCCTCGGGATCAAGGAGATCGATGGCGCCGATACTCTTAGACGCGTCATGCAGACCAAAGACACCTTCTCCGCACCCGACATCGATCCGCAGCTCAGGGCGGCGTCACTTCCCGCCACCTTCAATGGCGATGCACGGTTTTTCGAAATCAATGGCCGGATCAAGCCGATTCCCTTTCCCGGTCTGGAGGTGGTGGCCCGGTCGGCCGGCCGGAAGATCGAAGCCAAGCTCTATGTTGTCGTGCTGCCGGAAATCACGATCAAGGTGGCGTTCCGCAACGTCATGATTCCGGGCAGCGGCGGCGCTCCGGCTTTTCACGCCAAGAAGCCCTGCAGTGAGCAAGATGAATTGCTGACGATGAACAATATATGGAGGCCGCAGGCCAACATCCGCTTCGAGCGGGTGCCAACCGACTGGCTGGTCATCGACGACTCGCAGGCTGCCGTCAAACAGGAGCTCGCCAATGCGACTGGCATGAAGGATGCGAGCCTTGCGATCCTTCCCGATGTGATCGATGTCGAAAAACTGAAGAGCTTCTTCGCCAAACACAAAGTTCAAGGCGCCCATCTCACCATTTTCTGTGTCGACAAGCTTCGGTCCAAGGGCTCCTTTCCCAATGGCTCGTTTGCTCGATCGCTGGACCTTGCCTTCATCAGCTCGCAACGCGGGCCTAACACGTCTGCCCATGAAGCCGGGCATTTTCTCGGCTCCTACTCGAAGAGCGCGACCAAGCCCTGGGACAGCAACGGCCACACATTGGAGATCGATCCGAAAACCGGAAAAGAAAACAGGGCGGAAGACATCAAGATGCTGATGCGCGACGGAGGCGCCGGGTGGAAGATTCCGTTTAATCTCGTCAAGGAGTTCCGCGACTTCCCCGGCTAGCATCCAAAGCTCAGACGGCAGCTGGAAATCACTCCTGACGTCGAATGTCGCCTTTGGGCCACTTTCAGAATCATGCAAGGCAGCAAATGGAATCAGCCTGTCGGGACGCTAGTGGAATCAAAATCGCAGGTACAGATACCGTTGTTGTGCGGGCCGCTTCGTCATGTAGACCGAGCGGGGGGGAATCCAAATTCTCCAATTGCGGGTTTGGTGGACTGGCCGTCTAATCGCGAGGCGAGCAAAGCTGGCGTGAGCCTGCTCTGATCCAGCCCTCGGAAGCGGGCCACCTACTTCGGAAGCACAGGCGGTTGGCCCGCTGGGCGGTTAAGCGATTTAGGGCACGCCATCGGACTGGCAACGCCAGTGACTTCGCGGACCATTGCGGTGCTGTGCGAGTGGACTGAATCCGGGCAACAGTTCCTCCCTGACCGATTTGATAGCCAACGATTTGGAATAAGTCGATGTTCCGTAATCTGTTCGCGGTCGCGCTGATGGTATCGACCAGCGCCGTGCTCGCGCACGATCACAATCGGCTTGATCTGTCGAAGTGGTTTGCGGAGCTTTATGACCGAAAGGGAGATCTGTGCTGCGATGGTAGCGAAGCGATGCATTTGTCAGAGGTAGATTGAGAGATCACCGGCAACCATCCATTACCGTGTCCGCGTGCCGACAACGCCTGGGGGCTTCGGGCGCGATGGCTGGCGCCACCAACGTGGAAACCGAGTGGGTTTACGTACCCGACGACGCCGTCATCGACGAGCCGAACAGGGCTAAAGCGACGCTGGTCTGGCCGCTCTATGGCCCGATGGGTGTGAGCATTCGCTGCTTCATACCCGGGACGATGAAGCGCCTCCGATTTTAATCGGCGCAAGGCGGAGTTCGGCTTAGGGTCAATCGCGTCACTTTGGCCGCGTGCCGTTCTCTTCCGGTCTACCCCAGTGAACGGACATCGTCAGACCGCCCCGGCATGTCTCACAGGGGCCACAATTGGACATCGGGTGAAAGCTGCTCAGCTTTTTACGGCGCAGTCGGCGACCCCGGATTAAATTCAGGTGACCGCTGCGAACAGGCGCATCGGCTCGGCAAGCCCCTTAAGCTCGGCCGGTCCCTGATCGACGAACTTGAGGCCAGCACCTGCCACTAGGTCTCGTACAGTGCTTGAGGCCAGAACTTCGCTCGCTTTCGCATGCTGAGCTACTCGTGCTGCGATGTGCACAGCAATGCCGCCCACATCGTCGCCCATCATTTCAATCTCACCAGTATGGACGCCGGCCCGCACTTCGAGATCGAGCGGCCGCACCGCGCTGACGATCCTCTGGGCGCAGCGAACAGCGCGCGCCGGGCCATCGAAGAGGGCCAGAAATCCGTCGCCTGTAGTCTTAACTTCGCGTCCGCGATGCCGCTCCAGTTCCGAACGCACTGCCGCATGATGCGCTTCCAGAACTGAACGCCATTGCCTGTCGCCCACCAACGATGCTCTCTTTGTCGAATCAACGATGTCGGTAAACAGCACAGTCGAGAGGACGCGGTCAACGTCGACGGAAGTAGCCGAAACACCCATAAATTGTCTAATCTCCTCGACAATCCGATCCTGATCTCCGGACCATGCGAGGTGATCGTTACCCGGGAGTTCGATGTAGCGCGCGTGAGGAATTCTCTTTCCAAGCTCGCGCCCGGCGAGTGCACGAATGCGTACATCGTCGCGCCGATGCATGACTAGGGTAGGAACCTGAATCGACGGCAGGATGGCCGTTACGTCGATCTCGCGGTTCATACGCATCAGGTTGATAACATCAGACGGGCTGGCCGCCGAGCGCTCGAACTTGGCGAAGCGCTCCACGGCCCCGGGAACTGCGGCTGCCGATGGAGAGAAACTGGGTAGACTCTTGCCGGTCCCCCAGCTGGACCGGATATCGCGCTCGAATCCCGCGAAATCGTCAAATGGAATGGAGGCGCCCACCGTGCGCGCATACGTACCAAACAGGATGAGGCCCGCGACACGTTCGGGATAGGTCGCCGCGAACAGGATCGACATCGGCCCGCCCTCCGAGACGCCGAACAAGTAGGCCTTCTTAGTACCTGAGACGTCAAGCACGGCGCGGATATCGTCGATCCTTTCATCGAGATGCGGGACACCAACGCCACGATCGCTAAGACCCGTGCCGCGTTTGTCGAATCGGATCAGTCGCGAGAACGAGCCGAGCTCGGTAAGGAAGCGCGCGGCGTTGGGATTCTCCCATGACAGCTCAAGATGCGATACAAAGCCCGGCGTCATGAGCAAATCCGGACCGTCCTGTCCGGATATTTGGTAGGCGACAAAGACCTCGCCGCTCGTCACATAGCGCGTCTCGACAACCATGGTTTTTCCACCGGCCTAGTCCGCTGGTAGCCTACGGCTAAGGGCCAAGCAGTGCAATCGATCGGATAGGCACATTGCATCGCGGGGATGCCCTCAGCTGCCCATGTTCGCTGGAGGACGTCCGTTCCGGCTCGAAATGCGAAGAACTCGACCTGACCAAATCTGGTCCGCCTTGCCATACTAAGCGGACCCCAACGAAAAGCTCCGCTACTTCGCTGATGGGCCAACAACGGACGTGTCCGCCTTACGCGGACGTACCGCTAATGCTGTGCGAAGAAGGCGAGGACAGCTTGTTCGTAGGCGTTGGGATTATCCACCGTAACCGTATGCGAGCTCGCGGGAATTTCAATTCTTTCGCGGTTTGGCAAGCAAGCTTCCAACTGATCCAAGACGTGATGAAACAAACGCGGGCTGCGTTCCGCGTCAGATAGGAGCGTCGGCGCTGTGATCGCCTTAGCCATGTCGCAGGTAAAAATTGGACGCGGTCGCTTTATGGCGTCCGCCTGATACGAAGCAACGTTGTCCAAATTCATTTTCTTGTCTGCATCCGAACGGCGTTCATAAGCTCCGGGACCGCCGACGACATCCACAAACATGGGAATGCCGCGTTGTACATCGCCGAGCTTGAGAGCCTCTCTGGCAGGTGCTAAGCTAGCGAACTCCTTCAAAATCTCCGCGCTGTTTGGAAGGCCGCTCAGCATACCCAGCGCGGGCGGCTCATTCACCGCCAGACTAGTGACCATATCCGGGTGTTTGGCGGCAAAGAAGAGAGCGGCGTGCGCCCCCGACGAATGTGCCACAACCCTAATCCTTGAGAAACCGAGTGCGCGGGCCAAAGCAGCGAGGTCCTCACCGTGCACATCTGCTGCGCCATCCGGCGTACCTTCCGGGCTCACTTCATTGGGATAGTTGTTCCGGCGACTGTACGCGATGGCGCGATAGTGCGGTGCGAATTTGCTCGCTCCACATACGATAATCTTGCAATCCCCCATGAACGAAGACAACGGGTTCTCCCTGTCCCTGTTCGACGTAAGCAAACTCATAACTGTTGACCGAGATCCGCTTAACTTCATCAGCGATTGTGGCGACCGTGGTAAACGCAAAAACCAGTGCGACAAAAACAGGGTAGGAAAGGGGCTTGCCAATGTGCATTGTTGCCTCCCTCAAAATCGATGCGAGAACTTGTATCTGATCTCCCGGAAGTTGTCTCCTATGGGTCAAAATGCGAAGAACTCAGCCTGAGCAAATCTTGTCCGCCATTCCTCAATAAGCGGACCTCGTGGAGCGATGCTGCTGCTTCGCCGAAGGGCCGATTTTGTTGCAAAAGTCGGCTGCAATGGATTTGGCCGCTGGGCGTTTCGTTGAGCCGCGCTCTGAAGCGCTGGCCCTGACGCATTTTACGCAACTTCGACGCTACGCTACGCGATGCGCAGAGCCTGAGCCGGTGGCGGTCGTGCGACCAGCGATGCAAATCGCCTCAGATTCTGGGCGATGGCGGCTAGAACAAACTCATCCTGGGCACCTTGCGGGCCGCGCAATCGGAACCGACCAAGCTTCAGGATGCGCTTCAAGTGTGCGAACCTCATCTCGATCTTCTTGCGCTGACGCCGAGAGAGCTCGAAGCCCTCGGTGCCAGCGAACGA
>NZ_JADPJC010000056.1:0-235355 GCF_023073215.1 Bradyrhizobium sp. 35
GCCGTCCAACCATCGCGCAGGGAAGGCCGAGTGATTGGCTACACCTGTATGCTGCTGTGCGGTTTCCTTGCGCTACATTTTCGCGCAGCGGACCGCGGGCGCCAGCCGGCACCCGGCC
This sequence comes from Bradyrhizobium sp. 35, assembly GCF_023073215.1. NCBI lineage: Bacteria > Pseudomonadati > Pseudomonadota > Alphaproteobacteria > Hyphomicrobiales > Nitrobacteraceae > Bradyrhizobium > Bradyrhizobium sp. 35. Next base: position 119 of record NZ_JADPJC010000056.1, read on the forward strand.
TTCCCTGCGCCCTCTTGGACAAGAGGGTGAAGCGACGAAGCAAAGCTCGGGCGGAATCAGCCGCGAGGATGCGAAGCTGCGCGGTTCGCCATCACGCATGCCGAACTACAGTCGCAACCAGGAGGACGAGGACCGCGAAAACGACAATCTCCATGGCATGCGAACGATTGGCCGACGACGGAGGTTCCCCGATTTCACGAGCAATGCCGAGCAGGAGCCCGCAAGGTCGCGCACAGCAGGCCCAAGACATCGCCAAGCCGGCAGTGGCCAGGCAGCGAAATTTTAAGATCATTAACAATGTTGAATCCCTGGCCGGAGCGATTGCCCTACCGTGAACCTTTCCGCCGGGGCTTTCCATGATCGATACCGCGACCAAGGCGTTGTTGCGCACCGTTCTCGACGAGGTGTGTGAAGCTGTTCCACGCTGTGAGATCGGCGCCAGGACTCGCGTAGCCTCGAAGCTTCTGGAGACTGCAAGCAGGGGCGACATCTCTGCGGATCGTCTCAAACTAGCGGCCCGCAATGCCCTTTCAGAAGTCCCGACGATGTGATGATGGTCATGTGGGGGCAGGGGTGAATTTCCACGTGACGGTCCTCAAGATCCTGGTGAGCTACCCGGATGGGTTCGCGGCCATGGAGGATCTCAAGCGGGATATGGCCATTCTGGCGACCAGCGGTCGCGACTGGACCGAGCGCACCCGGCGGCTCGCCGGGCGGGTGCCGGGGCTGGACATCTTTTCGCAAGGGCTGATCGACCGGACAAATGGCGGGTGGCGCATCACGGCCAAGGGCCGCGCCGTGCTCGGTCTGATGGAAGCTCGTCCGGACCAAGCGCCGATTGCCACCCAACAACCTCCCTCAGAACCAGAGCTTGCCCCGGCGATCTCGCGGCACATTCCGGCGGAGAGGATCCGAGGACGACTCGCCGCGCGCCGTCGCCGACGCAATGCCCGCATGCAGGCTCGGGCGTCCTAGCGAGGAACGAGCGTCGCTCCCGAAGCTTGAGCAAACGCCTTGTGATGGAAGACGCTCATGCAAAGTTCCGACGCTACCTTGTCGACGGCCCGTTTGTCGCGAGCGACGGACGATATCTGGGTCGTGGACGATGCCCCGATCAGCGCTGCCGGTCTGAAACTTCCGGTGCGTATGACCGTCATTCGGCTCTCGAACGGCGATCTTGTGCTGCATTCGCCGGTGAGACATTCGCCGACTCTCCGCGGTGAGTTGGAGCGGCTAGGGCCGATAAGGTACTTGCTCGCGCCGAATATCGCGCACTGGATGTTCCTGTCCGACTGGCAGAGAGAGCTGCCACAGGTGACGACTTTCGCGGCGCGCGGCCTTTCGGCGCGTCGGCAAGTTCGAGCAGCACGGATCCACATCGACCGCGAGCTTGGAGAGGCGACGCCTGAGGAATGGAGGGCCGACCTCGAAGCCGTCTCGGTGAACGCTCCGATGTTCTCCGAGATCGAGCTGTTCGACAAGCGCAGCCGGACACTGATCCTGACGGATCTGGTGCAAAATCTCGATCCCGATGATCTCAGCGCGTCAAACGAGGCCGCGGCAAACCTCCTCGGCATTTCCAAGCCAAACGGAACGGCGCCGGTCTATCTCCGACTGCTGCTGCGCCTCGGCGGCCGTTCCGTGCGGTCGGCAGCCGAGCGGCTCATACGGCTGTCGCCGGAGCGGGTGATCTTCGCGCATGGCGACTGGTTCGAAGCGGACGGAACCGAGCGTCTCCGGCGATCCCTGCACTGGCTGCTTCCGGCGGGCGGCTCCGGATCCGAGCCGCGGCAAATGACTGGCACGCGCGTCGTCATAACCGGTGCCTCGAGCGGAATCGGGCGTGCTGCGGCGCTGGCCTTCGCCGGAAAGGGCGCAAGCGTGGTCCTGGCGGCACGCCGTGCCGAAGTCCTGACGAGCCTCGCTGCAGAATGCGAGGCGCTCGGAGGCCGCGCATTGGCAATCCCGACCGATGTCACCGATGCCGAGGCGGTGCAGCGGCTGGCCCGAGAGGCGGAAGACGCGCTCGGTGGCATCGACGTCTGGATCAACAACGCCGGCACCGGCGTTTTCGGGGCCTATCAGGACGCGGATATCGCACTTCATCGCCGAACGATCGAGGTCAATCTCCTCGGCACGATGCATGGCGCTTTCGCGGTGCTTCCGATCTTCCTGCGCCAGAACCGCGGTATCTTGATCAACAACATCTCGCTCGGGGGCTGGGCTCCGACGCCTTTTGCTGCGGCCTACACAGCGAGCAAATTCGGCCTTCGGGGCTTCACCGCGAGCCTGCGTCAGGAGCTCAGGGCTCATCGCAACATCCATGTCTGCGGCGTCTTCCCGGCCATGGTCGACACGCCGGGCTTCGTCCACGGCGCCAACATGTCCGGCCGGACGCTCGATCCCGGTCCGCTGCTGTATCAGGCGGAGGACGTTGCCGAGACGTTCGTGAGCCTCGTCCGCGCACCCCAAGATGAGGTCGCCGTGGGCTGGCCGGCGCGTGCCGGCCAAATTGCCTACGCGATGGCTCCGCAGATTACCGAGAACATCCTGGGGGTTGCCTTCCGCTACCTGCTGTCGCGCGCGCGCCCGGCGAAGAGCAGCGAGGGCACCATGATCGAAGCTGGTCCGCAGGGCACGTCAATCGATGGCGGTTGGCTGTCACGCAAGCAGCTCCCACCTGCCGGGGTCATCAGTCAGGGGCTCGCGGCGCTGGGACTAGCTGCGGGCGTGGCTCTCCTGGCTTCAGCAGTTGCGCGTCGCGCTGGCAGATCGGGACAAGGCGTCGCCAAGCACAAGCATGTCCTGCCGAGGCAGATCACGGCAGCGCGTAGGCCCGCACGTAATCGCCGAGTTTAGTTCCGAACGAGCCGTGGCCGCCATCGACCGTGACGACATATTGCTTGCCGTTGGCCTCATAGGTCATCGGCGTCGACTGGCCGCCGGCAGGAAGGCGGTCCTGCCAAAGCCGTCTGCCATCGCGAACGTCGAACGCGCGGATGTAGTCATCCATCGTTCCCGTGATGAAGACGACGCCGCCCGCGGTGACGATCGGACCGCCCAGCATGGGAACGCCGAGCTTGAATGGCAGCGGCAGCGGGGCCTGATCGCGGATCGTGCCGATGCGATGCTGCCAGACCACCTTGTGCGACTTGAGATCGATCGCGGCGATGTTGCCCCATGGCGGGGCAAGGCAGGGGATGCCGAGCGGTGAGAGGAAAATGCCGAGGTCGACGCCATAGGGGGCGCCGTACATCGGCTGCACGCCGAGCTCGGTTCCCGGCGGATGCGCCGCGTTCGGCGCTGCCGGATTGTCTTTCCCGCGCGGCACGAGACGCGAGACGAAGGGAATCGATTGAGGGTTCGCGATCGCGATCAGGCGTTGCGGATCGACGGCAATGCCGCCCCATTCGAACATGCCGAAGTCTCCTGGAAACACCAGCGTGCCTTGTTCAGACGGCGGCGTGAACGGCCCCTCATAGCGCAGGCGCTTGAACTTGATCCGGCAGGCGAGTTGGTCGAACATCGTGCTGCCCCACATCTGCGCGTCGGTCAGCATGCCGGGCGGGCGAAAGCTCAACTCCGAGAAGGGCTGGGTCGGCGACAGCCGGTCTCCCTTCGCGGCGCCCTGCGGCACCGGCTTCTCCGGTGCGGGCACCAGCTGACGCCCGTCGCGGCGGTCGAGCACGAAGATGTCGCCGGTCTTTGCCGGGATGTAGATCGCAGGCGTCACGCCGCCGTTAAGGCGCAAATCGACCAGACTGGGCTGCGACGGCATATCCATGTCCCAGAGATCGTGGTGCACGTTCTGGAACGACCAACGCAGTTTCCCGGTCATGAGATCGAGGGCAATCAATGCCGAATCGTAGCGCTCGTTCTCGGGCGAACGGCCGCCGCCCCAAATATCCGGAGAACTCGAGCCGAGCGGCACATAGACCAGTCCGAGCTTCTCGTCGACCGCGGAAATGCTCCAGGAATTGGGTGAGCCGGCCGTGAAATGATGCGAGGCCGAGGGCATCTCGTTCGGATCGGAATTGCCGGCATCGAATGCCCAGATCAGCCGTCCTGAATAGATGTCGAAGCCGCGGATCACGCCCGACGGCACGCGATCGGAATAGTTGTCGATCACCGCTCCGCCGACGATCAGCAACTTGTCCGTGACGACGGGCGGCGAGGTGCCCTCGTAGAAGCCGAGTGTCTGGATCTCGCTGCCCTGCTTGAGATCGATCTGTCCCTGATTGCCAAAATCCTGGCAAGGCACGCCGCTCTGCGCATCGAGCGCGAACATCCGTCCGTCGTTGGTCGGTATGAAAATGCGCCCCGCACAATCGCTCGGGGCCGGCGTGCCGTCGGCAGTTATCGCGCCGGGCTTGGTCGCGTGATAGGACACGCCGCGGCAGGTCATGTGCTGGAAGGCCTTGTTGTGCTGCACCTGCGGATCGAACTTCCAGCGCAGTTTTCCGGTCGCGGCTTCGAGCGCGAACACGATCTGGTGCGGCGAGCAGGTGTAGAGCAGATCGCCCACCTTGAGCGGCGTCGCCTGGTTGGTGATCTCGTCGGGATCGTCCGGGCCCTTGTGATCGCCGGTGCGGAATTCCCAGGCGAGCTTGAGGTCCTTGACGTTGTCCTTGGTGATCTGGCTCAGCGACGAGAAGCGCGTACCGAAGCCGCTGCCGCCGTAGGCCGTCCAGTTCTGGCCGGCAGCGGGCTGGTCCGGTTCGGGAGACGCAATGGCCCCCGTTGTTTCGCCCTCAGGTATCGTGCCGGCAAGATCGCGGCGATCGCTCGTCAGGGACATGCCGACGACGATGGCTGCGGCGACCAACACAAGGCCAAGCGCCCATCGCGCTGCGCGCAAGCGAGGCGCCAGGCGGGAGGCAATGAAGGGCAGCATCAGCCACAGGCCAAGCGGCACGAGTACGTCGCCGCGCGGCGCCAGCGACCAGAAATCGAGGCCGGCCTCCCAGATCGCCCAGGCCATCGTTCCGGCCAGCAGCGCGGCATAAACCCAGAGCGCCTCGGCGCGGCGGCGCCCGAGCAGCCAGCTCGTGAGCAGAAGCATGATGCCCGCGATCAGATAGTAGACGGAGCCACCGAGGGCCTCGAGCCAGGCACCGCCAGCCAGGAGGCCCAGTCCCATGATAGCGACGAGCACAATGGTGATGGCCAGCAATGGCGCGTCACGGAGCCAATTCATTGAACGATGCATGGGAGGCATGATGGTCACTTCAGCGTATAGAGAAACGCCGCGATGTCCCGCGCGTCCTTCTGCGGGATGCCCATTCTCGGCATGGCATTGCCCGGCAACGCCCGCTGTGGATCCTCGATCCAATCAGCCATGTTGTCCGGCGAGTTCTGGATGTAGCCGGCGATGTAGGTCCGCGTGCCGATCCGATGCAAGGGTGGGCCGACATTGCCTTCGGCGCCGGCAATGCCGGGAATATCGTGACAGCCGCCGCAGTGATACTGCTTGACGAGGTCGGCGCCACGACGCGCGTCGCCGGTGAAGTTGTCCGGGCCCGCAGCCTTGCAGGCGGCGCCTGTGGTAGCCAGCAGCGCGGTGACTAGCAATCTCGTGATCGGATTTGCCATCGCTGCTTCCCGGCGATCAGGGCTTCTGGCCGAAATTGAAAGACTTGGTGGCAGACCAGGGATCGGTCGTCGAGACCTGCTCGCTCGGGACTTGCTCGACTTCGGGCGAAGGCAGATTCGCGGAAAAGGTTCGGCCCCATTGGTGGCTCGGCTCGTTGCTGATCTTGCCGATATAGGTGACGAGATCCCAGATCACGCTGTCGGGCAGCACGCCGCCCCAGGCCGGCATTCCATTCGGCCGCCCCTGGTAGATCGAGAGAAAAATGTTCTCTGGCTGCGAGCCGTAAGTAAAGTTGTTGTTGCTCAGTGCCGGACCCATGCCGCCGCCGCCATTTGGCGCGTGGCAGCCGACGCAGTTGAAGTTGACGTAGTAGGTCATCCCGCGCTGCTCCGCATTGGGATCGCCCTGCACAGGGTTCTTGATCTGCGGCGGGTCCGGCTGCGCGCCGGGATGGAGGTGACTGACGGGGACCTGCATGAAGACGCCGGGCCTGCCATTGCCGACGCTGCCACCGAAGTTCGGGCGCGGAGACAGCGTCGGCATCTGCGCCTCCTGCGGCAAAGTCTGCTGGGCCAGTCCCGCACCATTCGGCACAACCGCCAGCAGCAACGACAGGGCGCTCGCGCGCAGCACTGGAGCAGACATCACTCATGTCCTCCCGATACCGTAACCGGTTGGTCCACCAGCGGAACGCCGTAACTGCGCAGCAGCGAGGTGATCTCGGACCGGTGCTCGTCGATGAATGCATTCAGTCGGTCGCGCAAGGCGTCGTCGCCTTTGCGCACGCCCATCGCGATGGCGAACTGGAACTGCTGAGGTGCAAAGCGCTCGTAATCCCGGATCGGCGTGACCGTCAGGGGGACGGGAGAGCGCTGGGCGAAATATCCGGCGAGCGGACCCCAGGCTGCGGCGACATCGAGGCTGCCGCTTTCGACGGCTTCGATCAGGCGCGCCGGCGGATCGGCCTGGCGATAATCACCGTAGATGGAGTAGCCGCGGACGTTGTCAACGATGCCCTGTTCGCCGAGCGCTTGCGCGGGCGGCGGATTGTTGCCGTCATCGCCGATCAGATGCACGCCGATCGCGAGGTGATGCAGGCGCGGGTCGAGCAGGGACGAAAGGTCGAGGTGCTGGTCCTGCCGCGTGACGAACACGTAGCTCGAGCGATAATACGGCTTCGTCGTCTCGACGAGATCATAGCCGGACGGCACGCCCATGACGACGTCGCATTTGCCGGCTTTCAGCGTGTTACGGATGAAGCCGCGGCGCTGCGCCCACCAGGTGTAGGAGACCTGCAGGCCGAAATGCTCGGCCACCATGGCCGCGAGCCTGTTCTCGAATCCTGCTTCGGCGCTGTTCGAGAAAGGCAGATTGTTGGGATCGGCACAGACGCGAAGCTCGCGATCCGACGCTGCCGCCGCCGTGGTTGCAAGCCCGACCAGAAAACCAAGAGCGATGCCGGGATAACTATTTCGAAGGCGCATGGCTGGTGTCCTCACCATTCGCGCCGCCGAGTTTGAAGACCAGCAGCTCACTCCCGCCCGCGGTGTAGAACGGCAAATCCTGGGTCGCACCGACAAAACCGAGCGCGCCGTTGCGCACCCGCGGATCGACCTCGGCGTTGGCCACCACACCCGGCCAGCCGCCGACGCCCGACAGGATCGCGATGTATTGCTGTCCGTCGGAGCCGCGATAGGAGATCGGCTGGCCAATGAATCCGGAGCCGGCGCGGAATTGCCAGAGGACATGCCCGTCCTTGGCATCCACGGCCTTGAACAGCCGATCCATGGTGCCGTAGAACGCGACGTCGCCTGCCGTAACCAGCGCGCCGCTCCAGACCGGCAGCTTCTCGTGGATCTCCCAGACCTTCTTGCGCGCGACGGGATCCCACGCCATGAATTCGCCGCGGTGGCCGCCGGGGCCGGCATACATGTCGACATCGGCGCCCACATAAGGTGTGCCTGCGATATAGCCGACCTGCGATGCCTTGAAATTCATGCAAAGATGCTGATGCGGCACGTAGAGCAGCTTGGTGCGGGGCGACCAGGCGGTTGGCTGCCAGTCCTTGGCGCCCGGCGCGGCCGGGCAGATGTTCTCGACGGTCTTGCCGGCGAGCGGCGTCTTCTCCTCGTTGGGGATGATCTTGCCGGTCTTGAGATCGACGCCGTTATAGGCATTGACGAATTCAAACGCGTCCGCCGAGATGACTTCGCCGGTCGCCCGATCCATCACGTACATATAGCCGTTGCGGCCCGGGTGGATCAGCACCTTGCGCGGCTTTCCATTCAGTTCGAGATCGACGAGCACATTCTCGTTGATCTCGTCGTGGTCGAACAGGTCGTGCGGGTTGATCTGGTAAGCCCATTTGGCGCGGCCGGTGTCGGGGTCGCGGGCAAAGATTGTGGTGCTCCAGAGATTGTCGCCGCTGCGCTGGTTGGCGTTCCATGGGCTCGGATTGGCTGTGCCGTAGTAGATCAGATTGAGTTCGGCATCGTAGGAGATCCATCCCCACATCGTGCCGCCGCCGACCTGCCAGCGGTCGGCCGGCCACGTCTTCACGCCGAGATCCTTGCCCTTGAGACTGTCGTAGAACGGCTTGAAGTCGTCGCCGATCAGCACGTCCTTGTCCGGGCCCGTGGCGTAGGCGCGCCACGCAATGGCCCCGGTGTTTTCATCGAGCGCGGTGACCCAGCCGCGCACGCCCATCTCGCCGCCGCTGTTGCCGACGAGCACCTTGCCCTTGACCACGACGGGAGCCATCGTGATGGTCTCGCCCTTGTTGATCTCCCCGAGCTTCGTATGCCACAGCTCCTTGCCGGTCTTGGCGTCGATCGCGACCGTGTGGTTATCAAGCGTGTTGAGGAAGACCTTGCCGTTGTCGAAGGCGAGTCCGCGATTGACGACGTCGCAGCAGGCAACGCCCGCGGCTGCCGGTTCAGGCTTTGGCGCGTAGGACCATTTCAATTCACCGCTCGTGGCATCGAGTGCGAACACACGGTTGGGGTAGGGGCCAGCATAAGGGCCGACCACATACATGGTGCCATCGACCACGAGCGGCGCCGCCTCCTGGCCGCGATCGGCACCGACCGAGAACGTCCATGCAAGCTGGAGGCGCGATGCATTGGACGTGTTGATCTGATCAAGGTTGCTATAGCGGGTGTTGGCGTAGTCGCGCGCCGCCATCGGCCACTGGCCGGGATCTTTCATGCGGCTGGCGAGATCGCTCTGTGCCGAGGCGGACGACAGCAACGCGCAGGACGCGCAAAGGGCACAAAGGAAGCCTGGAAGTCGGCCCAGCAAACGCGTGAGACCACGCACTAACATATGTAAAGATCTCCACGGCAGTGATGAGGCCGTGCGCCGTTGCAGGCCGGTTTACGAACCTACAAACGTTCCGACTTCGCTTGGTTCCAAAGAGGTGAGACCGACGACGAGCTATCTCACGACGTTGCCGGACACGCCGGCGCCGAGGTCAACTGCGATCTGATCTTCCTTGCCGTTACACTTGGGGTGGCCAAATCCAGACGGACTTTTGCCGTCGGGTCCGATGTCATAGATGATTGCGTCTTTCATGTTGGGGCTGACGCCGGCCGGCACGCGGTCGAGCCCGAGCTGGTGACGCACGCGCCAGGCCACGTTGTGATCGGCGCAGGAGCTGTCGCCGCTGACGCCCAGCGCGCCCGTGATGCCGTTGCCGTCATAGAGCGCCAACCCGCCTCCGAACACGATGGTGCCGCCGATCGGCTTGCCTACCATCGGATCCTGGGCCGTGCCGAAGTTGTCGGGAGATCCGGCGTACAAGGCTTCCGGAGACGGCGGGTTGCCGAGTGCCGCTCCGAACAGGAACCCGCCGGGCTGCGCACCGGCATAGAGATTGGCGGTCGCGATCGCCTTGTCCTTCAGGCTGAACGCATTTGCCGTATTGGCCTTCTCGGCCGCGATGGCCCGGCTGCCGAGCCACTGGTCGTCGACCTTGCCGCCGCTATAGGCAACTGCGCAGACGATGCCCTGCCGATTGACGACGGCAGCCCACTCGTTGTTGTCGAGACCGCCGTTGCTGGGGCCGCCGCCCGGCTTGACACTCTTCTTGAGGATATCGGCGAGCTTGTCATGGTCGACCGGGCACGACATCCCTGACTTGGGTTGGTCCTGCGCGCTCAAGACTGCAGGCACCAAGAATGCTGCGGTGATTGCCGTTAGCACCATGACGGATCGTTTTTCCATGTGGCCTCCGTGGAGTGTCGCAGTCGGCAGGCGAACGTTCGAACAGAAGTTGCGGTTCCTATGCAGCGTCGCTCAGCCCGGATGTTGAAGGGAGCGGCAGGCGGGAATGACCGCCGTTCGCAGTCAGCCAGCGGTGAGCAAAGAACAACGCGGCGCCGGTATAGAGTAGGCCCATGGGCACCCACATCAGGATGCCGGCGAGCTGCTGGTCCTCGAGTGCCGAGAGGCCGAATTCCCCGGCGAGGGCGCCCTGGCCTGGGATCCACAGCCGCGGCGACACGGTCAGCAGAGCTCCGAGCACGCCGGAATGCAAAATGGTGATGAAAAGGCACGCGACAGCGATGCCGTCGCGAATTCGAGTGCTACGGCCCTGACCGCGGCCATGCAGCAGCACCCACCAGAACAACAGCGCAGTCGCGAAGAAGCTGATGTGCTGGAGACGATGGATCGCCGTATTCTCGAGCGCCCACGCATATAAAGGCGGTGCATGCCAGACCCAGAGCGCTGCGCCGTGCAGGATGGTCGCGCTCATGGGGTGGCTTACAAAACGCCAGGGCCACGCCAATATCGGCAGATCGAGCATGCGGCCTGCCGCCGGGCGAAGCCGGGCCGGCAGGCTCCACAGCAGAGGACCATTGATCCGGGCGAACGCCATCAGCGGTGCCGCGACCACCATCAGCAGTTCGTGCTCGACCATGTGCGCGGTGAACAGACGCTCGCCGAGCCAGTGCAGCGGCGAGGTCATGGCAAGTGCGGCCACCAGCCATCCGGTCCAGAACGCGGCCACCTGGCGGAAGCTGACGCCACGGCCACCACCTGCATGATGCCAGAGCCGCTGCGTTCCGACATAGAAGCCGATACCGACGGCATAGAGCGGGGCCATGAGCCAGGGATCGTAGCTCCACAGCGAACCGGGATCGACATCCGATAGTCCGTGCGCATCGGCCGGCGCCGCGAGCAGCGCGAGCAGCAGTGCTGCAAAGCTCAGCGCAGGCATGGGCTGATCATGAGCGAGGCGGCGAACTGGTTCGCAATCACCAGCGCAAATAACACGCCGGAGCCGACGCCGAGCCAGGCCATGAACGTTCGTGGTCCGCCACCCCGCGCATCGGCCCATTCAGCCCCCGCGCCGCGCCGAACGGCGCGGGCCGAAATGACAGTGCCTGCCAGCGCGACGACAGCCAGAACCGCGCTCATGATCGCGCCGCTGAGCCTGGTCTGTTCGCAGGAGAAGTGCGCGAGCACGTAGACGCCCTGCAAGTTGATACCCCACGCGATGGGCCCGAGCGCAACGCCGGCCCAATAAAGCAGTCTGGAATGTCGATCGGCTGCGGTCATAGGCGTGGCACCCAATCGAGCAAGACATAGAGCGGCAGCCAGGCGAGCACGACGAAGTTCCAATAGAACACGTTGTCGGTCACGTCGCTGAACCGGCGCGGTTTCGCATGGCGCGTGAACATCAATACCGCCAGCACGACCGTGTCGCCGACATCGGTGGCAAGGTGGGTCGTGTGCAGCCCCAGAATGAGCCAAACAATGGAGCCGTAAGCTGAATTGTCCCAGCGGGTGTTGAGATGCGCGAACTCGAAGCCGCGCAGCACCAGCAGGGCAATGCCGATCAGGGCCATCACGATGAGTCCGGTCCGCACCTTCGCGAGATCCTGCCGGTGTGCGGCGCGGTTGGTGATCTCGTTCGGGATGATGCTCAGCAGATAGACCACGACTTCGGCTGTGCCTGGCCAGAGATCGGGCGGCGAGGCGCCGATCGGCCAGCTTGGGTTGACGGCGTAGAGATAGAGATAGGCACCGATGGCAATGGCAAAGCCCATACCTTCCAGCGCCATGAAGCCCATCGCGCCCCACCACGGTCCGCTGCGCGGGCCGTAGCCGTAAGTCGGCAGTTCAGCGACATTGCGGACGATGGTCTGTCTCACTCCTCGTCCTCCTTGCTGCCGCTCGGCCAGAACCAGCCGATCAAGGTGACGGCCATCGGCGGCGTGCCCCAGAGCACCGCCCAGGGCGTGAAGATCGAGCCGATGAAGAACACGGTCGTTGCGATAGCTGTGAGCAGTGGCCAGATGCTGGGTTCGGGCGAAGCCTCGCGGATCTGCGGCTCGGCTTCCGCGAGCGACGTCAGCAGGACCTCGCGCCGCTCGGCGCTCAGACCCGCGACCACGGGCAGGCTCTCGCTATCGGCCCACAGCGGATCGCGGTGCTTGACCACCGGAATGCGGTCGAAATTCTGCGGCGGGGGCGGCGATGACGTCGCCCATTCCAGCGTGGAGGCATCCCAGGGATTGTCGCCTGCGAGCGCGCCCTTACGCAAGCTGTAGACCACATTGACCAAAAGCAACGCGAAGCTGAGCGCGAAAATGAGAGCACCACCGCTGGACACGAGATTCAGGTGCGCCCAGTCCATGTCGGCGGTGTAGGTGTAGACCCGGCGCGGCATTCCGATCAGCCCGAGGATGTGCATCGGGAAGAAGGCGACGTTGAAGCCGATGAAGGCGAGCCAGAAATTCCAGCGCCCGAGTCGCTCGCTGAGCATGCGGCCGGCGATCTTGGGAAACCAGTAGTAGACCGCGCCGACCAGCGGGAACACAGCGCCGCCGATCAGGACATAATGGAAGTGGGCGACGACGAAATAGGTGTCGTGCACCTGGGTGTCGATCGGGACCGAGGCGACCATGACGCCGGACAGCCCGCCGAGCACGAAGATCACGATGAAGCCGATCACGAACAACAGCGGGGTCCGGTAGACCGGACGCCCGTCCCAGAGCGTTGCCAGCCAGCAGAAGATCTGCAGCCCGCTCGGCACCGCGATCAGCATACTGGAGGCTGTGAACAGGGCCGCGCCGAGTTGGGGCAGGCCCGTGACGAACATGTGGTGGACCCAGAGACCGAACGACAGGAAGCCGGTCGCGATCAACGAGAGGATCACCACGGGATAGCCGATCACCGGCCGTCGTGCGAACGTCGCGAGGATCGCCGAGACCATTCCCGTGCCCGGGATGAAGATGATGTAGACCTCGGGATGGCCGAAGAACCAGAACAGATGCTGCCAGAGCAGGGGATGTCCGCCCGAGGAGGAATCATAGAAGCGCGTGTTGACGAGGCGATCCAGGATCAGTGACGTCGATGCGACCATGATCGAGGGCATCGCGAACATCACAAGGAAGCTCGTCACCAGCATGGCCCAGACGAACAGGGGAATGCGGTCGAGCGTCATGCCGGGCGCGCGGAGCTTGAACACGGTCACGATGATTTCCACGGAGACGGCGAGCGCCGCGACCTCGGTGAAGGTGATCATTTGCGCCCAGACATCCGGGCGCTTTGTCGGCGTAAATTGCAGCGAGGAGAGCGGGACATAGGCAAACCAGCCAACGTCGGGGCCGACATTCAGCGCAAAGGAAATCCAGAGAAAGCAGCCGCCGAACAGAAACATCCAATAGCTGAAGGCGTTCAGTCGCGGAAAGGCGATGTTCCGCGTGCCGACCATCAACGGCACCAGATAAACGGCGAACGCCTCCATGACCGGCACGGCGAACAGGAACATCATCGTCGAGCCGTGCATCGTGAAGACCTGATTGTACTTGTCGGCGGAGAGAAACGTCTTCTCCGGCCCGGCCAGCTGAATGCGCATCAGGACCGCGAGGAGGCCGCCGAGGAGCAGGAATACGAACGCCGTGATGATGTAGCGGCGGCCGACCACCTTGTGGTCGACCGACGTCAGCGCGCCCATCCAGCCGGACGGCGTGCGCCACACTTTCTCCAGCTGTGTGGAAAGTCGAAGGCCGTTCAGGACGTCGTCCCGCAACTCATTTGGTTCAGCGGCGATGCTCACTTGAGCTGCTCCAGATAATGAATGATGGCGATCATTTCATCCGATTGCAGCGGCATCCTCGGCATGAGATTGCCGGGCTTGATGTGCTGGGGATCGGCGATCCAGGCGCCGAGCGTGGCCGAATTATTCGGCAACGTTCCCGCCGCGATGGTCGTGCGGCTGCCGATATGCGTGAGATCCGGGCCGAGCTGCCCGCCGGCCAGCGTGCCGCTAATGTTGTGGCACAAGGCGCATCCGCGCGCCCGGAACAGAGCCTCGCCCTGCTTGCCGAGCGGATCGGCAGGGCTGTTGGCGCTCTGGTTTTCATGGTGGCGCCAGCGGCCGAACTCGTCGGGTGACATCGCGATCACGGCAAATGCCATGTGGGCGTGCTGGATCCCGCAGAACTCGGCGCATTGCCCGCGATAGATGCCCGCGTTCTTCGCCGTGAATTGCAGCTCGTTCTTCTGCCCGGGGATCAAGTCCATTTTGCCGGTCAGGCTCGGCACCCAGAAGCTGTGGATCACGTCCGCCGATTCCAGCTCGACCTTCACCGGCTGGCCGGTCGGGATCCGGATCTCGTTGGCCGTCACGAAACTCTGCTGCGGACTGTCGGCCTCATAGCGGACCTCCCACCACCATTGGTGGCCGATGATCTTGAGGATGTGGGCTTTCTCGTCCTTGGCAAAGACGGTACGTTGTCCGGCATAGCTCACGAAGGAGAGACCGAGCACGACGGCGGTGGTCGCAATCCCAAGCGCGAGGATGACGCGCCCGGAGCATTCCTCGAAGGCTTGGTGAAGGTCAAGCGGCCGATCAGCCGAACGTTTTCGCCGCATCATTCCGATGCAGAGCGCGATCACGACGGCGGTCCAGACGACCGCCGACACAGCGAGGAAGATGAACAGCGTGTGCAAGATCTGGTCGGATTGCAGCCCTTGCGGATCGAGCGCCGATTGCCGGCCCGCACACGCCGTGAGCGGCCAGATCGTGCACAACACCAGAACCCTTCGCACCCAGACCTGCATTGACGCCTTGTCGCACTCCGCTTCACAGGCGGAACCGGGCAGGCCTACAAAGGTTCCTATCCGCTAATCGGAGCGATGGGCCGAAGAGGGATGTCCGACATCAATCATCGGGCTAGAATGGCCAGCCCTTCACGGCGATCACGATCGCCGCATCGCCAGCGGCCATCAGCAACAGGACGGCGAGACTGGCGATGATTGCGCCCGGCTGGGCAAGCACGCGCAACTCTCCGAGCATGTGTCGGCTCCAAAAAGCAGCAATGCCGCGATGACCCTGAGGGTTCCTGCGGACACGCCGGGCGTTGACGTGCGAGCGCCGGAACGAAGGCCCGAGATCGCGCGTTCCTGCGACGAATTGAGGGTTCACGTGCCGCGCTATCATTTTGATCTGGTCGACTCCGAGACCGTCGCCGACGAGGGAGGAGCTGAATTGCCCGACGACATCGTGGCGCTGGACGTTGCCGAGGAGATCGCGAAGAGGCTCCTTGCGGAGCGTCCCGAACTCAGGAATCGTCATTTTTCCATCCTGGTCACGAACCAGCAGGGTGAGGAGATCGGGAAAGTGCCACTGGATGTCCTGCACTGAAGTCGCGGCCTGACATGGCGTTGAGGATCGGAGTGATCTCGGATACGCACGGCCTTCTCAGACCTGAGGCCGGACGCCGTCTTGCAGGGGTGTCGCATATCCTCCACGCTGGTGATATCGGCGCGCCGGAGGTTCTGGAGAGGCTTTGCCGAATAGCGCCCGTCACCGCCATCAGGGGAAACGTCGATGTCGGCAGTTGGGCGAGGCGCTATCCCGAAACCGAAACAGTGCACCTCGGCGCTCGTTGTTTCTACCTCCTTCACGATCTCAAGGCGCTCGCCATCGACCCCGCGGCAACCGGTGTGAACGTGGTGATATCAGGACATTCGCATCGGGTGCAGGTCAACACGATCAACGGAGTGCTTTTCCTGAATCCTGGAAGCGCCGGTCCAAGGCGATTCAAGCTGCCGATCACGCTGGCAACGCTCGATCTCGATGAGGGCGGCGACCTGCGGCCCACCATCCATGAGCTCGACGCGTGAACGAAGCGCATGCGTAGCAGCTAGTGGGTATTCGACTTTTGCCATCGCTCCAGATCAATCGGGGGACGCTTTGGGTCGATCTGCTCCTTCTCGGGATTTCCCTGCCAAGGCTGGTCCGTCTGCCGGTGGGTTGGCAAATCCGTCTGCTGTCGCGGATCGTCGACCGGTGTTTCTCTCGGGTCGTTTTCAGGCGCTTTCGCTTTCGGCATAACTTGTCCTCTCTGCGATCTGTCGGTGTGGTGGCACGCGATCAACGTACGCCAGCGATCCCGCCATCATCAGCTTCCGGGTGCCGTCCTTCTCCGTTTCCCGCGATAGAGCCTGGACCATGAACAAAAAGCCTTCCGTATGAACTGCGGGGTCAACACGGGCAGGAATCGTTCGTTCCTAGGGGCATGCATCAGCATCGATCAGGAACGACCGCCGCCCCATCTCATTGCCAGCGCATGAGGTCGCGAGACCGAAACAAGGAGCATGCAATGTCCAAATTGCCCCCCATACCGCCAGAGCAGCGCAGCGACAAGGGACCCGGATCTGATCCCAGGATCGAGACGGATGAAAGAGTCCCCGACCGCGAGAACTTCGACACCCAGGGTCGTCACGGCAACATCAAGCAGAACACGACAAACCAAGGCTACCAGCAGGACCGATGAATGCCACACAAGAACTCAGACAGTGAACGCTTCGGTGGTCCGGGCTCCTCGCGGCAGGATCGCAAGCACCCCGAAAAGGGAGGTCGCGAGCATGAGCGCCCTGCGCCCGGAACGGCTACCAAC
Source organism: Bradyrhizobium sp. 35 (assembly GCF_023073215.1). Taxonomy (NCBI): domain Bacteria; kingdom Pseudomonadati; phylum Pseudomonadota; class Alphaproteobacteria; order Hyphomicrobiales; family Nitrobacteraceae; genus Bradyrhizobium; species Bradyrhizobium sp. 35. Next base: position 16,628 of record NZ_JADPJC010000056.1, read on the forward strand.
GACCGCAAATCACACGTCTCGGGAGGCGGTGGTGAGCGCGATCAACATCACACGCACGACGATCGTGAGAGGAGCTGAGCAATGGCTAAGACAACTTCGAGCTTGATGCTGATCGCGTTCCTGGCGACCGCGTCGATAGGGGCCGCCTCGGCGCAGAGTGGCGGTGGCGGCGGTTCGGGAGGATCGGGCGGAGCAAGCGCGAGCAGCACGAGCGGCGGCACCGGCGGTGCCACAAGCCCTGGGTCGGCAGGCCTTGGGTCTGCAGGAGCTACAAACCAGACGGGCGGTGCATCGCCCAGCCTGGGCAATCCAGGCGACGCGGCCGCGGCTTCGCGTGGCACGACGGCTACCGGCACGAACACCGCTGGAACGGCCCAATCGAGCGGTGGCGGGCCGCGAGGATCGACCACCGTCGGGCGGGCCGGCAATCCCGCAGGGGGGACCAGCAGCGGACGGATTGACGGAACTGCGACACCCGGTCCGTCGATCCCGGGCGACGCCGAAATACGCTCGGAGAACTCTCAGGATTCCCACGTCGATCGAAAGATCAAGAGCATCTGCAAAGGCTGTTAGATCGGCGATCAGGACGCCGGGTTTTCCGGCGTCCAATCGAGGTCGTCCTCGCTTCGAGGTTCGGGGTCGGGCGAGCAGGGCTTGATCTTCAGGTCATCCTCGAGCCTGGGCTGACCCCCGCCGCTTTCGACCAGACCGGCGTCTTCGGCCTTTTTCAGGGTTTCCTCTTTGGTTGAAAACGTCCGGCTCAGTTTTTCGCCGTCCTTGAACAGGGCATACGCCATATTGGCTCCTCGCGATTGGAATCATCGAAGACTTTGACGTGGGCGGACACACACGGCCACCGTCGCTCGTTTGTCGCTTGGTGAAGCTCTAGCCGACTTCCCTGAGATTGCTCAGGATCGCCAGGTGACGCTGAATGATCGGCGGCGACATCTATGCGACCTGCTGTTCGCCGGGGTGCCATCTGATCGCAAATACGACGTGGAATCTCCAATGTTGGATTCACAAGACGCTGCGACCGTTTCGAACGTTCCTATCGCCGCCGTAAGCAGCCGGGCGATGCTCCACCTGATGTCGGCATCCTGGCACGAGCCCGCAGGTTAACGCAGGTTATTGGCACGGGAAGTGCGTCATGATCATAGGAACGGCAGCACTGAGGACGGTTTGTCCATCATCCAGATGCCGACCGGCGCACGAGCAAAATCATGCAACACAGAAATTCACGCAGCTTTCCGATTTCCGCGGGCGTCCTTCTCGGGCTTGGTCTGGGCGGGTTTTTTGACGGCATCGTGTTTCATCAGCTGCTGCAATGGCATCATATGTTAAGCGGCTGGTATCCGCTCAACTCCATCGACAACGTCAAGCTCAACACGACCTGGGACGGCATCTTCCACAGCGCGGCCTATGTTGTTGTGCTCCTCGGCCTGTATGTGCTGTGGCAACGGGCGCGCGGGTCTGACATCCACTGGTCGCGCGGCCAGTGTCTCGGCGCGGTGTTGCTCGGTTGGGGCATCTTCAATCTGGTTGAAGGCGTGGTTGACCATGAGGTCTTCAAGCTGCACCAGGTGAATGAGACCGTGCCTCACGAGCAGCGCATCTTCTGGGACATCGGCTTCCTGCTATGGGGTGCGGCCATGTTGGTCATCGGCGCCGCCATGACACGCGCCGGCACGCAAGGGAGGGTCCATGCGGAAAGCAGTCTACAGCCTCGCTAGAGAGACCTCGCCAGCTCTGGTCTATGCCATTTTTATATTGCTGCTGATGCTCGCTACAGCACCGGCCTTTCGCATCGTGCTGTTGGGTGTGTCGCTGGATGATCTTCTGCAACTACGCTGCTTCAATCCCGGCTGATGCGCGGTTATCACGCCTCATGTCTTCCCGGAGGTAACATGGTCGAGTTCAGGCTTCCGAAACACTCCCGCGTCGAAAAGGGAAGGATCTGGCCCAAGCCGGACAGCAAATCGTTGCGCGAATTCCAGGTCTATCGCTGGAATCCCGACGACGGACGCAATCCCCGGCTCGACACCTACTTCGTCGATATGAGCGATTGCGGGCCCATGGTTCTGGATGGTCTGATCTGGATCAAGAACAACATCGACTCCACGCTGACATTCAGGCGGTCCTGCCGCGAAGGCGTGTGCGGCTCCTGCTCGATGAATGTCGCCGGCCAGAACACGCTCGCCTGCACCAAGTCCATGAGCGAGGACGTTCCGAACGGCGAGCCGCTGCGCGTGCTGCCCTTGCCGCATCAGCCAGTGGTCAAGGACCTCGTTCCCGACCTGACGAATTTCTACGCACAGCTCGCATTGATCGAACCTTGGCTGCAAACCGTGTCACCCACACCACCGAAGGAATGGCGACAGAGCCATGAGGATCGGGCCAAGCTCGACGGGCTCTACGAGTGCATCCTCTGCGCCTGCTGCTCGACATCTTGTCCAAGCTACTGGTGGAATTCCGAGCGTTTCCTCGGCCCAGCGGCCCTGATCCAGGCGGCCCGCTGGGTCAATGACAGTCGCGACGAGGCGACGGGCGAGCGCCTCGACAAGCTCGAAGACCCCTTCAGGATTTATCGCTGTCACACCATCCTCAACTGCGCGAAGGCGTGTCCCAAGGGCTTGAATCCGGGCGAAGCCATTTCCGGATTGCGCCTCAAGATGGTCGAACGGAAGTTCTGATCGGGGACGGACACTCGCGCATAAAGGAACGATGGCTGCGGGGTAGGCTTATCGACCAAACTGGAGGCGCCTGATGGGCAAGAAACAATTCGCCGCGTTGCCGTTCATGCTGAACAATTCCGAATTGCGCGTGATGCTGATCACGACCAGGCGCAAGCGCAGGTGGAGTGTCCCGAAGGGATCGCCGATGCGCAAGACGGAGCCGCACCGTACGGCTGCGCTCGAGGCGTACGAGGAGGCCGGTCTCGTCGGCGTCACCGCAAAGCGCGCGCTGGGCTCCTTCAAGCATCGCAAGCGGAAGGGTGATCGCAAGCGGACCATGAACGTTGCCGTCTTTCCCATGAGGGTCCACGGGCAGGAGCGCTGGTGGCCGGAAAAGGGAGAGCGTGAAGCAATCTGGGTCTCGCCGAAGACGGCGGGCCGTCTGGTGCACAAGGCGCAGCTTCGTCGTCTAATCGCCCGCTTCGCGGCGCAGACGGAGAAGACCGCCCCCTCACCGCTGAGCGATGGCATGGCTCCAGGAACCCGCGTCTCGTCCAGTTATTCAAGGTAGATGAACCAGCAACCGACCGGACTCGCATTCGAGGAGCGACCGCCTCATGAGGTCTTGGCCGCGGCGATCAAGCGACGCTGCGCGATCCTGTTCGTCGGCGCCGGCGTCTCGATGGCTGTCGGCCTGCCGTCCTGGCAATCTCTGATCGACCATCTGCTGGATGACCTTGGACTTGAGCGCGACGTGATCGCTGGGATGCACGGCGGCTATCAGATGCTGGCGGAGTACTACCGGCTGAAGCGCGGCGGAATCGGCCCGCTCCGCAGCTGGCTCGACCGCAACTGGCGCGTCGACCCGGACAGGATCGCGGCCTCACGGCTCCACCGGCTGATCGTGGAGCTCGATTTTCCGACCATTTACACCACGAACTACGACCGCAACCTCGAGACGGCCTTCGAGGTCCTGGAAAAGCCCTATGCCAAGATCAGCAACGCAAAGGACATTGCAAGCGCCCGTTCCGGCGTCACGCACATCATCAAATTTCATGGCGACTTCGACGACGATGCCTCGCTCGTCTTGACCGAGACCGACTTCCTCAACCGGCTCGCGTTCGACTCGCCACTCGATATCCGGTTTCGCGCCGATGCCTTGGGCAGCACGCTGCTTTTCATCGGATACAGCATGTCCGATCCCAACATTCGGCTCCTGCTGCATCGGATTTGGCAGAGTTGGGATGAGTCCGGGCACCGCCAGGACCGACCGAGGTCCTTCGCGTTCGTCACGCAGCGCAATCCGGTGCAGGAGGCTGTATTGGCGAACTGGGGCATCACCACCATAGCGTCGCCTGACGGCGTCAGCCCAGATGATGGTGTCAGCCAGTTTTTGCTGGACATCCGCCGGCGTATCGAGCGAGAGAGCTAAAGCGGTCCCTGGCGCGCCTTGAGCGTTTGCTCTGCTGCCGCGGGGCCGCTCGGCTCAGCGGCGGGATCGGTCAGAAGGAGGATCGATGACCAGTCTGCACCTGGGCCGGTCACCGATATCCCCTATATCGCCGTGCATAGGCATAGCGAGGATTGACGCCGCAATAGGCGTGCGTTCCCGATGCAGTCGCCATGCACTGAGCGTAACTGGCGAACTGGCAGTTGCCCGGATAGCCCCAGACGCGGCCCTGAAGGCAGTAGCGGTCTTGTGCGACGGCCGCCGTTGGGGAGCCGAGGCCCGTCACGAGCGCGAGAGAGGCGGCGGCCAGGAGCAATCGATGCTTCATGGAAATCTCCATTTCAACATTGAACGTGCCTCGTGAAGCGGCGTTCCAAGTGCAACGTTTACCGACTCCTCTAATTGCGACCTGAACGCGATGCGGCCCCGGCGAGGAGAGGATCTCACCGAGGCCGCTCTCATGCGCGCAACAGCAAGGGCGCGCTTTGGAGGATTGCTAACCGCGAACCGCTAGCGACGCGGCGTGGCGCCGTTGGACGGTGGGGTCGTTTCGTTGCGCATGCCGGAAGGACTGGAAGCACCTTGTCCGCCCCGCTCGACATGGGTGATGCCGCCGCCGCCGCCGGTTCCGCCTGAGCCGCCATCTCCAGCTCCAGCACCGCCTGCGCCTGCGCCGCCAGCCCCGGCACCAGCGCCCGCGCCGCCGCCAGCACCGCCTCCGGCCCCACCACCGGCGCCGCCTGCGCCACCACCGGCGCCACCGCCAGCACCTTGCGCGAACGCTGCGCCGACTGAAGCGCCTGCAAGCATTGCTGCCGTAAAGATCGTCAGGATTGTCTTACGCATCTGTCTTCTCCTTGAGGTTTCGATGTCGGATCAATCATGTGAAGCATCCACCGTTCCTAGCCGTGCAGCGTGATCAAGCTCTGTCGTCGACGACTCCGCGTCGATATTGCGAAGGCACGGCAACTTCGTCGAACCGTTGGGCGAGAGCATCGAGAGCCGCGCGCATCTGCGGCCCCTGCATGGCCGCGCCGTGCCCCGTGACGACGATCTCCGGAGCGAGTGCGGCAAGTGCGCGGACCGATGTCTTGGCGCTTCCCCAATCGGGGGTGAAATACATCGGGGGCCCGTGCATCTCCGGCGTTTGCGTCACTGCGGCGTAGACGGATTCCTGCCGCGTCGTGATGAAGGCATCGCCGGCAATCAGCACGCGGTCGCGTTCGCGCCAGAGCGAGATATGCCCTGGGGTATGGCCGGGGGTATGGATCCACTGCCATTCCGGCATGAAGGGCACGCTGTGATCACAGGGAAGATCATAAAGGCGCGATGCGACATCCACCGGCTTTGTCGGGAAGAGCGGAGAGAGCCGAGCGAGCAGCCCGCCACCGACGCTGGGATCGGCCGACGGATAGGATTGGCTTCCGTCCAGATAGGGATGCTCGGCCGCATGGGCATAAACCGGCACGTGCCATTCATTCCGTAGCGTTTCGAGCACGCCGACGTGATCGAAGTGCCCATGCGTCATGACAATGCAGGAAGGCCGGCCGTTTCCTCCAAACCGGGCTTTCGCGGCGGAGCGGATGGCGCCAGCCGATCCGGGAATGCCGGCGTCCACCAGCACCCAATTGCCGTCGCCGGCGTTTTCGAGGCCAACGAAAATCACGTTGACGATCGCGAGCTGACGATAGGCGACGTCAGCGACGATCTGCCGCGTGTTGTCATTGCGGTCGAGGTCGGATTGCGCGTGCTCCGCGTCGGCGGAAGAGGGAAGCGGGATCTGCGTCATGTCCATTCAAGTCCGAGTTGGTCAGCTCACTAGCGCTCGATTGTGCCGATCCGCCGGATCTTCCTCTGAAGCAGCATCACGCCGTACAGCAGCGCCTCCGCGGTCGGCGGGCAGCCGGGCACGTAGATGTCGACCGGCACGACACGATCGCAGCCGCGCACGACCGAATACGAATAGTGGTAGTAACCACCGCCATTAGCGCACGACCCCATCGAGATGACGTAGCGTGGCTCGGGCATCTGGTCGTAGATCTTGCGAAACGCCGGCGCCATCTTGTTGGTGAGCGTGCCCGCGACGATGATCACATCCGACTGGCGCGGCGATGCGCGCGGCGCGAAGCCGAAGCGTTCGGCGTCGTAGCGCGGCATCGACATCTGCATCATTTCGACCGCGCAGCAGGCGAGCCCGAACGTCATCCACATCAGCGACCCGGTTCGCGCCCAGGTGATCAGCTCCTCCGCGCTCGCCGTGAAGAAGCCCTTGTCCGCAAGATCGTCGCGGATCGTCATGAAGAACGGATCGGAAGTGTTGTCGGGCCGTCTCTCGCCCGGACGGCCAAGTGCAGGCCGGCCAAGCGGAGGGCTTGGGTTGCTAATTTGCGGAGAGCTGTTTGTCATTTTGTTCCTGAGCGCTGCGGCCGTTTGCCGATGCGACCACGCTCCGGAAACCCGTCGGCTGTATGCAGCGTTCCTGCGGCGGTAGAGGATTTGTGTTCTGTTATCGCAGGTTAGCCTCGGGTCCGGCGGCCGGAACCCAGCGTCGGCGTCACGGATCACTCTAGGAACGATCCACCGAAACTGCGGTTGGCGGCGACAAGGCCGGTGAAATGGAGGAACATGAAATGACGAACGCAGCCCGCGATACATTCGTGGTTGGATTACGCAATGCGCATGCGATGGAAGTGCAGGCGCGAGAGTTGATGGAACGTCAGTCGGAACGATTGGACGAATATCCCGAGGTCAAGGCCAAGGTTGCCGCCCACCTTCAGGAAACCAACGAGCAGCTGAAGCGGCTGGAGAGATGCCTGGAAGCCTGCGGGGAGAGCACCTCCAGCCTCAAGGATACGACGCAATCCATGATGGCGAACATGCAAGCCATGGCACACTCTGTCGCCGGCGACGAGATTCTCAAGAACACATTCGCCAACAATGCCTTCGAGAATTTCGAGATTGCTGCATACAAGTCTTTGCTCGCCCTCTGCGGCGCCGCTGGGTTCGCGGAGGCCAAGGAGCCTCTTGAGACGTCGCTGAAGGAGGAGCAGCGCATGGCCGCCTGGATCGACTCGAACGTCGAGAAGGTGACAATGGAATATCTGGCGCATCAGCGCCAGGCGGCCTGATCGCACTCCACACCCACCACGGCGAGACCGGCGGCTTCGGCCGCCGAGTCCGCCTGCGGTCATATCGGCTCGCAGGACCGGAACCCTCTTATCCACGTTTGGCTGTAATGGCGCACATCATTTTCAGCGACTACCGTAGTCCCGCTGCCGAACAGGCCTATGAGATCGCGTGGGACTTTCTGGCCCGCAGCGGGGCGATCCACGATGAGTTCGAGGCGTGCGTGTTTCTGGCCCAGCGCATCACCATGATGGTCGAGGAAGGCCAGGAAAACCGGATCCGGATGGCCAATCGCGCGATCTCCGAATACCAGTACCATCTCGAGAACTTCTGCAAGTGGGCCCGTGGCGCGGCTGCTACACGGGCTTGAGAGTTCGCGCGGGTTCCGCGCGTTCCTCGGCTCGTTCTGCCGTTTACTGCCCATCGGCGATCGTTAGCTGTCCGCGTGCCCCGGTACGTCCGCTCCTGCGCGGTGCAATGGCCGGAACAAGTGCCGGCGCTTCCCCGGCCATGCGCATGGCGAAATAGGCGATCGTCGCCTTGAGACCGTCTTTGAGCGCCACGCGCGGGCGCCATCCCAGCGCTCGAACGGCTGTGTCGATCACCGGTTTGCGGCGCTTTGGATCGTCCTTCGGCAACTCCTCGAATCGGAGCGGCGAGATTGACTCCGTATACGCCAGCACGTCCCGCGCAATAGCCTCGATGGTGACCTCGTGGGGATTGCCCAGATTGCACGGACCAGTAATCGAGGATGGACTCTCCATGAGCAGCTGGAGGCCGCGCACGAGATCGTCGACGAAGCAGAAGCTCCTGGTCTGCGTACCACTTCCATAGATCGTGATCGGCTCTCCGCGAAGCGCCTGCACGATGAAGTTGGAGACCACGCGTCCGTCATTCTCCAGCATACGGGGTCCGTAGGTGTTGAAGATGCGCGCGACCTTGATTTCGACGCCGTACATGCGATGGTAATCGAACATCAGCGTTTCCGCGGCCCGCTTGCCCTCGTCGTAGCAGGCCCGGGGCCCGATCGGATTGACGTTGCCGAGATAGGTTTCCGGCTGGGGATGCACTTCGGGATCGCCGTAGACCTCGCTGGTCGATGCCTGCAGCACCCGGGCGCCTTTCCGTTGCGCGAGCTCCAGCATGTTGATGGTGCCGAGCACGCAGGTCTTCATCGTGCCGACTGGATCCTTCTGGTAATGCCTGGGTGAGGCTGGGCAGGCAAGGCTGTAGATCCGGTCGATGTCGCCCTCGATCTCGATGGGATCGCGCACGTCGTGTTCGATGAAGCGAAAATTCGGATGATTGAGCAGCGGGCGGATGTTGTCGATCCTTCCCGTAAACAGGTTGTCGAGGCAGATCACGGTATGACCGCGCTGCAAAAGCGCATCGCAGAGGTGGGATCCGATGAAGCCGGCGCCGCCGGCCACCAGAACGGTGGGAGAGCGGCGGGACGCGTTGATGCGGGTCTGAACTGTCATGTGCTGCCTTTCAGATTTGAGCGACCTGCATGGGACGCGAGGCGGGAAGTTGCGGGGCTTTCCGGCGGCGGCGGACCGACGCCTCGGCGTAGTAGGTCTCGACTTGCCGGGCGCGGTGGTCGGAGGTGTGGTCAGCCAGAACGCGGCGCCGTGCGTTTTCCGCGATCGTGCGCCTTTGCTCCTCGGGCATGTCGCGCAGGATCTCCACGACGTCGCGGGGGCTCGATGCGAGCAGGATTTCCCGGGAAGGCTCGAAGACGGTCTCGATTCCAGGCCACCGGTCCGAGATGACGGGCGTGCCGCACGCGGCCGCTTCGAACAACCGAACGCTAGGCGAGAAGCCGAGCGCGCGCATGTCGGCGCGGGTGGCGTTTAGCGTAAAGCGTTGCTCTGCGTAAAATCCCGGATGATGTTTGGGCGTGAGGTGCTCGATCCGGGCGACATTGGCGGGCCAGACCACCTCATCGGGATATTGCGCGCCGGCGACGACGAATTGCTCGCGTGAGAGAGTGCGAGCAGGGGCGAGCAGCAGCTGCTCCAGAACCGGCTGCCGGTCCTCGCTGTAGGTTCCGAGATAGCCAAGTGCCCATTTCTTCTCCGCGCGTTGCGGCGCGTAGATGTCGGTGTCGGCACTGCAATACAGCACCCGAGCCAGCGGACTGCCATAGTTCTCCTCGATCATGCCGGGCACCGGGCCGCCGGCAAAGGACAGGTAAAGGTCGAAGCGCGGGATCATCGCCGCGGACAGATAGTTCAGGCCCTGCTCGAGCTTCGCAAGCGTGACAGGCGTGTCAATGTCGTAGAAGGCAGTAATCCCCCGGGCGTGGGTCGTGATCCATTCGGAGATCGCGATGCCGTCGGGCACGTAGGAGCCGATGACCACCAGATCGGCATCCCGGATCATCTTTCCGAAACGCTGCGGGATGTCCTTCAAGGATTGGTAAAGCTCGACAGTCCAACCGGAAGGCTTGGCAAGATCACGATGCTCGCGATACCAGGGGACGTCGCGTTCCAGAAACGTGACGTGGTGACCTCGTCGTGCCAGGGCTTCGATCAGGGCGCGATAGGTCGTGGCATGACCGTTGCCCCAGGACGAAGTAACCGAAAGACCGACGACGACGATGGTGAGGTTCATTCTGCTGCCTCGATTCGCGAACTGCTTGCGGCAAAGAGATCGTTGAACTGGCGGGCGCGCTGCCGGTAGGTGTGATGGCTCAGAATGCGCGCACGAGCGCGCGCTGCGATCGCCTGAGCCCGCTCGGGGCGCAGTGCGGCAAGATGCTCTGCGACCTCCGCCCCGCTCGCGGCCACCAGCACCTCGCGATCTGGCTCGAGAAAATGATCAATGCCGTCCCACTGGTCGGTGATCAGGCAGGCTCCGGCACCGATGGCCTCGAACACGCGCGTTGGCGGCGAGAAGCCGTAGCGCGCCATGCTGTCGCGATTGACGTTCAGCGTAGCCAGACCGGAGCCGAAGAACGCGTTGTGGTCGCCGGTCCCGACATGCCCGACCTTATGCAGATTGGATGGCGTGTCTTTGGAGTCCCACCCCGATCCACCGAGCACGAACGTTTTGTCGGGCAATTGGCGCGCGACGTCGAGAAAGAACCGCTCGACGCGCTGCTCGCGGTCCGGGAGGCGGTTTGCCAGCAAGCTCAGATCGCACGTGAAGTGTGGATTGGGCGGCGCCGGAAAGTGCGTGGCGGGGTCGAGCGCATTGTAGATCGGCACGCAGTCTCGCGCGCCGATGCCGCGATAAGCGGATACGACAGCATCGCCGCCGCCATAGGTCAAAACCATGTCGTAGGATCGGATCGCATGGCGCAGATGATGGTCTGGATTGTCCGCCACGGACTCCAGCGTCGCGGGGGCATCGACGTCCCAGTAGATGCGCATTGCATTCGACGGAATGTCGGCGACCGCGTTCTCCAGCTCCCGATCGAAGACGCCGACGCCGCTGGCTTTGACCAGCATGTCGGTCGAGCGGGCGGCTTCCTCAAGCGAGCTACGCCAGCCCTCGGGCGTCGCGGCGTAGACCACCACCTTCGCCCAGTCGGGATCGTCGATGTCGCGATGGGCCTGGCGCTCGAAGGCATCGGGCTCGAAGAATGTGACGTCGTGGCCGAGGGCCGCAATCTCCTTCAGCATGCCGCGGTAATAGGTGGCGGCACCGTTCCAGTAGGATGAGACGAGGCTGGATCCGAAGAAGCAGATCTTCATGCGGAGGCTCCGATGTATCGCAGGGGCTGTGTCGCGTGGCTTGAAGCCCTGAGGTCCTGCACGATGCCGACAAGCTGCTCCGCCCGGTGACGGCAGGTGTGACGCTCCTTGATCGCTCGGAGTCCAGTCTCCACCGTGGCTGACCATAATTCCCGGTCATCGAGGAGCGCACGAAGCGCCCGCTTCATTGCGGTGCCGTCGGAGGCGCTGAGATAGGCACCTTCCGGGAACAGGCCTTCCGCGTCCGACCAGGGGGCCGAGACCATTGGAATGCCGCACGCCATCGCCTCGAAGATGCGAATGGTCGGAATGCCCGGTAGCAAGCGGACATAGGGACCGCGGGGGACGTGGACAGTCGCGCGTGCGCCGGCGAAAGCGATGGGAGCCCAGTGTGCGGGCAGCCAGCCGCCATACCGAATGCCCCCCGCCTGAATGGTCGCGAGGGCTGCGTCCGAATAGCGGACGCCATAGACGCCCGCGCGCAGCTTCAGCTCGGCCACGGGTTCGACCAGAAATTCGTTGAGCTCGGCGCTGCGTTCGCCGTCGCCCCAATTGCCGATCCAGACGACATCGTCGGTGCGCTCGATATGCGGCAGCGGATGATACAGGGCGATGTCGGCCGCCTCGTGCCAGGTGAAGGCTCGGTCCGCCCAGCCGAGCTTCAGATATATTTGGCGAAGGACCTCGCCGAAGGCGAGCACACCGTCGAAGCCGTCGAGGTCGAACTGCGCGAGTTCGTCCGGTGCGCTGACGGCGCGATGATGGGTGTCGTGGAACAGCAACGTGAAGGGCGCGCCGTGAGCCCGTCTCGATCCGATGTCTGCGATCAGATCAGGCGAATTCCATTCGTGGACGATGACGAGATCGGCGCCGTGCAATGCCTCATCGAGATCAAGGGAGGCGTCGTAGCGGCGGATGCCGATGCCGGGAAACAGCGTTGGAATATCCTCCATCGTCTGACTGCCACCCTCGCGGATCGCATTCAATCGGCTCCAGCCGTCGATCGGCTCGAACACGACGACCTCATGACCGAGCGCGTGAAGTTCGCGGGCATAACCGCGCAGGAAATGGGCATTGCCGTTGTTCCAGCAGGAGGTGAACGCGTGATAGAATAGAACGCATTTCATGCGCGTACCTCCATGGGGGCAGGCGCGTGATGGACGGCAAGCAGCTCCTCGTAGAGGCTGAGATAGGCGCTCGTGGTTCGGGTCAGCGAGTAGGTCAGGGAATGCTCAAAGGCGGCACGTTGCAGCCTCACCCGCTCGCGATCGTCGGTGCACAGACCTGCGAGCGCTCGATGCAGCGCCTTGCTGTCGGTGGGATCGACGAAGAGCGCGGCCCCGCTCCACAATTCCCTGAAAGTCGGAATGTTGGACAGGACGAGAGCGCATCCCGCCGCCGCGGCTTCCAGAACGGAGAGGCCGAACGGCTCATAGAGCGCGGGGCTGGCGAAGATGCCGGCCTGCCGCAAATGCGCGCGCATGACTTCGTGAGGCAAATGCCCGAGCCAGGTGATGGAAGCCGAAGGGCACTCATCCGCCGGGCCCGCGACCTGAACGGGCCAGTCCAGCCCAGGCGCCGCGGCCGCCAGGACCTCGATGTTCTTGGCGCGGTCCCAGAGCCGGCCCGCCGCAAAGATCACGTCTTGCTTCCGTCCCGCAAAGCCCTGAGGGCCAATTCCATTCCAGATCACGATGCCGCGCGAGCGAGGCCGATAAATTTCCGCAATGTCATCGTGGAAGGACTGGCTGGGACAAACCCAGGCCTGTGCCGTGTCGAGTGCGGCCGTTACCCGTTCGGTGTAGCTGCGCCATTTCGGTTCGCGGAGCCAGCTCGTATCGTGGCAGGCGTGCCCCCAGGAGTTGACGCAGGAATGCGCGACGACCATCACAGGAGCGCGCCAGGCGAAGGCCGCCTCGCGAAAACTATTGAGGTGAACGACGTCAGGCACGATTCCGGCCTCGAGCTTCGCAAGGACGCGCCTGGCCTGGACCAGATCTTGGCCTTCCGGATCCTGCCATTCGAGTGCAAGGTCCGTTTCGATCAGGCGGACCCGCGAACCACGCAGCATCTCTAGCTGGCCGGCCTGCGCGCGCGGGCCCATCGTCACCAGGGTAACGTCGGCGCCCTTCGAAGCAAGGGACGAAGCTAGAGAAGACGAGTAGGTCCAGACGCCTCCGACAGTATCGGTCGTCATCAGGATTCTGAGCTGCGAGCTGCGGCTCATGATGCCACCTGCAGTTCGAGAGCCTCGAGCGGGACCGGGCGATCGTTCTGCACGTCGCTGAACTGGTCGAACATCGCGAGATAGTGCCGGTGTGCGCGCTCCCAGGCGAAATCGTCGGGCTCGCCCCACAGCTTTCGATAATCCGGCGACCCGGGATAGGGATACAGCGGGACCGGATCGTTGGCCCAGATGCCGGCATCCTGCATGGTGCGACGCCAGCGCTGCACGATGGGGTCATCGTCCTCGGGGACTTCGATCAAATTGGCCTGGACGAAAGGAACGTGACGGCGCGCTTCGACCAGCCGTTCGGCAAGCTGGTCGGTCGTCATCTTGCAGTTCTTGGCGAGCGCGGCGCGACCCTCGACGGTGAGGCTTTCGATGCCGGCTTCAATCGAGACGCAGCCGGCGCGGCCGAGCAGAGCCAGCATGTCCGGCTTCCAAAGGTCGATGCGGGTCTGCACCCCGAACTTCAGTCCGCGTGTGGTCAGCCCTTCCAGCAGCTCCGCGTTCGGAAGGAAAATCTCGTCGATGAAATAGACATATTCGATGCCTTGACGGCGCAGACCGTCGATCTCTTCGAGAACGATAAGGGGGGGCCGCTTGCGGTAGGCGTTGCGAAAGTTCTCCTTGGCGCAGAACGTGCAGTTGTACGGACATCCCCTGGATGATTCGACCTCGGCGCCTGGCGCCTGCGGCTCGGCTTCGAAGCGGTGATGGTGATGGTGGTGTCGCCGGATCATCTCCTCCGGCCAGTCGAGCGGCGGCTGATCCTTGAACGCGACGGCCTGCGGGCCGCCATTGACGCGGAGCGATGCGCCATCGGCAAAGCACAAGCCCGGAAAGTCCCGTTCGCCATTGGCTAGACGCAGCAAGGACGCCTCGCACTCGCCCATCACGACGATGTCGGTGCCGAGCTTTCGAAGCGCCGCCCTTGGCACGGTCGAGCCATGGGGACCCACCGCGATGAGGATCGGAGCCAAGTCGCGCACCGCCATCGCAAGCTCCTGCGGAACGCGGAGCTCGGGAGGGGCGCAGCGCCAGAACAGATAGGTCGGCGCTGTCGTGATGACGATCTGGTCGGGGCCGAACGCGCGCAGCTCGGCTTCGATCTCGGTGAGAGAAAGGTCAAACATGTGGGCGTCGAGCAGCAGCGTCTTGTGCCCGGCCGCCTTCAGGTAGTGCTCGGAGATCCCGAGTTCGAGCGGAAGGTGAGGCGATCGGCAGCCGAAATAGATGCTGCCGCCAAAGTCCCAGTTTGGGTTGATGAGGGCAACACGCGTCATGCGAGCGCCTCGCGGTTGTCTTGTGACGATCCGAACCGGCCGGCCAGCCAGGTGTGAAGGGATCGGAGTCCGTCTGCGAATGAAATCTGAGGTGCCCAGCCGAGCGCGCTGGAGAGCGCGCGCGTGTCGGTCACGTACCAGGGCTGATCGCCGGGCCTCCAATCGGCAAAGCGATAGGCCACCTTGCGGCCGGTCAGATCGGTGATGCGGTCGATCAATTCCAGCAGACTGATCGCGTTGGCCGGACCACCGCCGAGATTGAATACGCGCCCACGGGCGAGCGCGATGCCATCGAGCACGGCGAGCCAGGCCGCGGCCGCGTCGGAGACGTGAAGCGCATCGCGGACCTGATGGCCGTCGCCATAGATCGTCAGCTCTTTGCTGCGGATAGCGCTGAGCAGGAAATGCGCGATCCAACCCTGATCCTCGGTGCCGAATTGACGGGGCCCGTAGATGCAGCTCATGCGCATTACCACGGTCTGGAGGCCGTAGACCCGCGCATAGTCGTGGACGTATTGATCCGCCGTTCCCTTGGAGCATCCATAGGGGCTGTAAAAGTCGAGCGGCGCATTTTCCGAGATGCCGGCCGCCAGCAGGCCGCTTTTCGGCGTGTAGCGGCGGCCGGTGAGCGCGATGTCGCCATCATCGATCAGGCGTCCGTAGACCTTGTTGGTCGAGGCGAACACGATCGGTGCGGCGTTGTTGTGGAGGCGCACGGCTTCGAGCACGTTCAATGTGCCACGCGCATTGATCTCGAAATCGGCGGCCGGATCGCTCACGCTGTCGGTGACGGCGACCTGGGCGGCCAAGTGCAGCACGGCGCGGGCTTCGCGTACGGCGTCGATCACCGGGATCGGCTCGCGAATGTCGGCCACGGTGATTGTGACCCGGTCGCCATGCCGGGACTTCAGCCACTGCGCATTCTCCCGCACGCCGGTGCGGGCGAGGTTATCCAGGATCAGCACCGGCTCGCCGCGCTCCGCGAGGCGGTCGGCGAGGTTGCAGCCGATAAACCCGCAGCCGCCGGTGATCAGGACGGGTCTGTTGTCTCGTTCACTCATCACGCGACCAATCCTCGTTGCTGCAGCTCCTTGGTGGCTCGCTCCGCCTGATCGTCGGCGATCTGGTCGGCGAGATATTCCGCCAGCTCTTCGAGCCCGTCCCTGAATGCGACGCGAGGCTCGAAGCCGAGCACGTCGCGGGATTTTCCCATATCGGCGAAGCAGTGCCGGATGTCCCCGGCGCGATATTTCCGCGTCAGCTCGGGCGCAATGTCGCGGCGCCCCATGACTTCGGCCAGATCCTCCGCGACCGACAAAATGGTGCGACTCTGACCAGAGCCGACGTTGAAGACGTCCTGCGCATGCTCCGCCTCCAGCGCCATCCGGCAGGCGCGGGCGACGTCATGGACATGGACGAAGTCGCGGCGCTGCCGGCCATCCTCGAACACGAGGGGAGGACGGCCGTTGAGCAGCCGGGCGGCGAAGATGGCCAGTACGCCGGTATACGGATTGGACAGGGCCTGACGTGGCCCGAACGCATTGAAGAAGCGTAGCGCCACCGTCGGAATGCCATACGCCTTGCCTGTGATCAGGCACATGCGCTCCTGCGCATATTTGTTGAGCGCATAGATCGAGCTCAGCGAAGGCTGCTTTGTCTCCGGCGTAGGGACGGGATCGAGCGGGTTGCCAGCGGCATCGCGCAGCTCCCAATCGCCGCGGCGAAGCTGCTCGACCGCCCGCTCCTCGCAGGCGACCACGCTCTGATCGGCGCTCCGGTAAAGGCCCTCGCCGTAAATACTCATGGACGAGGCCACCACGAGCCGCGCGACCGGGCGCTTGGATAGTGCTTGCAACAGCACGGCGGTACCGAGCTCGTTGGTTCTGACGTAGGGTTCGATGTCATACATGCTCTGGCCGACGCCGACCGCTGATGCGAGATGCAGGACCATGTCGGTGCCGCGCAACGCATGATCGACCGCGAGAGCGTCGGTGACGTCACCGACGACGAGCTCCGCGTCTTTGGCAAGATAGGCGGGACGCTGGCGGTTGCCTCCGTGGACCTGCGGCGAGAGATTGTCGAGCAGGCGGACTTCGTAGCCGGCCGCGAGCAGCGCGTCCGCTGCATGCGATCCGATGAATCCCGCACCTCCAGTGATCAATACTCGCGTCATTCACCGCTCCGTGCCGCCGTAAGATCGATCCTGCGGGATCAATCCGTGATGAGAATGAAAGCGCGCTGCTGTTCTGGTCGAGCGACCGGCGCGCCAGTCACATTTGGAAGTAGAAGCGGTGCAAGGAATGTTCGTTCCTGCGAAACCTACAAACGAAAATTTCTCTAACCTGGATCAATAACCCAGGTGAATCTGCGCGGTGCAGCAGGCTAAAAATACACGCCGTGACCCGGTGCCTGCAGCTCGAGATGGCTCGCGACCGTCGCGCCGATGTCCGCAAATCCGGCGCGCTTGCCGATCGGAGAAGTTAACCGCGCGCTCCACGCCAAAACCGGCACTTGTTCCCGCGTGTGATCGGTACCGCTCCAGGTCGGATCGCAACCATGATCAGCCGTGATGATCAGGAGATCATCCTCGCGCAGGCGGTTCAAAAGATCCGGAACTCGCGCATCGAAGGCTTCGAGCGCCGCTGCATAGCCTGCCACATCTCGGCGATGGCCGTACAGCGTGTCGAAATCGATGAAATTGGCGAACAACATCCCGCCCTCCGCGAGAGAGGCCAGCCCATCATACGTGGCATCGAACAGCGCTTGGTTGCCATCGCCGCGCAGGTTCCTCCCGGTGCCGCGATGGGCGAAGATGTCGTCGATCTTGCCGATCGTTACGATGTCACGGCCTGCGCTCTCGGCAAGATCGAGGATCGTTCGCTCCGGCGGGGGGACGGAGAAGTCCTTCCTGTGCGCTGTTCGCTTGAAGTCACCTACCGACGTGCCGATGAAGGGGCGTGCGATGACGCGCCCGATGTTGAGGGGGTCGACCAGTCGGCGTGCAACACGGCAGACCTCATAGAGGCGTTCGAGACCGAACGTCTCCTCGTGCGCTGCGATCTGAAACACGCTGTCGGCCGATGTATAGCAGATCGGTTCGCCCGTTCTGATGTGACGCTCGCCGAATTCGGCGATGATCTCCGTGCCGGAGGCGTGACAGTTCCCGAGGATGCCGGGCACTCGAGCCTGTTCGCACAGGCTCTCCGTCAGGTCGCGCGCGAAGCATGGCTTGGTTCTTGGAAAATAGCCCCAGTCGAATGGCACCGGCACGCCGGCGATCTCCCAATGGCCCGAGGGCGTGTCCTTGCCTTTGGAGATCTCGCTCGCGCAGCCAAATCGCGCATGCTCAGTTGGGCCATCGAGCCCCGGCGGCACGCGCCCGGTGGCGAGACGGCAAGCCTGGCCAAGGCCGAGCGCAACCAGATTGGGAAGCTGAAGCGGCCCCTCCCGGTGCGGTCCGTCGGCATTGCCGGCCATGCACATCTCGGCAATGTGGCCGACGGTATCGGCACCCTCGTCGCCGTAATTGATGGCATCGGGCGCGGCGCCGATCCCGACGGAGTCCATCACCAGGATCACGGCACGCATGTCGGCTCCGAGATGGCCGGGCGCGAAGACGCTGCGGACGGCGCGAGCCCGGTTTTCGCGCAATAGCGTTCGACCATCTGCGCGCAGAACTCGGCGAACTCGTTCACGTCGAGCGGCGGGCTGGTGTGATGAGGCTCGATACCCCGATGTTCCGGGGTGAAGCAGAAGGTCACCGTGACCTGAAACTCGGCCAGCGCGTCCATCTGCCGATCGAACCAGTCGAGCGCATTGGGACGGAAGCTGTCGGCCCAGGACAGGCCAGTCCTGAGATGCTGCACGCCCAGCCGGCGCATCCAGCGCACGGCGTCGTCGAGGCGGTGGTCCTCGAAGTGAAACCACTGGCACAGGCCCATCGCAGGTGCATATTGGGCGAACAGGTCCGCCGAGGCTTTCGGCGTTCCGTCCTCGCGTAGCAGGCCCATGTGAAAATGCCTGTAGTAGGATGAACCTTCAGCTTCCTTGTGCCGGGTCGTGGCCTCCCAACTCGAAGGCAGATCGTAGAGGCTGTACCAGTGAATGCGCGGAGCGCGGCCGATCAACAACTCCGCCGTTCGGGTCAGGCCCCAAGCCTGCACCTCCTCGGCGCCGAAAGACGAGACTCCCACCTCCGTGACCCAAACAGGCAGCGGGGTGACGGCCTTGATCTCGTCGATCTTGGCCGGCCATTCCGCGATCTGCCACAGGTTCCAGTCCAGCGGAAAGCCGTGCACGGCCACGACATCGACATGATCGAGTACGCCGCGCGCCTGCATGTTGCGCAGGAAGGACGGATCGATCGGCGATATGCCGCCAAGCACACGTGGGAGTGTGGGATGCGCGCTGCGGATCGCCTTTCCGGCAGCGAGCGACAGGCTCGCGAACATGGTCCAATCCGGATCGATCAGGATGTCCCAGTGCGACTTGTTGTTGGGCTCGTTCCAGATCTTGGCGGCTTCGATCATCGGCCAGTCTCCCGCGACGGATAAACCGGACCTTCCGCCTGCGGCCTTGTCACCCGTTTGCAGAGATAGACTTCCTCTTCCGGATGCGCCGCGATCGCAAAGCCGGCGCTGCGCAGCATGGCTTCGGCGCAGGCGCGGTTCGGCACCCACCAATTGGTGGGGTCGTCGGCATATTTGTTCTCGATGAAGTGCAGCTTTGGATAGCCCGGGGAATCGAACTGATCGGTGGTCCAGAAGTCATAGTTCTTGTCGAGGGAATCCACGCGGCTGTCGCCGCGCTGCATCGACTGGAACAGCAGGAGATCGTCAGCCACGTGCTCGTGGATCAGGTCGAGTGCCAGCAGAGGGTGCCGCAGGTGGTAGAGCACGCCCATGAAGATCACGAGATCGAATTTTTCGCGCAGCTGGCCGACATCATAGGCTGACATCTTGCGGAATTCGATCCTGAGCCCGTTCACCTCGGCCGCGAAGCGGGCTTGCGCGAGATATTCGTCGTCGGTGTCCAGGCCGAGGACGCGCTCGGCGCCGCGCCGCTTCATCTCCATGGCGTAGAAACCGGCATTGCAGCCGATATCGAGCACGGTCTTGCCTTCGAGGCGGTCCGGAATGATCCCGGAAAAGCGGCGCCATTTCACGTTGGGATAGTCGCCGAGAAAGTGTGAAGGCGCTGTCGGCACGCCGTTCAGGTCCAGATTGTGAAACCATGGCCCGAGCGCATCGACGCGCTGGCGGATTTCCTCGCGGGAGAGGGCGCCTCTGCTCATGCGGTCACTCCATTGTTCATTGCGGAGGCAGGGCGGATTGCCTCCGGCGAACCGCCGGCCAGCAGTCGAGAGCGTCCGTTCCCGGCGGAGCTTTCCGCGAGCAACGCCATTGCCGTCCGGTAGCCATCGATGGTGCCGACGTCGACATAGGATTCGCCGGCCTTGACGCCGAGACCCTGGCCGCCGCCCGCGATGTAGGCATTGACGAGCGTCCCGAAATATTCATCGCGGCGGTCGCGCTTCGTCCACAACGACTGAAGCTCGCGAAATCCGTGGCCGGACATCTTGAAGGCGCCCCATATCCATCTCGACACCGCATCCGGCTGCTTGACCTGGATCTCCGTGACGCGATCGCCGTCGAGCACGACGGCATCGAAGAACTCGGGATGTTCGACCGGAAACAGCAGAAACGACAGGTCGGCGGCCGGCAACGTCTGCAAGGCCGCCTTTGGGAACCATACGGTATCCGGAAGTCCGACCAGGACGTCTTCGTCGTGGCCAACGACCGTGCCCGCCCTGAACACGGCATCGCACAGCCCCGACGCATCGGGCTGCACGACATAGGCGAGCTGGGCGCTGCCATAATGATCGCCGAAATATTCGAGGATGTCCGATTTGCCGGGGGAGATCACGAAGCAGATCTTGTCGGCGCCCCCAAGGATCAGCCGCTCCAGCAGATATTCGGAGACGGCGCACGGACGGTCGATGCCGTCGTCCCGTTGGCTTCCGACCGGAAGCAACTCCTTGGAGAAGGCGAGCGGCTGGATGCGGCTGCCGCGGCCCGCGGCCGGAACGATGCCCCACATGATCAGGCCTCCTCGGGTTGCTGTCGGCGCGCGCCGAGCGATGCCGTCTGCTCGAGCAGCCAAATCAGTTCGGCTGCGCGCTTGTCGGATGTGTGCTGATCCATGGTCCGTTCATAGGCGCGCCCGGCAATGTGCTGAAGCTCGGCGTCGGCCATCGTCAACGCAGCAAGCGTGTCCTTCGCATCGCATGCGATCAGGATCTCCTGCCCAGGTACAAAGAATTCATCGAGTCCCGGCCAGTCGTCGCTGAGCAGCGGGGCCTTGCAGGCAGCGGCTTCGAACAGGCGGCCGGAGGGGCACCAGCCCATCTCGGCCATGGCGCGGCGCGTGACGTTGAGTGTCAGCCGGGATGACGCAAAGAACGCCGCGTGCTCCGACGGCGGCAAGTGCTGCACGAAGTAGATGTTTGGCGACCAGGGAAAATCTTCCGGATATTGTGCACCTCCAATCAGGAAGCGCAGATCCTGCCTGTTACGTGCGGGTTCGACGAACAGAGCCTCGAGTGCGCGCTGGCGATCCTGCGAATATGTGCCGAGATAGGACAGATCCGCACGGTAATGCGGCTGCGACGGCACCGGCCGATGGATGTCCGTATCGACGTGTCCGTAGAGCGGGCGGACGTTGCAGGCGCCGAGCCTGTCGCGAAATTCGTTGCAGATGCGGGAGCCGCCGGTGAAGCTCAGGACCAGGGCGAAATCCCGCAGGCCGCGCGGCCCGATATAGGGAACGGCCTCGCCGGCCATCAGCTTCGTCAGCGTGACCGGCGTGTCGAGGTCATAGAACACGGGCACCGCACGACCCTCGGACAGGACAAGCTCTGTCGCGGCGATCGCGTCGGGACAGTAGGACGTTATGATCGCGACATCTGCATCACGGATTTCGCTCCGCGCCAAAGGCAGCACATCGTCCCAGTTCGAGAACAGTCGCAATTGCCCGCCGGGCAGTTCGTGCAAATCCCGCGCGCCCGCGTAGTAGGGCACGTCGCGCTCGAAAAAGACGACGCTGTGGCCGGCTCGCGCGAGATGCTTGCAAAGCCCTCGCCACAGGGTGGCGTGACCGTTGCCCCAGGACGAGGAAATTGTCAGGCCGAAAATGACGATCTTCACGCTGGCACCCGCTGATTGATCCCGGTGATCTTGAGTCCGCGATTGTCCACGCTGAGGGTGCTGACGCTGCCGGGGTCGATCTCGATCGAGAGGAAGTCGTCGAGCTCTTTCCGGGAATAGTGCAGCAGCGCCGCGCGGATCGGTTCGGCATGGCTGACGGCGACGACGACGGTGCCGCTACCATGATCGTTGCGCAGCTGCTCCAGATGGGCGACGACGCGCTTCTGAAGCGACCGCATGCTTTCGCCCCCCGGCGGGCGGTTCGTTCCGCGTTGTTCGTTCCAGCGCGACCAGCGGGGATCCCGGGCGAGCGCCTCGAACGACAGTCCGGTCCATTCGCCGTAGTCGAGCTCGTCGAGTGCCGGCACGATCTCGACCGGCAAGCCGAAGCGCGCCGCCAGGATGCAGGCCGACTGCATGCAGCGCCGCTGCGGGCTCGACTGAACCATGCTCGGCGGGGGCGTGAAAGTATCGGCGCATCGCGCGATTTCCTCGCAGCCGAGATCATCGAGCTCTACGCCCTTCATCCGGCCACAGAGCGTGCGGCCGAGCAGGGCATGATGCCCGTGGCGGATCAGATGAATGATCTTCGCCATCAGGTATACGCCTTGTCGTCGATGAAGGCGCGCGTTCGCCGTCCGGCCTCTTCGTCCGTGAACTGCTGAGGCGGCGACTTCATGAAATAGCTCGAGGGGCCCGTCAGCGCGCCGGCCTGCCCGCGGTCCATGGCGAGCTTGGCGCAGCGGACCGCGTCGATCACGACACCCGCCGAGTTCGGGGAGTCCCAGACTTCGAGCTTGACTTCCGCGCTCAAGGGAACACCGCCGAACGTGGTGCCCTCCAGGCGGATAAAGGCCAGCTTGCGGTCGGTCAGCCACGGCACATGGTCGCTCGGGCCGACATGGATATTATCGGCATCCATGGGCACGTCGAACTGGCTGGTTACGGCTTGGGTTTTGGAGATCTTCTTTGATGTCAGCCGCTCGCGCTCGAGCATGTTCTTGAAATCGGTGTTGCCGCCGATGTTGAGCTGGTAGGTTCTGTCCAGCCGTACGCCGCGTTCACGGAAGAGATTGGCGAGCACACGGTGCAGAATGGTGGCGCCGACCTGGCTCTTGATGTCGTCGCCGACGATCGGCAGGCCTGCATCCTCGAAACGCCGCCGCCAGTCGGGATTCGAGGCAATGAAGACGGGGATGCAATTGACGTAGCCGCAGCCGGCCTCGATCGCGCGCGCGGCGTAAAATTCGCTCGCACGCTGCGAGCCGACGGGAAGATAGGACACAAGCACGTCCGTGCGCGAGGTCGCGAGCACTTCGGAGACGTCGGCTTCCGGGACATCCGCAATCGGGACGTCGTCCTTTAGATAATGGCCGACACCGTCCATGACGGGGCCGCGTTGGACCATGACGCCGGTGGGGGCGACGTCGGAGAAGCGGTGCGTGTTGTTCGGCGCTGCGAAGATCGCCTCGGCCACGTCGCGTCCGACCTTGCCGGCATGGACGTCGAAGGCCGACGCGACCTGAATGTCGCTGATGTGGTAGCCGCCGAGATCGGCGTTCATCAGCCCAGGCACCGGTTCATTCGATTTGGCGTCCCGGTAATAGGAGAGCCCTTGAACGAAGGAGCTCGCACAATTGCCGACACCGACGATGCCGACGCGCACGCGCCGCCTGTCCTGAAGACGAGAATGCATGGCTAGAGGCCCTCCGGAAGACGTGCAGCGTTAAGGCATGCAGTGTTGAAGAGATGCAGTGTTGACGTAAGTACGTCGGCGAACGTGGGGAACGTATGTT
Source organism: Bradyrhizobium sp. 35 (assembly GCF_023073215.1). Lineage (NCBI taxonomy): Bacteria > Pseudomonadati > Pseudomonadota > Alphaproteobacteria > Hyphomicrobiales > Nitrobacteraceae > Bradyrhizobium > Bradyrhizobium sp. 35. The sequence continues at coordinate 40,088 of NZ_JADPJC010000056.1, forward strand.
CGTTCCTGAACTCACTGCACTATGTCCGCCTCACGTCGGATTCCGGCCGAAAAAATCTCGCGCGCTTAACCTGGGATAGAATCCCGGGCGGGTTGGTGGGAACGAAAAGCTTCCATGATGAAGATGAAGAAGATGATGTTTTGAGAGAGTCCGGCCTACGAAAGAACAAATGCTCGCGCCCGGCGTTCACGGCGAAACAGTCCGACGCGAGGGCCGATCCGTCGCTCGCTCCTTGTCAGCAATCGAGGTGTCACATGTCATCCAAATCACAAACCAGCGAAGCCCAGCAGACCACCAGCCATGATGTGATCCGGAAATGGGCGGAGGAGCGCGGCGGAAAGCCTGCAACGGTCAAGGCCACGGAGGAGGACGGACACGCCGGTATCCTGCGCATCGATTTCGATCCGCCCGACGAAGGTCTCGATCGGATCAGCTGGGACGAATTCTTCGCCAAGTTCGACGAGGCCGGCATTGCCTTCCTCCATCAGGACCAGACCAAGGATGGGAAGCCGAGCCGCTTTCACAAATTCGTACGGCGCTAGTTGGATCGCCACGTGTCGGGCAGCTGGACCGAGGCGATGCGGGCAGGCGACTTCGAACGCGCCTGGGCAATCAATGACCGCGATCTGGCAATGCTTGCGTATCCACCCAAGCACACCGGGCCGCGTCACCTGCAGCGGATCTGGCGTGGTGAGGAACTGAGGGGCAAGGATGTGCTGGTCCGCTGCTACCACGGGCTCGGCGACACTATCCAGTTCCTGCGCTTCATGCGGCCGCTTCGTGACGTCGCGCGCCGCGTCACGGTCTGGTGCCAGGGCGAGCTTCTGCCGCTGGTCGAGCGAGCGGCTGGCGTCGATCGGGCCTTCGCGCTCCATGATGGTGCACCTGAGGTCGACTTCGAGGTCGATATCGAGATTATGGAGGTGCCGCATGCCATAAGGGCGAGGCGAGAGCAGGTCGAGATGCGCGCACCTTACCTGTCGTTGCCGACCAAGGTCGAACCAGCGCTCCCGCAAGACCGAGGTCTCGAACTCAGGGGCCTTGCCGTGGGCCTGGTTTGGGAAGTCGGCAATTGGGACAAGCGGAGGACCGTTCCGCCGTCCCTGTTGGGACATCTTGCCGTTCCCGGCGTGACGCTCTGCTCACTGCAACGCGGGGCCCGAACGTGCGAACTGGCCGAGATCGGCGCGAGGGACGTCAGCACGCCTGACGTTACGGTTCTCGGTCATCTCCTCCAGCGGCTCGATCTCGTCATTTGCGTCGACACTATGGTGGCCCATCTCGCGGGAGCACTCGGCTGTGAGGCGTGGGTCTTATTGCATGCGGATTGCGACTGGCGCTGGCCGGCATCCGAGGCCCATTCCCTTTGGTATCCGAGCCTGCGGCTGTTTCATCAGAGGACACCAGGCAACTGGGATAGCGTCCTTGAAGAGGTGCGGGAGGCCCTGATTGCACGCTCCGCAAGTTTCCAAGGTGTCGTCCGAAAGGAGCTCAAGCGAGCGCAAGGTCCGCCGTAAGTGGCCTGAGACGCGAGGACGACGCATCGTCGCGGCTGGACAAAATTCTCAGGTAAGTCGGATCGAATCTTGCGAGCCGCACGAGTCCCTGCCAGTCCGTGATCGTTACCGTCTTGCCCTGCCATTGCAGGAGATTGCATCGTCGCAGTTCCTGAATCGTGCGGTTGGCGTGGACCGGGGAGATGCTGCATGCTGCCGCAAGGTCCGATTGGGTGAAGGGTGACGGCAGTCTGAAATCTCTCGCCAAGCCGACGCTTTGCAGCCGGGTGGTGATCTCGCACAGCAGATGCGCCACGCGCGTCAATGCATCACGGCTACCCAGGTTCACTGTCCAGTTGCGCTGAATGGCGTGGGTGGTGAGCAGCATCAGCAGCAATGCGCGAGACATCGCGGGCGAACGCGCGGACAAATCGTGAAAGAAGCGGTGTGGCACGAGAGCGACGATGGCAGGGCCGAGCGCGATCAGGTTGCCGTCAACGCGAGGACGATAAAGCGTGTGTAGATCGGCGATGTCACCGGGAACATGGATTGACGTGATCTGCCCGTCCGCACTCTCTGCATCCTGCCACGACAGATATCCCTGAAGGAGCAGGCAGCACTGGGTGGCATCATCGCCATGCCGCAAAACGGCCTGACGCGAACCGAGATGCGCGATTGTGCTTGCCATGTCCGCGAGCAGGTGGAGATCGTCGGCCGTTACGGGAGTGAGGCTCGCCAACCGGTCGGCGAGCTTGGAGAACGCAAATCCTGCCTGCATTGGTCGCCTAATAACTCAGAACCCGTCCCCAATTTGATCGATGAGAACGACAGAGCGCATTAAACTTTGATAGTTTTACTCCATGCAGGTCATTGTTTGTCTGCCCAGCATGCGCCCAGAAGTGCGAGGGCGATCGGTCAAACGGTTCCGGAATAGTAGACGGCGCATGCGATCGTCCTCAAGGATCGGACGATTCGGGAACCGGAAGCGCGAGTCGCGCTCAGGCGAAGCATCTGTGTTTCTCGCGGCGGGATCCGCGGAGATCGCGCTAGTCATGCTCATACTGTTCCGAGAGAAACTGATTGATCGCGTCGAAGGCCTGCAACCGGTTCTTCTCCAGCAGGACCATGTGCGTGCCTTCGCCGATCTCGACCCGTCGCCGATATCGCGCGGGTTTGTGCGCACTGAAATTGGCGTGCGTGACGCGTGCCCGTGCTCCAGGTCCACGCCGAGGGCACTAGGACGTGCGTATCAGCTGGTCACATGCTCCGCTGTGCGAGATAGACAAGAGGTGCGATTCCGACCGTCCAGGGCCGGTTTGACCCGCTACGGCTCTCGCCGCGACGGCGACGCATCATTTCCTGATCGTCCCCCTATGGAGGCTCGTTCTGAAACTTGACGCTTGCGCAATCAATTGCGTTGTCAGCGTTGCCGCCATCGCGCAGGCGCCAGGCCGAATTCCCGGCTGAATGCTTCTCCGGATCCGTAACCCACTTCCTCTGCGATTTGGTCGATCGGCTTGCGTGTTTCTCGTAGGCTCACCTTGGCTGCCTGAAGCCGCCAGATGGTCAGATACCGGATTGGTGGCACCCCGATCAGGGTTGTGAAGCGGTCGACGAAGGCGCTCCGCGACATCGAGACTTCTCTCGCAAGGGACTTCCGCGGACCACGGCAGCCCGACGTTATGATGAATGGAGGCGAGCGCGCGTCCGATTTTCGGATCGGCAATCCCCTTCAGCCATCCTCCATCTTGATCGGTGTATGTCACGGAATATTGCCGCATCGCCTCTACGAACAGCAGTTCGGAAAGCCGAGACATCAGGTTTGACGAGGCGAACCTGCCGGCCGTCAGTTCGCCGGCTGCATATCGCACTGAAGCCTCGATCCAGTCGCGTGCGACCCCCTCGCGAATGTCGAGCTTCAGCACTCTTGGCAGGGCCGCGATCAACGGATTATAGGTTTCCTCGCTGCCGAGAAAACCGCACACGATTTGCGCCGGCTCACCGCCTCCGCCGTGCATAATTTTTGCCAGCCCCCCATCCGGTGACGGCTGAATGAGATGACGCGCGTTTGTCGGTACCAGACCCGCGTCGCTGGCGAGTGTATGAACATCGTTTCTGGGCAGCAGTACGATCTCGCCGGCCCGCACCTCGACTGTAGGTTCGCTGTCGACGCTGAGCAGAAATTTTCCGGCGATGACGAAGTGGTAAGCGATCAGCAGCGAGGGCTTGACCGCGAAGGTCACGCAGTCCTCAGCGACGATCTGCGTATGGACGCTCCACGGCGCGGTGAACCGCGCATCCAGAAAAATGCCGCCGGTCAGGCGAACCGATCGAAGCACTTCCGATAGCGGATCGATCATTAGGCTAATCTCAGATTTGGACGATCGGTCAACTGATCCGGCTGGGCGATCATTCACCGTGGCGGTCCCCGCGCTTATACGGGGCTCATGAATGAACTGCCAAGCAACCGATTCCTCCACGTTTCCTTGAGACGCTGTCCAGACGGTCAGGCGGACGCGGAACCGGTTGCGGAAGAATGGAAAAGCGGGACGCCACGACGGGGTTCTGGATGGCAACCAAGCAGACGGATATCCCGATCATGAGCATCGCGCAGGCTACCGCAACCGTCACGCCGTATATCGATTTCTGGAACGCTGTACTGGCTCCGAAATTCAATGCGTGGCGGCACATCCTCGCCGGCGGCCTTCACCTGCATAGCGCTAAAGTCTTCCCGTCGCTGCCGATCAGAGCCGGCGACAGGGCCCTGGATGTGGGATGTGGCTGGGGCGACACCGCAATTGAACTTGCGCGGCGCGTCGGACCGACCGGATCCGTCCTCGGCCTCGATTGCTGCAATGCCTTCCTCGACGTCGGCCGCGCAGATGCGAAGGAGGCAGGGGTGACCAATCTCAGCTTTCTCGAAGCGGATGTTCAGACCCATCCGTTCGAGCCGGTACATGATTTTTGCTTCTCTCGCTTTGGAACCCAGTTCTTCGAAAACCCAACGGCTGGCTTGAGCAACTTGCGATTTGCGCTCAAGCCGGGTGGACTGATGACGATGGTCGTCTGGCGCGAACGGGCGGACAATCCGTGGCTTACACTGTCGAAGGAGGTTCTGCTTCGCTAGCTGCCCCCCGTCAGGGAAGACGCTGCAACCTGCGGGCCCGGACCGTTTTCTATGACCGATCCCGAGGCCGTGACTCGGCAATTGATGATTGCCGGCTACGGCGGCATCAGGTTCGAACGGATCGATGCCGAAGTCTTGGTCGGGCGAGATCTTGACGAAGCGGTCGCGTTTCAGCTCGCGATCGGTCCCGCAGGGGAGGTTTATCGCGAAGCCGGTCCGAAGGCTGCTCGTTTGTTTGATACGCTGGTGGCGGCCTTGAAGGACGAGTTGAAACAATTCGTCCGCCCTGAAGGCGTGATGATGAATTCAAGCTCTTGGATGGTCACCGTGCAGAATCCGGGATCACCGCCGCGGCCCCGGGGTGACGTACCCGCGCCAGTCGCTGCTCGAAATCTCTTCATTGTAAGCACCGCCGCAGCCGCCGCCGCTATCGAACGAATCGATGCAAAAAAAATGAACTCTCTGGGAGAAGATTGATGGCAGGTCTAGTTGCGGTCCTCTACGGCACTGCCGCTTACGGTGTCACGCTCGTCGCCTTGCTCTATCTCACTGGCTTCACCGGGAACCTGCTCCTCCAAAGTCTATCGATTCCGGGGCCATTGGTCCGGTTCTGGCAAGCATTGTTATCGATGTGCTGCTAATCGGAGTGTTCGCGATCCAGCACAGCGTGATGGCGCGTCAGGGCTTCAAGCGCTGGTGGACGCGAATCGTGCCGGCTTCGGTCGAGCGCAGCACCTACGTGCTGTTCGCCAGCTTTGCACTGCTGTTGCTGTACTGGCAGTGGCAGCCGATCCCCACGCCGGTCTGGACCGTGAACCACCCGGTCGCGGCGGGGGCGATCGACGCCGTCTTCTGGCTGGGTTGGGTCGTGCTGGTGGTCAGCACGTTTCTTCTCAATCATTTCGAGTTGTTCGGCCTCAGCCAGGTGTTCATGCACCTGTTCGGTAAACAACCGCCCGAAGCCAAATTCCGCACGCCGTTGCTCTACCGGTATGTCCGCCATCCGATCTATCTCGGCATCCTGCTCGCAGTCTGGGCCACGCCTGCGATGACGGTCGGTCATCTGGTCTATTCGCTTGGCATCACAGCCTACATCCTGATCGGCATTCAGTTGGAAGAGCACGATCTGATCCAGCAGTTCGGCAACCGGTATCGCCGCTACCGCCGTCACGCGGCCATGCTCGTCCCGCTTTCATGCCGAAGCTTCGCCGCGTCCCAGGACGCCGACATCTGACCCGAGACGCTCGTCAAGACAGGCCAATCAGTCCGCAAGCAGGGGTGGATTCAAGCGGCGCGGCGTCCGGTCGCAGCCGTATCGACACGGCCAGGGCGGCGTGCGCATCGCGTTCTGATCAACTCATTTCAACCTGCGGCGTCCGGCCAAGAGGATCACCGACCGCATGACCATCCTCCATTTGAAGGATGGCCGATATTCCCTGCGGCTCCGGTGGGACACGATCAAAATGATTTGAGCGCGATACCGGCTCGCTATCAGCGGAAAAGCTTTAAGTTGTCTCACAGCTATCCTCACACCGGGGGCGCGTCTTCGAATGAACAGGGTTTCACATCCGCGGTCGGTTTCGGAATCGTCGAAAGACAATTCAGATGATCAGCAGCAACTGAGCGACCTGATCAGCGTCATCTACGATGCCGCCATCGATCCCTCTCGTTGGGAAGACGCCATCGTCAGCATCGTGCAATTCGTTGGCGGCGCAGCAGGCGGGCTGTTCTGCAAGGACGTCGGTGTCCAGCACGCCACGGTGCCCCATCGCTTTGGATTTGACGTGCCGTTGCGGGTCGAACTCTTTCGGCAGATTTATTCCTCCGCGGAGGGGCACTTTCTCGGTGACCTCGAGCAGCCGATCGCGACGACCGATTTGATGTCTTTCGCAGCACTCACCCAGAGTGAACTATACCGGCAGTGGGCCGAGCCCCAGGGGCTTGTCGATTTTGTCAGCGCGGTTGTCGACAGGACCACGGTCAGCACAGCTATTTTCGGGGTCTTCCGCCACCGGCGAAATGGGCTCGTCGACGAGCACGCGCGCCGGCAAATGAGGCTGATCGCGCCGCATATCAGGCGTGCCGTCGTGATCGGCAAGATGTTCGAGTTCAAGGCCGCTGAACTCGCGACGTTCGTTGACACGCTGGACGGGCTCGGTGCTGGCATGTATCTCGTCGATCCCGGTGGACGTCTCATTCACGCCAATACGGCCGGCAATGCCATTCTCGACGCTCGTGATATTCTGAGTTCCGTGGGCGGGCGGCTGGTCGCCAGCGATCCTCAGGTCGACCGCACCCTGCGAGATGTCTTCGCCACCGCGGCGCAGGGCGATGCCGCACTTGGTATAAGGGGCATCGCGTTGCCGCTGACCGGCAGGGAGGGCGACCGCTATGTGGCCCATGCATTGCCCCTCACGTCAGGCGCGCGTCGGCGTGCTGGTATTGTTTACACCGCCACGGCGGCCTTGTTCGTTCGCAAGGCGTCGCTGGCGGTTGCTTCTATTCCCGGAGCCATCGGCAGCGCGTTCAAGCTGACGCCGACCGAACTCCGCGTGTTGCTGGCCATCGTCGAGGTCGGTGGCGTTCCTGAGGTCGCTATGGCGTTCGGCGTCGCCGATAGCACGGTTAGGACGCATGTCAGCCGGTTGTTTGAAAAAACAGGCACCGCGCGCCAGGCGGATCTCGTCAAGCTGGTTGCAGGCTATACGACGCCCCTGGCGGGATAGGAGAGAGGGCGCTCATTGCAGCACCCAGAAGCAGCAAATATTTGCGCGCTCCTCCCACATTCGCAGGACGACACCCAAGCAGTGGTTGTTCAGGATGGCATGCGTCCGGCCAGCATGCAGTGGGTAGGTGATCAGGCGTCCCTGCCTCGCCGCATCTGGACAGGACTTGGGAGCGCAGCATGTCCATTGAAGTCGAGGGCACGGTTTCTGCGGCGGGGCACGGACGTCAAGCAGGGGCGGCGGCGCGCAGAATAGTGATTTGTGCCCTGGCGGCGACAGGAATCCTTGCGACCAACATCTTCTTGCCTTCGCTGCCGGTCATCGCGGACGATTTGCATGTATCCAGCGCGGCGGTCACGTCGGCCTTCACGATCTTTCTGGCGATTTTCGCCATAGGGCAATTGATTGCCGGCCCGCTGTCGGACCGGTTCGGGCGACGCATGCCGATTCTGATAGGGCTCGGAATTTTCATCGCCGGTACGATCTGGTGCGCTTTCGCGCGCGATCTATCGAGCCTGCTGATCGGCCGATCAATGCAGGCTTGCGGCGCATGTGCGGCTTCGGTGCTTTCACGTGCGATCGCCCGGGATCTGTTCGATGGCCAGGCACTTGCAAAGGTCATGGCCTCGATCACCATGGCAACCGCGGCCGCCCCAGGCTTTTCACCGCTGCTGGGGAGTGCGCTCGATCTATTCTTTGGCTGGCGCTCGGAATTTGCCTTTGTCGCGGCCTTCGCGCTCTGCACGGCTTTGGCCTATGCGACCTTCGTCGGCGAAACCAATGACGGCGCGCGTCGTTCTCTGAATCCGCTCAAAATTGCCGGCTTCTATCTGGAGCTTGTTCGGGATCGCCGGTTCGTTGCGCCTGCTAGAACCGCTGGACTGGTGATGGCCGGTCTTTTCGCGATTTTCTCCAGCGCGCCGCGGGTGCTGCTCGAATCGTTTGGATTCTTGCCAATCAAACTTGGTGAGCTATTTGCGGGCGTGGTCTTCCTGGTGTTTGCGGCCGGCATGCTGGCGCCTAGGCTATCGGCGCGGGTTGGTTCCTGCCGTGCGACGTCGGTCGGCTTGGGACTAACCGTCCTCGGAGGCGCCGGGCTGCTTTGCGCGGTGCTGCTCGCGAACGGCGCGCTGCTGCCATTTCTGTTAGCGGCTTCCGTCTTTCTGTTCGGCGTGGGAATAGTGAGCCCGCTGTCGAGCGCGGCAGCGCTGTCGCCGTTTGGCAGCAAGGCCGGTATCGCCGCAGCCCTGTTCGGATTCTCGCAAATGGCGGGCGCTGCATGCGGTGCCTCTCTCGCGGCGATTGTCGCCAGCGATCCGGCCGTCGGGCTAGGAATCGTGCTGACAGTAACGTCGCTCGTGGCGGTTATCCTTCACGAGCGGCGCTAATCTGAGGTGGATCTTGCCGAGAACACAATGGGTTTGGTGTGAGGTTCTTTGCGGCGCCCTGGCATGCCACTATTGTCGAGCGGCGATGGCCGTGATCTCGAGTTTGACGCCGGGACCGAGATCCGCCACGCCGATTGCGGCGCGCGCCGGCAGATGAGCCTCTGCAAAATGCGCCTTCCAGGCCGCGTTGAAGTCTGCCTTCTCCTTGAGGCTCGTCATGTAGATGGTCACCTGCAAGACGTTGCTCAGATCGGATCCGAGGGTCTTGAGCAGCTGCGCCAACTGCCCGAGGACGTCATTTGCCTGGCCCGACATGTCGAGGCTCGTGTCCTCTGGGACGATTCCACCGATGTAGAGCACGCCATGATGCTCGACCACTTCGTGGAGCAGACCCTCGTAGGGCAAGACGCGCTTGATCATGATGGGACCGATGTTGTGTGTGACGGGCGGCATATCGCACATTTCAATGTCAGTGTCGTCGCAAAGAGATCTCGCGCCAAGTCTCACCGAAAGACGGACCGCGCGGCTCTGAATGCAACCGACTAAAGCGTTGAAAATAAAAGCAAAATTGGACGAAAAATCGCCGCCGGGTCGTTCCTGCGAACGTTCGCCAATCTGTCCTTGCACGAGCGCCCGGCATTTTCGCCGGCCCTGACCCGACGACATCGAAGCGCGGATCGCTATACTGCGACGCGGATGACATCGGTGCGGCCGGGACAGTGCCGCGACCGGAACAAGGAATGCGACGATGGACGATACGATTGGCTTCCCCGACCCCGGCCTCGACCTGTCCGACGGCTTCAAGCCGCACACCTCGCATTGGGGCGTGTTCTCGGCACGTCAAGGCGAGGCCGGGCTCGAGGTCAGGGCCTATGCGGGCGATCCCGATCCGAACCGCATCATCGACAATTTTCCCGGCGCGCTACGCCATCAGGCGCGCATCACCCAGCCGGCGATCCGCCGCGGCTGGCTCGAACGCGGTCCGGGTCCGGACGATCGCCGCGGCCGCGATGAATTCGTATCCGTCAGCTGGGAAAAGGCGCTCGATCTGCTCGGCGACGAGCTGGCACGCATCCGTGATACGCGCGGCCCCGGCGCGGTGTTCGGCGGCTCCTATGGCTGGTCGAGCGCGGGCCGCTTCCACCACGCCCAGAGCCAGGTGCATCGCTTCCTCAACATCGCCTTGGGCGGCTATGTGCGCTCGGTGAACTCCTATTCCTCCGGCGCGTCCTCGGTGCTGCTGCCGCAGATCCTCTGCGGCTACGAGGATATCACCAAGCGCAATGTCACCTGGGAGCAGATCGCGGCTGATACCGACATCGTGCTGGCGTTCGGCGGCATGGCGCTGAAGAACTCGATGGTCGCAGGCGGCTCGATCAGCAAGCATGTCGAGCGCGGCGCGATGGAAGCTGCGCGCCGCCGCGGCTGCGCGTTCATCCTGGTCAGCCCGTTGCGCGAAGACCTGCCCGTCGAGGCCGGCGCCGAGTGGATGACCTGCGTGCCCGGGACCGACACCGCGCTGATGCTCGGCATCGTTCATACGCTGATCGCGGAGAACCTGCACGACCAGGCCTTCCTCGATCGCTACACCGAGGGCTGGCCGGTCTTCCTGCGCTATCTCACCGGCGAGAGCGACGGCCAACCCAAGCACGCCGAATGGGCCGCCGCGGTCTGCGGCGTCGACACCGACACAATCCGCAAGCTGGCGCGCCGGCTCGCCGGCAAGCGCGCGCTCATCACCGTCTCTCATTCGCTCCAGCGCGCCGAGCATGGCGAGCAGCCGGTGTGGATGGGCATGGTGCTGGCGGCAGCGCTCGGCCAGATCGGCCTCTCCGGCGGCGGCTACGCCTATTCGTTGGGGGCAATCGGCTATTACGGTCGCCGCGTCAACGACGTGCCGGGGCCGACATTAGGGCAGGGCCGCAACGCTGTCCGCGATTTCATTCCGGTGGCGCGCATCGCCGACATGCTGCTCAATCCCGGCAGCGCCTATCGCTACAACGGCGAGACGCGCACCTATCCGGATATCCGCCTTGTCTACTGGGCCGGCGGCAATCCCTTCCATCACCACCAGGACATCAACCGCCTGCGCAAGGCGTTTGCGAAAGTCGACACGCTGGTCGTGCACGAGCTCGCATGGACTGCCACGGCCCGGCATGCCGACATCGTGCTGCCCTCGACGATGACGCTCGAACGCGAAGACATCGGCTATTCCAGCAACGATCCCCTGATGGTCGCGATGCACCGGATCGCCGAGCCGTTCGGCCTTGCGCGCGACGACTACGAGATCTTCGCCGATCTTGCCGACCGTCTCGGTGCGCGCGAGCCCTTCACCGAGGGGCGGACGTCACGTCAGTGGCTGGAACATCTTTATGAGCCGACCCGCGCCTCGCTCGAAGCGCGCGGCCTGGAAGCGCCGAGCTTCGAAGAGTTCTGGCGGCGCGGCAGCCTGGTGGTGCCGCAGCAGCCCGACGACGGTGGCCGGCTGCGCCGCTTCCGCGACGATCCCGTCAATCATGCTTTGCCCACGCCGAGCGGTCGCATCGAAATATTCTCTGCCAAGATCGCAGGTCATGGTGATGCGGATTGCCCGGGCCATCCGGTCTGGCTGGAGAAGTCCGACACGCCCAAGCCGGGGGCGCCGTGCTTCCTGGTCGCCAACCAGCCCGTGACGCGTCTGCATAGCCAGCTCGATTTCGGCGGACATTCGCTTCAAAGCAAACATCGCGGCCGCGAGGTCGCGCGCATGAACCCGCAGGACGCAGACGCACGCGGGATCAAGCACGGCGACATCATCCGGCTGTTCAACGCGCGCGGCGCCTGTCTCGCCGCGGTCCACGTCACCGACGGCATCGCGCTCGGCGTGGTCCAGCTCCCGACCGGCGCCTGGTACGACCCGATGGACCCCGAAGACGACGCGCCGCTCTGCGTGCACGGCAATCCGAACGTGCTCACCCGCGACGTCGGCACGTCGTCCTTTGCGCAAGGCTGCACCGGTCAGCTCACGACAGTCGAGGTCGAGAAGTTCACCGGCAATCTGCCGCCGATCCGGGCTTTCGATCCGGTGTAGAAAAAAAGGGGCCGTCCTGTGTGGGTGCAGGGACGGCCCCGAGTGGCTCGCAGGCCCGGGAGGATGAGGGCGCGAGCGAATGCTTACGCGGCTGCGCTGATCCAGTCCCTCTCCGTAGCAGGACGACGCGGCGGGAGTGCTTGCACCTCTCGCCGTTCGCCCTTGCTGGCGAGGCGCCAGCGTGCCGGGGATTGATCGGTGATGCGCTTGAAGACAGTCGAAAAATGCGCCTGCGTGCTGAAGCCGACGGCGAGTGCGATCTCGGCCAGCGGCCGCTCGGTGGTCGCCAGCAACGTCTTGGCCTGCTCGATCCGGTGATTGAGCAGATATTCGCGGGGGCGATAACCGGTCGCGACGCGGAATTGCGCCGCAAAGTGCATTCTGGACAGGCCGGCGACATTGGCGAGCTCGGACAGGCTGATGCAGCGGTGGAAATGATCGGCGATATATTGCTCGACGCGCCGCAGCCGCCATTTCGGCAGGGCATTGACCTTGGCGCGTGGCAATTCCAGCCGCGCCAGATGCATCGCGAGGGTTTGGCCAATGCAGCGCGTGAACTCGTGGTCCGCGGCGTCGCCAAGTTCGATCAGCGCCTTGGCAAGCTCGGCCGCGAGCGGATCGCGCAACAGGACGAGATCATTCAAACCTTCAGTTCCGGAAAATTGTGCCGGAAATTGATCCGCGGAGATGTAAAAGTGCAAGAAGGCGCATGGCGACTGGAATTGTACGGCGAGGGGCTTTGACGGCGCGGTGAGATACAGTGTGCCCGCGGGCATGGTCCCGTCGAAAATGACCTGGCGATCCCGGGTCAGTTTCGCGCGCGTGGTCTTGAGGGCGATGCCGACGAAATAGCGATCCTCGGGCGTCGTCGCTTGGTGCGACGAGGTGCTCCGCGGGTCTTCCCATCGCGAGATCGCGATGTCCTCGGCCGCCGCTCCCGTGCGCGGATCGATCTGACGCCATTGACGCTCCCGAATGATCGCGTGTGTTGCCCGGGGGAACTCGCAATCCCCCGAGGTGCCCGGAAATTCAATCCAGGCATCACCTGCCTGCAAATTGGTCAACATCGTTCGTCCTCTCCGGGCGTTCTCCGCTGTTTGCAACCAGCAAACGCGCAAAGCCCACGTTTTCCATGGTGAGAGGATAGGCGTGAGCTGACCTGCAAGCTCGTTAGTGGTGATTAGGATGTGTTAGTTTTTGTGGGAGCGCATCAGGTGCGGCATCCCGTCTCAGGAAGCGTCGTTTTTGTACAGTTTATCAGACATTTGCGTATCCCCGACACGACTCAGGAGAGCACCGGTCATGGCGTGGAGATCGATGTGGAGGTGTGAGTTCTGTGGGTTGCCCTCGCTGGACCTCGCACTGGCGCCGGGTATAGTCGCGCCGCATTTCGCTGGAGCGGCCGTCAAGATGAGCCAAAAGTGATCGAGCTCTCGGCAGGACAGGGCCCCCGCGGCCGCGACGCCGCGGCGATCCCAGATTTCGATGCCGTCGCGTTCGGGCCATTTTCGCTGCGGTCGCGGCTGCTGGAGAAGGATGGCTTGCCGGTCAGGCTCGGCAGCCGTGCGATGGATATTTTGCGCCTGCTGGTCAGTCGCGCCGGCGAAGTGGTCCCGAAGAACGAAATTCTCGGCTATGCGTGGTCCGGACTTTCCGTCGAGGAGGTCAGCCTGCGCGTCCATGTCGCGGAGCTGCGCAAGGTGCTCGGCGACGGAAAGGATGGTGCCCGCTACATCACCAACATCCCGGGCCGGGGCTATTGCTTTGTCGCGCCCGTGCGGCGTGGCGGGCGCGCGGAGGTGGCTACACCGGCGTCGCGTGTGCCTGAAAGGGCCGCGCCGCCACCGTCGCTACCGCGCCGATTGGACCGGATGGTCGGGCGAGAGGACGCCGTGGCCGAGTTGGCAGCGCGCTTGCTCCGCGATCGCTTCGTCACGCTGCGAGGGCCGGGCGGCATCGGAAAGACCACCGTTGCGACTGCGCTCGCGCACGAGATGTGCGATAGCTTCGACGGCAACGTCCATTTCCTCGAATTCGGTCCGCTCAAGGACGGAGCGCTGGTCGCGAGCACGGTTGCAGCCGCGTTGGGCCTCGTCGTGCACCACGAGGACCCCTCGGCCAGCATCGTCAATTTCCTGCGCGGCCGCCGGCTGCTTCTCGTGCTCGACAGCTGCGAGCACGTCATCGAGGAGGTCGCGCGCCTTGCAGAAAACATCTACCGGGAGGCGCCTGGCATCGTCATCCTCGCAACCAGCCGCGAGTCGCTGCTGGTGGAAGGCGAGCAGATTTTCGAGCTCGTTTCGCTCCCCGGTCCGCCGCAGGGCACCCGCCTCAGTGCCGGCGAGGTGCTTGCTTATCCCGCCGTGCGCCTGTTCGTCGATCGCGCCGTCGCGGCGGGGCATCGCGACGACATCACCGACGAGGATGCCGAAGTCCTGGCCCGGATTTGCGGCAAGCTCGACGGCATCGCGCTGGCGATCGAGCTGGCTGCCGCACGTGTCGGTCTCTATGGACTGCGCGAGATGGCGGCGCTGCTCGACAACCGGCTGCAGCTCGAATGGCGCGGGCGGCGGACGGCGCCGCCGCGGCAGCAGACGCTCGGCGCTACGCTCGACTGGAGTTTCGGTCTGATCGGCGAGAGCGAGCGGATCGTATTTCAGCGCCTCGCCGTCTTCGCAGGTCACTTCACGTTGAGGGGCGCGATAGCAGTCGCGGCCGGGGCGGAGATGGCGGAGGATCGCGTCGTCGAGGCCCTGGAGCAACTCGTGGTGAAGTCGCTGGTTTCCACCCAGCCGGACGGCGCATCGCGGCGCTATCGCCTGCTCGACGCAACGCGTGCCTATGCCCTGCAGAAACTGGCCGACGGCGGACAGCTGGCGCAGATCGCGCATCGTCATGCTCTCTATGTTCAATGCACGCTCGAAGCGGGCATGAGGGACAAGGAGGGCGGCGATCATGCGTCACGTTTGCAGGAAAGCGCGAGCCTGCTCGCCGATGCCCGCGCTGCGCTGCAATGGGCTTATGCCAACGACGACGGCGCCGGCTTGCGCGTGCCGCTCGCCGGCAGCTGCACAAGGCTGTTCGTCGAACTCAATTTGCTGAACGAGGCCCGCATCTGGTCCGATCGCGCACTCGCAATGCTGGACGAGGCCGACCGGGGCGGCGCATGGGAGCTCGAACTTCAGTCGACGCTCGGTCACGCCTTGATGTTCACCGAACGTAACAGCGAGCAGGCGGAAGCGGCGCTCAGGCGCGGGCTGGAAATAGCGGAAGCGCTTTCCGATCACGCCAACACATTCAGGCTGTTGTCCCGGCTCAACATGTTCTACCGCCGGACCGGTCGCTATCGGCATCTGGTGCCGACTGCGCTTCACGCCGAGCGGATTGCCCGCGTCATCGGCGATACCGCGGGCATCGCCGGGAGCAAAGCGCTGCTCGGCGTGTCATATCACCTCGCCGGAGACCAGGCCGCGGCGCAGGCTCATCTCGACCAGGGCCTGCGAGACGACGCTGCGCTCCGCGGCACCCAACCCGGGCATTTCGCCTACTCACGCACACCGCAAATTCCGCTCGCGCGCGTGCTATGGCTGCGCGGCTTTCCCGATCGTGCGCTCGAATGCATCCGGCCGCTGGTCGGCGCTTCGGCGCCGCATGACGTGGTCATGCATTGTATCGCATTATGCTGGTCCGCTTCGGTATTCGGCTGGCTCGGCGACTGGTCGTCGGTCGAGGCGATGACCGGTCGTCTGACCGCGCATGCGAGCATGCACGGGCTCGTGCCTTACGAAGCCGTCGCGGCGGGTTTTCGGGCGCAGAGCATGATCGCTCGGGGCGAGGCGGCCGGCGGCGTCGACCTGATGCGGAGTGCGCTTCCACGCCTGCATGCCGACCGCTACGAACTCTATGCCTCGGCGTTCGCCGCGGATCTGTCTCGGGGCCTGGTCAGCTTGGGACAATTGACGGAAGGCATTCAGGTTCTTCACGAAACCATTCTGCGGGTCGAGCGGGAAGGCGGCGCGTTCGACATGCCCGAGCTGCTCCGTCTGCGGGGAGAGCTGGAGGTCCAGGGCGGCAATCCCGACGCGGCCGAGGCCGATCTTGTCGCCTCGATCTCGCTCGCCGAACAGCAGGGCGCGCTATCGTGGCGGCTGCGAGCCGAGATGTCGCTGGCGCGGCTTCGAACCCGGCAGCATGTGCAAAATCCGCTCGAACAGCTCGCTCAAACCTATGCCCGGTTCTCCGAAGGGTTCGAGACCGCCGATCTCATTGCAGCACGACGCATGTTGAACGAACCGGGGGCCTGAACAGTCGATACGACCGTCTCTTCTCGCTGCTGAGCGCGTCCATCAGCGCTCAACCCTTGTGTCCAGCCAGCTGCCCCAGGAAGTCGCGGACAAGCAAAGCGATCTCGTCGGTGGCTTCATCCAGCGCGAAGTGGCCGGCTTCGAGAATGTGAACCTCGGCATCCGGCACGTCGTCGCGATAGGCCGTCGCGCCTGCGACGGCGAATGACGGATCGTATTCGCCCCAGACCACCAGCGTCGGTGGCCGCGTCTGGCGCAACCAAGCCTGCCATTTCGGATAGGAGGCGACGTTGGTCCGGTAATCCAGGAACAGCGTGGTCTGAATCTCGGCCTGGCCGGGACGCGTCAGGAACGCGTATTCGTCGATCCAGGTGTCGGGGTCATAGCGCTCGGGACGCGGACTGGAGCCGAGATGCCGCTGACTCGTCGCCTCCAGGGACGTAAAGTTGGCCTTGAGCGCCTCGACCTCGTGCGCCGGGTCGGCCCAGTACTTCCTGCGCGCATTCCAGAGCGGGCTCAGCCCCTGCTCGTGCGAAACCGCGTTCTGGACGATGACACCGCGGACGCGTTCGGGATGCGCCAGCGCCATGCGGAAGCCGACAGGGCCTCCGTAGTCCTGCATGAACAGGACGTAGTCGGTGAGGCCGAGCTTCGTTGTGAGCTCGCCGATCACGGCGGCGATGTTGTCGAACGTATAGGTGAAGTCGCATGGCGGCGGCGCGCTGCTGTTGCCGAAGCCGGGATAGTCCGGCGCGATGAGATGATATTTGTCGGCGAGCAGCGGCATCAGCGGCTCCCACATCCGCGACGACGAGGGAAATCCGTGGAGCAGCAGCACCGTCGGAGCGTCGGTGGGCCCAGCCTCGCGGTAGAAAATCTCGAGACCCCGGATATCGGTCTTGTGATAGCTGATCGAGCGCCGGCTCGATCGCAGATCCTGTGCCGAGGCCTGCACGGTCGCGCAGGCCAAAGCGGCCGAGAGGGCAAGAGTGGCTGGGATGTTCATGTCATCGCTCCGAATCCGGCATGTGAAGTGAAGATGTGTCGCAAGTAGGGGACATCCGCTTGTGACGGCGGCGTCGAGAGGCACCATCGCGGGCGCCTCTCGCGATGTGCCGCATCTGGGCTTTACGACGCGCGCGCCAGCGGCTCGCCCTTCAGGGCGGCGAGCAGGGCCTGCGCGGCCGGACCCGAGGAGTGCGGGTTCTGGCCCGTGATCAAGAGGCCGTCGGTGACGACGTGAACGCCCCAGTTTGCCGTCTTCGAGAAGACGGCGCCAAGCTTCAGCATTTCGTCTTCGACCAGGAAAGGCACCACCTTGGTGAGGCCGACGTCCTCCTCTTCACCATTGGTGAAACCGGTCACCTCCTTGCCCTGAACCAGGGGCTTGCCGTCGGGCGTCTTGACGTGGCGCAGCGCACCAGTCGAATGGCAGACCACGGCGACTGTCTTGCCGGCGGCAAGGAAGGATTCGATGAGCTTGACCGAGTCCTTGTCCTCGGCGAGGTCCCACATCGGGCCGTGACCGCCGGGATAGAAGACGGTGTCGAAATCTTCCTGCTTGACGCTGTCGAGGCGAACCGTCTTGTCGAGTTGGGCTTCGGCGGCGACGTCGGCCTCGAAGCGTAGCGTCAGGTCGGTGCGGAATTCGCGCTCGTTGCTCTTGGGGTCAAGCGGCGGACGGCCGCCTTTCGGCGAGGCGAGGGTGATCTCGGCCCCGGAATCCCTGAAGATGAAATAGGGGGCGGCGAGCTCCTCGAGCCAGAAGCCCGTCTTGCGCCCGGTGTTGCCGAGCTGGTCGTGCGAGGTGATGACCATCAATATTTTCATGACCGTTCTCCTTGAGTGCGTTTGCTGCGATGACGCGCTCCATTGCGGTGGAGATGCGCGGAGCTGGGTCTCGTTCGAGCACGTCACGTCGTTCGTTGCTCGCGAACCCAATCTGCGCTCAAGGCCGACTGTTGGCTCGTTATGTATTGTTAGACGTTGAGAGTTGGAGATATCGCGCGGGCCGCTACTCGAAGACGGCGTCAAAGATCTCGACATCCATCAGCACGGGCTTGGCGACCACGGTTCCGTCGGGCCGCAGCGTCTGCGCGCGTCGGAGCGTCGGCACCACGATGCCGCCGAAGCTGTCATGGGCCCAGGAGTAATGCGCGACTTTCATTCCGAACAGATCGTGATCGGTCCGCCGTTGCAATGCGTTCTCGTCGAAATAGAAGATCTGTTCGGGCGCGAGCGTGATCAGGCTCGGTGGGAATTGCGCCCGCAGCCGCCGCCATGACTCGTTATTCTCCTGCCACGGCGGCAGCTCCTCCACCAAGACATCGGGATGGGCGAGCAGGAATGGATTGGTCAGATAATTCCAGATCGCGACGCCGCAGAAGAAGACGAGATGCAGCTCGCCCGCGAGCGCGGGCGAACCGGCCTCGGTGAACGCAAGACTCGGATTGCGCCAGGTCCGCAGAATCTCACCTTCGAGGCTTTCGATCGTGATCGCGTCCGGCTGAAACGAGCCGGAGTGTTCGCCTCCGGTGATGCCGGTGAAGCGGACCGATTGCGTGCGGGTCGAGCCCTCCGCCGTCACGTCCTTGAATTCGCTGGCATGTCCGGTGCTGGAGAACAGCGTTCCCGCGACGGAGAGGTGAAGCGTGAACCGGCTCAAGCTATTCCAGCGGGCCATTCCGCCGCTGGCATCAATTACATCGTCAAGAAGCGCCATGTCCCGCCATATCCACCATGAAGTGCCACCACCATGGCGGGGCGGATGCGGCTTGGCGTGTTAGAATTTGTTAGGAGTTGCGAGCGGATAGCCTTGCGGTATCTCATTGAAGATACTCTCAATTCAGCGCCGCAAGGAGCTCCCTGGCGGCGACGAGATCACGGGTCTGGAGGCCCTCCTGGTACCGCGCGACGAGGGGGGCGAGCAGGGCGCGTGCGTCGGCGGCTTTTCCGGCCCCGCGCCAAACCCGGCCGAGACTAATTGCCCCCCGCAGCTCCCAGCCGAGCGCGCTTTGGCGGCGTGACAGATCGAGCGAGTCCAGGAAGCAGCTTTCGGCTTCCGCGGCATTGCCCGACCGGGCGAGGATGTCGCCCTTGACCCTGAGCATCTCCGGCATGTCGAAGGATTCGCCATGATCGGGGATCTCTGCGATGGCATCGTTGATGGTCTGCAAGGCTTCGTCGGCCTGGTTCTGCGCCACAAGTCCCTCCGCGAGCGCGGTCGCAAACACCGTGGTCATGATCCGGTGTCGCGTCGCGTACAGCGTGGCCTGGCTGCGGCGGAGGTGCTCGATGCCGGCGGCGACGTCGCCGCGGCGAAGCAGCAGCTCACCCTTCTGGCCGATGCCGACCGCGTGATAGGGCCCGAGGAAGTGGCGCGCGGAATGATCGATCAGCCGCTCGATCAGGATTTCCGCATTGGCCAAGTCGCCGACCCAGAGGAACACGTAGATGGTCCAGATCAAGGAAATACCGAGAGTGAGCGGCTGTTCGAGCAGTTCGGCTTCGCGAACGGTGTATCTCGACGCCTCGATCGCACGATCGGGCCGGCCGGTGAGCCAAAGCCCGCGTGCCAGCGCCACCAGTGCGACGATGCGGTCGTCATAGCCGAGATGGCCGATATTCAGCCGCTGCGAGCCGGGATTATGCAACATCGCGCTCTCGCAGAGCTGCACCGCCTTGTCCTGGTTGCCGATCAAATGATGGGCGACGCCCAGCATCCATTCGACGTTCAGCGTGCTGGCGGGATCGTTCAGCTTCCGCGCGACGCTCTCGCCCTGTTCCCCGGTTCCGAGTGCTCCGTGAAAATCTCCGACCCTGGTGAGATAGATGTGCAATCCGCGGAGCAGCCAGAGCTGCCAGTGCAAATCCTGGAGCTCCTGGGCAAGCTGGAGACTGCGCGTGAATGCCGAGCGGACCGCTTCGGTATTGCCCTGCGTGAACATCGCGGAGACGCCGAGCGCGGCCTGCAAGATCATTTCATTGCGGCCATCCACCGCGCTCGCGTCGAGGGACGCCAGCGCCTGCTGGGTCCAGCGGTAGCATTCCGTCAGCAATGTCAGCTCAAGGAAGAATTGCGCCGCTGACGCCGCCAGATCCACGCCGATCGTTCGGTCCCCGCCGTCCGAAAAGCTCCAGGTCAGCGCGGCCCTGACGTTGGGCAGGTGGTCGGCATAAGGAAGGAAGCCGCCGGCGCTCTGCATGCCCGTGGATTTGACGGCGATGTCGCGCAGGAAGTCGCGGAAATATTCGGCATGGGCACGTGCGACGCGGTCCGCTTCGCCGTTCTCGACGAGCTTCTCCGCGACGAAGGCACGTGTGGTGTCGAGCAGGCGATAGCGCAGCCGCCGCTCCGCAGGCGAGGTCGCGATCAGCGATTTGGAAAGCAGATTGGAGATCGCCTCGGCGGCTTCTGCTTCGCCAATGCCCTGACAGGATGCGACCGCAAGCGCGGCTTCCAGGGTGAATGGCCCGACGAATGCCGACAATCCGCGCAGCGTTGCGCTTTCGGTTGCCGGCAGCAAATCATAGCTCCAGGCGAGTGCCGCACTCAGGGTGTGGTGCCGCGGCACAGCGGTGCGCCGCCCGCGCCACAGCAGCGAGAAACGGCTGTCGAGCAGAGAGGCCGTCCCAGCGATGCCATAGGCATTCACGCGCCCGGCCGCGAGCTCGATGGCGAGCGCGATGCCGTCCAGCCGACGGCAGATATCGGCGACGAGCGGCGCATCCTCTTCGCTGAGCTCGAATTCGCTCAGACTCTCTGCGATGCGTTCCACGAAGAGCTGAGTTGCAGGATAGGCAAGGATGTCGGCGATGCCGAGCCCGTCGCGCTGTGGCGGGCAATCCAATGGAAACAGCCGATGGACACGCTCACCTTCGGCGCGGAAAGATTCGCGGCTGGTGGCGAGAATATGCAGCTCGCCCGCTTCCCGGACGATGCGCTCGGCCAGGGGGGCGAGATCGTCGAGGATGTGCTCGCAACTGTCGAACACCAGCAACATCCGCCGGCTGCGCAGGAATGCCAGCAACCCCGGCATCGGGTCGTCGGAATTGACTGTCAGGCCCAGCGCGGCCGCAATCGTTCCCGTAACGAGCCGGGTCTCCCTCAGTGCGCCGAAATCGACAAAACACACTTGGCCGTCGAAGGCCTGGAACTCGCGATGCGCGACCGCCAGTGCGACCGAGGTCTTGCCGATCCCGCCGGGGCCCACGATCGTGACGAAGCGATGCAAGGCAAGCTCGGCGGAAATCTTCTCGACCGCATCGTCTCGCCCGATCATCTTCGCGAGCGGCGAGGGCAGCGAGCGCGGCGCAGCAACGGGCAGGCTGGTCCGGTTCTCCGATGGGGCGGCCCGGAGCAGCGCGGCCGTGAAGCAATAACCCCGTCCGGGGACGTTGACGACGTAGCGGGAGCCTTCGCCCGGATCGCCCAAGGCCTTGCGCAGCGTCGTGATGTGAAAGCGCAGGCTGCCTTCGTCCACATTCACGTCGGCCCAGACCCGCCGCATCAACTCACGCTTGTCCACGACCTCGCCCGCGCGCTCGGCGAGAAAAACGAGAATGTCGAGCGCACGGCCACCGAGGTGAACCGGGGCGCCGTCCTTCTCGAGCAGCCGCGTCTTTGCGAACAGCCGGAATGGCCCGAAAGCAATGGCCGAATCCTGGTCGTTAGTGTCCGGCACGGGCCAATCATTCCAGTGAGAGCTGAACTCTGCACTTTGATCTAGCAGAAGGGAACCCTGAGTAAACTGGCCGAAAGTGGCGAAATCGCGTGGAGGGTGCCGGCAATTGGCCGGTCGCGCGCGACGATCCGTCGCAAATTGTACTCAACGCGAGCCTCTTTCGAAGCGATCGGGACAACCCGGCAGTGTGCTTGACCGACCAGCTCACGTTCGGAGTGCCCGTCGTCGTACCCCATCATAACAGAATCTTGCAACGTCTAACGAGCAATGCGCGCGAACTGCATCCAGTATCTGTTCCGAGTTTGACGCTAATTCCAACGGGGAGGCTACGATGTCCGGTATCAATGCTCGGCCGAATGACGACGTCGTTCGATCTCAATTTGTGGCCAGTTTAGACAGTCGCGTGACTGGGAGCTCGTGCTGCGGGAATCCCACCATCGGATGAAGAATACGCTGACGATACTCGGTGCGTCAGTCCGCCGCGATTTCACCAGAACGGGTACCAGGGATGTGTCGCTTGCAGCGGACCGGCTCGAGCGGCGCATTGTCGCCTTCGGCAGGCTCTATCAACTCTTGTCCGACAATGACGACCATACGGCGATCCCGGTGGCGGCCTTCTTCGAAAATCTGTGCGGAGCGATTTCCGAGGCCGTGCTGGAGCCGGCGGGCATCCGCTGCGAGGCTGCAATTGAAAGCGGCACGCTGCCGGCGTCGCAATGCCATCGGCTCGCGCTGATGCTGACGGAGCTGGTAACGAATGCGGCCAAGCATGCCTTCCCGAACAGGAATGACGCACTGATCCGCATCGAGACGGCCAATCGCGACGGCGCCTGGTTCTGCACGGTAATAGACAACGGGATCGGCGCGACGGGCCGCTTCAGGGCACCGGCAGCCGGATTCTCGAAGGACTCGCACGCAGCATTCACGCCCGGCTGCAGGGCGAGGCGGGAGAGGACGGCACACGCGTAACCATCGTGATGCCGATCGCAGCTGCTTGAAGCTCGTCTTAAATCCAACCCAGGGAGTTCGACA
Source organism: Bradyrhizobium sp. 35 (assembly GCF_023073215.1). Classification (NCBI taxonomy): domain Bacteria; kingdom Pseudomonadati; phylum Pseudomonadota; class Alphaproteobacteria; order Hyphomicrobiales; family Nitrobacteraceae; genus Bradyrhizobium; species Bradyrhizobium sp. 35. Next base: position 62,915 of record NZ_JADPJC010000056.1, read on the forward strand.
TGGCCACTACCGAAATCGACCGCGACGCCGCGGCCAAGCCTTCCAACAAGCCTTCCAACAAGTCTGCCAACGAGCCTTCGGTATCGCGTAGCGTTGATCAGAGGCTCGAGGTGATCGTGATCCCCGTGTCCGATGTTGATCGCGCCAAGGCCTTCTACGCGCGTCTCGGTTGGCGACTGGACGCCGATTTTGCCTCTGGCGATGATTGGCGCGTGATCCAGTTCACGCCGCCAGGTTCGGCCTGCTCGGTGATTTTTGGCAGGAACGTGACGGCGGCAGCGCCGGGCTCGGTGCGAGGCCTCTACCTGATCGTCTCCGATCTGGAGGCGGCGCGAAAGGATCTGCTGGACCGCGGCGTCGAGGTCAGCGCTCCATTCCACGGTGCCGGCGATGTTCACGCGGGGACCGACGAGCCTTATCTCTCCGGCAGCGTTCGGGTGAGCGGTGCTGACCCGAAGCGCGGCAGCTACGGCTCATATGCGTCGTTCAGCGATCCCGACGGCAATGGCTGGTTGTTCCAGGAGGTCACGACGCGATTGCCGGGACGGATCGCGGGCGACGGCACGACATTCGCTTCGCAGGCTGCGCTGGCCGCAGCACTGCGCCGCGCGGCGGCGGCCCATGGCGAGCACGAAAAGCGGACCGGCGGGCACGACGAGAACTGGGCCGATTGGTACGCCGATTACATCGTCCGCGAACAGGCGGGCCAGCCGCTGCCATCCTGAGCTGGGCAGCACGGATTCTTCGACTGATGCAAGCCGACACGGCGCGCGATGACTGAGCTCATCGCGCGCCGTGTTGTTTTGGCGGCGCGCGTCGCGAGTCGACGATCGCTCTCCTCGGTGTCGCGCGGCTCGCAACGGCTAACGCGCTCTAACAACCCATAACGAGCAAATTGCCAGGGCCTGCGCCAATCTCTCGGCATGGCGAACCGAGGCGTTTATGTCAAATTCGGTCAGCGTCACCGACCAAAGCCAGGGAGATCGAACATGACCACGCAAGCACGTACCGACATTCTCAATCCAGACCGCCGTCAACTGTTGAGTCAAGCCGCGATGACCGCGGTCGCGGCAAGCGTGTCGAGCCTGCTGCCGCTGCATTCTGCGAAGGCCGGCGTGAGCGGGGCGGTCCGCCCGTTCCACGTCAGCGTGCCCGAGCAGGATCTGCTCGATCTCCGTCGCCGTCTCGCCGCGACGCGCTGGCCTGATCGTGAGATCGTTGCCGATCAATCGCAGGGCGTGCAACTGACGACGGTGCAGCAGCTCGTGAGCTACTGGCAGAACGACTACGACTGGCGCAAGATGGAGGCGCGGCTGAATGCCTTGCCGCAATTCGTCACCGAGATCGACGGCGTCGACATCCATTTCATTCACGTCCGCTCCAGGCACGAGAATGCCTTGCCGATGATCGTCACGCATGGCTGGCCCGGTTCGATCATCGAGCAGATGAAGATCGTCGGCCCGCTCACCGATCCCGCCGCACACGGCGCGACGGCGGCGGACGCTTTTGATCTCGTGATCCCTTCGCTCCCAGGCCACGGTTTCTCCGGCAAGCCGGCGGAGCTGGGCTGGGATCCCCAGCGCGTCGCGCGTGCCTGGATCGTGCTGATGAAGCGGCTCGGCTACAACCGCTATGTCGCGCAAGGCGGCGATTGGGGCAATGCCGTGACGGAGCAGATGGCAGTGATCGCGCCGCCGGAACTGCTCGGCATCCACACCAACATGCCCGCGACCGTTCCTGACGACATCGCCAAGGCGCTTCAGCCCGGCGGATCGCGGCCGTCGAACCTCTCGGCCGACGAGCGCTACGCTTACGATCAGCTCGATGACTTCTACAAGCACGGTCTCGGCTACGCGATCGAGATGTCCAACCGGCCGCAGACACTCTATGGCCTGGTGGATTCGCCGGCGGGCCTCGCGTCCTGGATGCTCGACCATGATGCGCGCAGCGCCGCAATGATCGCCCGGGTGTTCGACGGCAAGACGGAAGGGCTGTCGCGCGACGACGTGGTCGACAACATCGCGCTCTACTGGCTCACCAACACCGCGGTGTCGTCGGCGCGGCTGTACTGGGAGAACAAGCTGGTGTTCTTCGAGCCCAAGCACATCAAGATCCCGGTCGCCGTCAGCGTCTTCCCGGACGAGATCTACGCTGCGCCGCGCAGCTGGACCGAGAAGGCCTATCCGAGGCTGATGCACTACAACCGTCTCGACAAGGGCGGCCATTTCGCCGCCTGGGAGCAGCCCGCGTTGTTCTGCGCGGAAATGCGCACCGCCTTCCGACCGCTGCGTCAGTCGATCTGAGACCTGCGGGGACGCGCACTTCCGCGCGTTCCCTTCTTTCCCCACAGACCAGGAATCCAATCATGAACCGCCCCGAACGCACCTTCACGACCGACCAAATCCGCCTGGAACGTCGGCTGCCGTCGTATTGGCGTGTCACCTTCGACATGCCCCCAGTCAATATCTTCGGCCCCAAGCAGCTTCCGCTTCTTGATGACGTCGTCAAGGCGATCGAGACCGATCCTGAGGTGAAGGTCGTGGTGTTCGACAGCGCCGTCGAAGGCTTCTTCATCACGCATTACGACTTCCTCGCGCCGCTGGAGGATTCGCTTCGTATCCCGCCGGGGCCGACGGGCCTGCAGGCACTGCCCGACATGCTGGTGCGTCTCAGCCGCGCGCCGGTGGTTTCGATTGCCTCGATTAGGGGCCGTGCGACCGGCGTCGGCAGCGAACTGGCGCTGGCAAGTGATATGCGCTTTGCCAGCCGCGAAAAGGCGGTCCTGTCGCAATGGGAGGTCGGTGCGGGCCTGGTGCCCGGCGGCGGCCCGATGGCGCGGTTGCCGCGCCTGATGGGCCGCGGCCGCGCGCTCGAGGTTCTGCTTGGCGCCGACGATATCCACGGCGATCTCGCCGAACGTTACGGCTATGTGAACCGCTCGTTGCCGGATGCCGAGCTCGATGGCTTCGTCGAGGCGCTGGCCATGCGCATCGCGTCCTTCGACAAGGAGGCGATTGCCGAGACCAAGCGCCTCGTCGACGTTGCGAGCCTGCCACCGGATATCGAGATCAAGCCGGAATGGGACGCGTTCCTGGCCTCGCTCAGCCGCCCGGCAAGCCAGAGCCGCATCAAGGCGCTGATGTCGCGCGGCTTCCACCGCGCCGGTGATGTCGAGAACCGGCTCGGCTTCCATGTCGGACAGATCGGTAGCTAAAGCGTTTTCAAGCGAAGTGGATACCGGTTCGCGTGAAGAAAACGCGTCAAAGCAAGAATCAAGTTCCGTTCCGATTTTATCGGAACGGGATTTGGCGGAACTGCTGCGGCGCTCGGCCGGTTGGAACGGCGACAGGCAGTCGTGCCAATGTCGCTTTCGTACCGTACCGAGTGCCGGTGCTAAAAAAATCAACCAGGAGAATTGAGATGATCCGCAAGGCAACAGCAGTCTGGAAAGGCACCGGTCGCGATGGCACTGGTCAGTTATCGAGCGAATCCGGCGTGCTCGCCGCGACGCCTTATTCGTTCAAGACCCGCTTTGAGAACGAGAAGGGCACCAATCCCGAGGAATTGATCGCTGCGGCCCATGCCGGCTGCTTCACTATGGCGCTGGCCTTCGGCCTGCAACTCGCCGGCTTCACGCCGGACGAGCTCACGACTGAAGCTGCGGTCAGCCTCGAGCCGGAAGGCAAAGGCTTCAAGATCAGCAAATCGGCGCTGACGCTACGTGCCAAGGTGCCGAACCTCGACGACGCTGGTTTCGCCAAGATCGCGGGCGAGGCCGAGAAGAACTGTCCGGTGTCGAAGGTGCTCAACGCCGCAATCACGCTCGACGCGAAGCTGACGTAAGGCGCGCTCAATTTATGTCCATCTGGTTCTGCTTGGGGAAGCTGAGGTCGTCGAAGCTTTGGCCTCCACGAGAGGAACCGGATGGGCAAATGCCTGGCTTTCGACTGGGCCGCCGAAAGCATAGGATGCGACGGGTTCAGAACGGACAGACCGATCAATTGGGAGTGGAGATATGACAACGGAACGCGCAATTTTGGCCGGAGGCTGCTTCTGGGGCATGCAGGATCTGATCCGCAAGCAACCGGGCGTGGTCTCCACCCGCGTCGGCTATACCGGCGGCGCGGTGAAGAATGCCACCTACCGCAACCATGAAGGTCATGCCGAAGCGATCGAGATCACCTTCGATCCCGCCAAGACCAGCTTTCGGACCATGCTGGAGTTCTTCTTCCAGATCCACGATCCGACCACGCTCAACCGCCAGGGCAATGATTTGGGCACGAGCTATCGCTCGGCAATCTTCTATACCAGCGACGAGCAGAAGCGGATCGCCAAGGACACGATTGCAGACGTTGAGGCGTCCGGTCTCTGGCCTGGCAAGGTCGTGACCGAGGTCGCGCCCGCGGGCGAGTTCTGGGAAGCCGAGCCGGAGCATCAGGATTATCTCGAACGCTATCCGGACGGGTACACCTGCCACTTCATCCGCCCCGACTGGAAGTTGCCGCGGCGCGGGGCTGCCGCGGCAGGCTAAAGCTGGTCGTCGCTATTGCCGGGGAGAGCCATGGCTGAAATCCGCGAGATCATCGCCGGCATCCGCAGATCACATCGACCGCTTTTCGGGCCATCTCCCTCAGCTCGGAGCGGCGGGCGCCGGCACGGGCGCGAATGGCGATGGTGTGCATCGTGGCTGAAGCGAGAATGGCAAGCGCCGCCGGATCGGCGTCGCGCTTCAGTTCGCCCTTGTCCTGCGCGAGCCGGAAGCGGGCTTCGAAATCGGCATCTATCATGCGCAGTCCCGCCGCAACGCTGCTCCGGATCGCGGCATCTTCTGCGACTTCGGTCACCGCCGTCCCCACCACGAAGCAGCCGCGTGCGGCTCCCTTGCCGGAAAAGTAGATCGACAGCGCCACGTCATAGGCCAGGATCAGCGCTTCGTCCAAGGGATGGTCCCCGGCGAGAGCCTCACGCGTCGCGGCAAGGCTGATCTCCCAATACCGCGCGAGGGCCTCGAGATAGAGCGCATGCTTGTTGCCGAACACCGCGTAGAGGCTCGGCGGACTCATCCCGGTCGCGGCAGCGACCTTGTCCAGGGAGGTACCGGAATAACCGGTCCTCCAGAACGTTTCCGTTGCCCGCTTCAAGGCCGTCTCTGCGTCGTAGGCCGGTGGGCGTCCCCGGCGCGCCGGGCTCGTTTCGCTCTTTTTCCGTGCCATATCGTCAGAACCCCGGTTGGCATGTTCCACACGCATATTTGTATGGATCGTTATAAAAATCAAGGTCGCGGACTTGATCGCCGCGTCGGGGTACAATATTTGTAACGAACGTTATTAAATAGATTGAACCCGAGGATCTTCCGATGCGTTTCGATTTCGCGCCAATCGCCGGCGGGCTCGGCGTTCGCAACAGCTTCCGCCCGAGCGACGCAGCCGCCCAATGGTTTGGGGCAGGGCTCGGCAAGCCGCTGCGACGGCCGCTGATGCTTGCGCTGCCGATGGCGGCGGCCGTGGTCGGCGCATTCATCTATCTGGCGCAGGAGCAATATGTCTCGACCGACGACGCCTTTGTGCGTGCCGCCAAGGTGACCATCAACGCGCGCGTTTCCGGCCAGGCGGTCGAGATAGCCGTGCGTGACAACGAGCGCGTCCGGCGGGGGCAGGTGCTGTTTCGCATCGACCCGGAGCCTTATCAAATTGCCGTCGACCAGGCCGAGGCGCGCCTCGGCAGTGCGCGGCTCCAGATCGAATCCCTCAAGGCGACCCACCGTCAGCAGCAGGCGGAGCTGCAGTCGGCCAAAGAGACGGCTACGTTCGACGAGCACGAATTCGACCGCAAGAGGATGCTGGTTGCCTCCGACTTCACGCCACGCGCGGTCTATGAACGGGCCGAGACGGATCTCAAGGTCGCTCGCCAGCGCGTGGCGTCGGTCGAGCAGCAGATCGCCACCACGATCGTCGCACTCAACGGCGAGCTTGAGGGTGATGTCGATCGCCATCCGGCAGTCCGCGCAGCCAAGGCACAATTCGACCGTGCGCGGCTGGATCTCTCCTACGCCACCGTGACGGCGCCGGACGACGGCATCGTGACCAAGGTCGACGATCTCCAGATTGGTGGCTTCGTCAATGCCGGGGCACCGACGTTCTCGTTGCTGTCGAGCCGGCACGTCTGGGTCGAGGCGAATTTTCGCGAGACCGGTCTCACTCATATGCGCCCTGGCCAGGAGGCGACGATCGACGTCGATGCCTATCCCGATCGCAAGTTCAAGGCACACATCGTCAGCATGAGTCCGGGGACCGGCTCGGACTTCTCGCTCCTGCCGCCCGAGAATGCGACGGGAAACTGGGTCAAGGTCGTCCAGCGATTGCCGGTGCGCTTGGAACTCGACGATCTCGATCCAAACCGGCCGCTGTTCTCAGGCATCAGCGTGACGGCGCGGGTCGATACAGGCCATCGCCGCAGCTGGGCGCATCTGCTCCAACCGGCGCTTGCGATGGAGGGCAAATGAGTACGCCCCTCCCATCGTCCACGGCGCCCGGCGGTCATCACGCGATCGCCGCGGCCGCCCTCATGGCGACCTACATGCAGGCCGTCAACATCTCGATACCGAACGCGGCGCTACCCCATATTCAGGCGACGCTCTCGATGGCCAATGACGAGGTCGGTTGGGTGTTTTCCTCGTATATCGCGGCGAGCGCCGTGACCATGTCGATCACGCAATGGCTGGCGGGACGCTACGGTCGGAAGGTGGTCTATCAGGCCGCCGTCACGATCTTCGTGTTGGGTCTCGCGCTCGACGCGCTGGCGACGACGTCGATTCAGTTCGTGCTGGCGCGAATCCTCCAGGGCGCGGCGAGCGGACCGCTGGCACCGCTCTCGCTGGCGATCCTGCTCGAGGCGACATCGCCGGTGCGACATGCGCGCATGAGCCTGGCGTGGACCGTCTGCTCCCTACTCGGCATCAGCAGTGGCCCGGCCATTGGCGGCTGGCTCAGCGAATATTACGGCTGGCCCTCGATCTTCTATTTCAGCCTGCCGATGACGGGCTTCATTTTCCTGACGATGGCTCAGCTGCTCCGCGAGAAGCGGGCGGAGCGGAGCCGGTCCTTCGACTTCTTCGGTCTGACGACGTTCTCCGTCGGCATGATCGGGTTGCAGATGTTGCTCGACCGCGGGGAGCGCCTCGAATGGTTCGCCTCGACGGAAATCTGGATCGAGGCGGGCGCCTCCGTGCTCGGCTTCTATCTCTTCATCGTGCACGTCATGACGACAAAGGAGCACTTTCTCCGCACGGCGCTGTTCAGGGACCGCAATCTCGTGCTCTCGACGGTCATCTCCTTCGCGCTTGGCTTCGTGCTGCTGCCGACCCTGGCCTTGACGTCCCCGATGCTGGAGGAATTGCTCAACTACCCCGTCGACACCACCGGATACATGACCGTTCCTCGCGGCGTCGCGCTGGTGGGGGCGCTGGTGCTGACGAGCCTGGTCCCGGCGCAGATCGACTACCGGCCGTTCCTCGTGGGTGGAATGACGCTGGTGGTCTATGCCAACTGGCTGATGCTTGGCTATTCACCGGCGATGGATTGGCGGCCGGTCGTCGAGGCCGGCCTGCTCCAGGGAGCGGGTCTCGGCATGTTGCTGCCCGCGCTCGCCAGGGCCGCGTTCGGCACGCTCGATCCGAAGCTCCGCCCGGAAGGCAGCGCGCTGATCAACCTGTCGCGCCTCTATGGCAGCACCATTGGCATCGCGGTCGTCCAGCTCTTCTTCTACGCCAACACGCAGGCTGTGCATGTCGCACTCGCAAAGAACCTCACGCCCTATCGTGTCGCCGCTTACGTCGGGGGCTCGGTCGGCAAGCCGGGTCTTGCGGCCCTCAACGGCATGGTCACGCGTCAGGCGGCGACCGTCGCGGTCATCGACCAGTTCGAGATCCTGATGTTCGCCATGCTCGTCATGATTCCGCTCGTGTTTTTTCTCCGTAAGCCGCGGCCTACCGGTTAACGCCTGGAGTCGTGGAATGACATCGCATCGTCAATTTCGAATACCTCGTCCCTTACTTTTGAGGGAGCTGAGGGCAAACAAAGGAGCATCAGCATGACAACGTCGGATTCGCTTCGTTATACGAGAATTCTAACTCATCAATCCGGGACGATTCCCGCGGTGGGATTTGGCACGCTCATTCCGGATCCGCTCGTGACCAGGCGGGCCACCAAGGCTGCATTGGAGGCCGGATTTCGACATCTTGATTGCGCGGAGCGCTATCGCAACGAAGAGGCGGTCGGCGATGCGCTGCGGGAGGCATTCAAGGCGGGGACGCTTCAGCGCAAGGACCTGTTCGTTACGACGAAGCTATGGAACACCAATCATCGGCCGGAACGGGTCAGGCCTGCCTTCGACGGCAGTCGCCGGCGGCTGCAACTCGACGAGATCGATTGCTACATCATCCATACGCCCTTTGCCTTTCAACCCGGCGACGAGCAGGACCCGAGGGATGAGCACGGTCGGGTCATCTATGATTCAGGGGTTACGCTGGCGGAGACATGGGGGGCGCTGGAGCGCCTCGTCGACGAGGGGCACTGCAAGTCGATCGGTCTGTCGGACATCACCCTGGACAAGCTGCGCGAGATCGTTTCGATCGCGCGGATCAGGCCCGCCATGGTGCAAGTCGAATCGCATCCGTATCTTCCCGAATGGGACCTGCTCGACTTCTGTCGAGAGCACGGGATTGTCTTGCAGGCGTTTGCAGCGCTGGGACACGCCATGAAGCCGAACGTGCTAGCCGATCCGGTGATCACTGCCATCGCGGAGCGCTTGCACAGGACGCCGGCTCAAATTGCGCTGGCGTGGGCGGTCCAGCGCGGCACCGCTTTCCTGACGACTTCGACCAATTCCCGGCGCATCCAGGAAAACTTCGATATTTCGGCCTTGCCCGAAGACGCCATGCGAGAGATGAGGGACCAGATTACGACAAACATCAGGTTCAACACGGTCGTCGAGACCGGCGTGCCCGGATTCATTCCGCGGGCCGGATGAATCGGAGCCGGTCAGCCGACTCGTCAAGCCCGGAGCTGCTCGATCAGATCGTGGGCGCTGCGGATCTCGGCAATGCCGGCGCCCTCGGTGAACGGCCCGCATGCGCGTTGCAGAATTGCCAAGGCCTCCGCGCTCTGGCCGGCCCCGATCATGTACCGCGCCAGGCTGACCGCGCTTCGCAGCTCCCAGAAAAGCGCGCCTTGCTGGACGGCAATGTCCATGGCCTCGCGAAAGCGCGCCTCGGCATCCTCTGAATGCCGGGCGTTCCTGAGCATCAACTCTCCCTTGATGCGGATCAGCTCCGGCAGATACCAGAGCTCCTGCCGGTCGTTGCAGCGGGTCAGGACATCCTCGATCACGTCGAGCCCGCGATCGACCTGGTCGGCCTCTCCGGAACACGCGGCGAGCTCGCCGAGCAAGGGCAGAAAGCGCGGCAGGAAGCGCGCATCGCCGGCGCGATTGAGCTCCTCGCGCAGCAGCGGCAGGCCGGTCGTGACGTCGCCGCGCCTGACCATGACTGCGGCGTTGAAGGCCCGTGCCCACAGGCCCCACAGCCGGATGGCGTGGCGCTCGGTGTGTTCGAGCAGCTCGATGCCGTGACGCTCGGCGGCGTCGAAATCGCCGGACCAGAAGGCGATCGGGCAGGCGGCTTGTCCGAGCACGCTGCAGAATGTCAGCGCGTGGCCGTTGGCGCGGCCTTCCTCGATGTTTCTGGCGGTGAGGGCCTGAGCCTGATCGGCCAGACCCTGAAGCCACAGGATGCGAGCTCGAAAATATTGCGTCGATATTCTCAGATCGAGCGGGAAGATTTTCGGCTTCTCCGCCAACACATGCAACGATGCATTGACCCGGTCGATGCGCAGCCGAGCCTCGTTCTGATCCCCGAGATAATGCAGCGCGACGGCCATCAGCCGGTCGCCCAGCATGACATCGGTCCTGTCGGGCGAGTTCGCGGCTGCGTTCGCAAAGCGATCGGCGAGCGCACGGGCCTTGCCGAACTGTCCGTTATTGAACTGGTCGATGCACAAGCCCCAGAGCGCGCGCAGCCGGAAATCCTTGTCGTCGAGCCTGTCAGCCAGCTCGAGGGTCGTCTCGAGGATCGGCCGCGCCTCGCGCGCGCGGCCCTCGCCATACATCAGCGACCATCCGAGCGCCGACAGCAGCTGCATGCGGATGCGGTCGTCGTCGGCGGTGTCTCCGAGCGCCGCGAGCGCCGTTCTGCTGCGCTCACGGCATTCCGCGAACAGCGAAAGACGCACCCACAGCGTGACTGCGGCCGACGTCAGCGCGATCCCGAGTTTCGGCTCGCCGTCGGGCCCGAAGGCCCAGTCCAACGCCGCGCGCACATTGTCCAGCTCCGCGCCATACATGCTCAGCCATTCGGGCAGCGGCGTCGAAATATCGGCCTCCGCGCGCTGGAATAAATCGCGAAAATGCTCGGCATGACGCCGCGCGAACTGCCCGGCTTCGCCGAGCTCGTTGAGTTTTCCGTATGCATAGGTGCGCGTGGTGTCGAGCAGCCGATAGCGCAGCGTCCGCGAGCCGGACGGCGAAATCAGAGACTTGGTCACCAGGCTGTCGATTGCTTCGAGGGTCTCGGAGGCGTTGAGGCCGTCACCCGACGCGACCGCCGCAGCCGCCTCCGGCGCGAAAGGCCCGGCGAAGACCGACAGGCGTCGCAGCGTTGCGCTCTCCGCGGCAGGCAGAAGGTCGTAGCTCCAGTCGAGCGCCGCAGCGAGTGTCTGGTGCCGCGGCACGGCGGTGCGTCGGCCGCGCCATTGCAGCGAAAAGCGGCTGTCGAGCAGGGATGCCGTGCCGGCGATGCCGTAAGCATTGACGCGGCCCGCCGCGAGCTCGATTGCCAGCGCGATGCCGTCGAGGCGCCGGCAGATGCTCGCGACGAGGGGGGCCTCTTCCGCGCTGAGCTGGAACGGGCCCGAGCTCTGCGCAATGCGCTCCACAAAGAGCTGAGCCGCAGGGTAGGCAAGGACCTCGTCGACAGCAAGCCCTTCGCGCTCGGGCGGACAGTCCAGCGGGAACAGCCGGAAAATTCGCTCGCCTTCGCTCCGGAACGACTCGCGGCTGGTTGCGAGAACACGAAGCTGCGGTGCTTCGCGAACGATGCGCTCGACCAGCGGCGCCAAATGATCCAGCACATGTTCGCAACCGTCGAAGATCAGCAGGGCCGGGTCGGTCTTCAGAAACGTCAGCAGGGCCGGCGTCGGATCCTCCGCGCTGATGGTCAGTCCGAGCGCCGAAGCAATGGTGGTCGCGATGTGACTGGCATCCCTCAGCGGACCGAAATCGACAAAGAAGACTCGCCCGCCGAAATCCTGGGAGCGGCGATGCCCGACGGTGACGGCGACCGAGGTCTTGCCGATGCCGCCCGGGCCGACGACGGTCATGAAGCGATAGAGCGAAAGTCCGTTCGAGATCTTCTCGATGACACCTTCCCGGCCGACCATCCTGGTGAGCTGAGCGGGCAAGGAGCGGGGAGGGGCGCTTTCGGCCGGGAGCGGGGCGGCCGGAGGAGCTGCTTGAGCGAACGAGGCGACAAAGCAATAGCCGCGGCCGGGCACGTTGACGACGTAACGCGCCGACTTGCCGGTGTCGCCGAGCGCCTTGCGTAGCGCTGCGACATGGAAGCGCAGGCTACCCTCGTCGACATTGACGCCGGCCCAGATGCGCTTGACCAGCTCTCTCTTGTCGACCACTTCTCCGGGGCGTCCGGCAAGGAAGATGAGAATGTCGAGCGCGCGGCCGCCGACATGAAGCGGCGAGCCCTCCTTCTCCAGGAGCCGGGACTTCGGAAACAGTCGAAATGGCCCAAAGGAAATGGCCGAATCTTCGCTACGATCTGGCACGCGCCATCGCCCCCTCGAAGGGAGTCAAAAGGTATTACTTTCTGATCTAACAGAACGAGGCGTACAGTAAACCGGTCGAAAGCAGTGGGCAGGGCTGACAGCCCTGCGCGGACGGATGGCTCGCCGAAATAATGCTTGTGAAATAAAGAGTTAGGCCGACATGACAATGCGATGACGCCGGGGCACGGCCGGATGGAGCATTGACTGTGATGCCGGATTGCTGCGATGGCATGGTCCGGGACCCGGTCCCGCCACCACATTGACTGCCGACTTCCGGAATTTCCAGCATGGCCTCTTTCACGCGGCGACAATTGGTGCACGCGTTGTCGGGCGCAGCGGCGCTCGCCGCGCTTCCCCGCAGCGGACAAGCCGCCGACTATCCGTCTCGTCCCATTCGCCTGGTGATTCCCTACGGAGCCGGCGGATCGGGTGACCAGATCGCGCGCCCCTGGGTGGACAGGATGCCGTCGCTGCTCGGGCCGACCTTCGTCGAATATATCGGCGGCGCGGGCGGCGCCATCGGGACCGCGGCGGTCGCGCGCGAGGAGCCCGACGGCTATTCGCTGCTGCTCGGCAACGGCAGCACGCAGGTCATCATTCCCATGACGGCGGCAAATCCCGGATATTCCGTTGGCGATTTCCGCGCCATCTACCGGCTGATCAACAGCGCGCTGGTTTTCGCCGTCAATCCTTCGGTGCCTGCCGCAAACCTGCGCGAGTTGATCACCTATGCGAAAGCCAATCCAGGAAAGCTGTCCTATGGCACGCCGGGGATCGCCACCGGAAACCATCTGGTCGGCGAATCCTTCAAGCAGCAGGCCGGCGCGCTGGACATCGTCCACGTGCCCTATCGCGGCATCGCGCAGGCGACCAACGACCTCGTCAGCGGCCAGATATCGCTCGTCATTGCCGTCATGTCCGTTCAATTGCAGCAGCTGGCCCAAGCGGGAAGAGTCAGGCTGCTTGCGGTCACCACCGAAACGCGGCTGAGCGGCGCGCCGGAGATCCCGACCGCCGTCGAATCCGGCATGCCCGGCATCCGGTATGAGGGATGGTTCGGTCTGTTCGCACCCAAGGACACCGACGATGCGATCATCGACCGGATCGCGCAGGCGACGCGGCTCGCCATGGCCGATAGGGCGCTTCTGGCGAGCTATCGCGCCCAGGGCATGGAGCCGGACAACGATTCAAGCCCGGACAAATTCCAGCGCATCGTCGAGGCCACATCCGCAAGCCTCGCGCCCCTGATCAAATCGATCGGGCTGATCAATTTGTGAAGCCGCTCAGGCATCGGCGCGCGTGACAATGCGCGCCGTCAGCGTGACGAGGCCCATCAGCGCGGTCAGGAGCCAGAACGCCACCGGCAATCCGCCAAGACGTGCGATGAAGCCGACACCGGCGGGGCCCACGAGAACGCCGGCGTAGCCGGCGGTCGTGATCGCCGCGACGGCGAGGCCCGTTGGCATCACCTTCTGCCTCGCCGCTCGGCGGAACAGCACCGGCACGAGGTTGGATGCGCCGAGGCCGATGAGTAGGAAGCCGCCTATGGCGACCGCCACGACGGGAGCGGTGAGCAGGACCACGAAACCCGCGATCGCAATCAGGCTGCCCCAGAACAATGTCGTGCGGTCTCCGATGCGCGCGACGACGGCGTCGCCGCCGAGCCGCCCAATCGTCATCGCGACCGAGAACACGATGTAGCCGATCCCGCCTTGCGCTTCGGAAACGAGACCCGCGCCGATGACGAGCAACGCGCCCCAATCGAGCATCGCGCCTTCGACGAGGAAGGTGATGGCGCAAAGCAGCGCGAGCAGGAGCACGGCGCCATGCGGCAGCACGAACAGCGGTCCTTCCTGCACCTGCACGGAGCGAAGCAGCCGCGGCCAGGCCCCAAGCATCGCGATCAGCATCAGGACGGAGCAGATCAGCGTGCAAGCGAGCGCGCCGAGTTGCAGCGAGAGCAGTGCGGTCATGAGCGCGGCCCCGGCGAAGCCGCCGATACTGAACAGCGCGTGGAAGCCGGACATCAGCGGACGTCCCGCGGCGCGCTCCACCTCAACCGCGTGGATGTTCATGGCGACATCGATGGAGCCGAGCGCGGCGCCGAATGCGAGGAGTGCCAGCGCCAGCATCGCGGGCGAGTTCGCGATTGTCAGCAGAGGCAGGACCAGGGCAAGACCGATCCCGCCCGCCATGATGATCGGCTTGCTGCCATAGCGCGCACTCAGCACGCCGGTCAGAAGCATCGCGACGACCGAGCCGATGCCGAGGCTGAGCAGGAGCAGTCCGAGGATGCCGTCGTCGACGGCGAGCCGCGCCTTCGCGAACGGCACCAGTGGTGCCCAACACGCCATGCCGAAACCCGCGACGAGGAAGGCAAGTCTGGTCGCAAGGCGTGTCGCTGGCCTGTCGGCAGAAGACATGGGAACTCCGGGAAGGGGGAATCAGGGCAGGGGCAATCGACAAGCCCCGCAATTGTCGCGTCTTTATGTCCGCGGCGGACTCGGATTGTCGCAGGCGGCCCCCGGGCGGCCGCAAGCGGACACCAGGCCTTTTGGCTCGTCACCGGCATCTCGGCGCGCCGGTGGGCTGCGCCGTCGGGCGAAACACCTTGACAGCCCGACCCGCACCGGTGTCAAGCCGCACTGATGAAAATATTCCGCTTTACCGAAATTCGGAAACGGCGTATGTGTTGGCCAATCCGGCTCATCCTTGAGGGGCGATCTTGTGGTCGTCATGTTCGCGAGCCGGGCTTGCGGTGGACGCGGCAGCGTTCGGGTGCGAGAGGTGTGGGCAGGGCGGATTGCTCTCCGTGAGCCCAAGGCTTCGTTCCGACGAGCGGCGCTGCTAGGCTTCGTCTCGTCTGTAAGTTTCCGGCTCGGTCGACAGGGCTGGGAATACTGCGGCGAAATGGCGGGCCGTGCGTACGGCAAAACCGTGTGGTCCTGGCCGTCGTTGCTACGGTCAAGCTCTGGCGAATGCGGCATCTGCGTCAACCGGCGCGGTGCCGGTGACTTTCGTTGGGGCGAGGGAGGCCAAAGAGAACTCGGCTCCCGGGAGAGCACGGCATAAGCCGTCCAACCATCGCGCAGGGAAGGCCGAGTGATTGGCTACACCTGTATGCTGCTGTGCGGTTTTTCTGCGTGTGCTTTTCGCGCAGCGGACCGCGGGTGCCAGCCGGCACCCGGCCTTCCCTGCGCCCTCTTGGACAAGAGGGTGAAGCGACGAAGCAAAGCTCGGGCGAAACACGCCGCGAGGATGCGAAGCTGTGTCTGTAATCGTTCTAGCCGCCGAGTATCCGCTGGCAAGCGTCGACAAACACCTGGGCGCCGGTGACGATGTCGACGTCGGCGGTGTTCTCGGTCCAGTGATGACTGATGCCGCCGATCGACGGTACGAACAGCATGCCCGCGGGCATGATTGTCGCCAGCATCTGCGCGTCGTGGCCGGCGCCGCTGGGCATGCGGATGGACCGTCCGCCGGCCAGGGCCTTGCTCGCGGCTTCGATCGCGTCCTGGATGCCCGCGTTCATCATGGCCGGCGCACCGGTGCGCAGTTTGTCCACGGTGACGGTGCAGGGGCCGTTCGCGCTGACCTCGTCCGCCATGCTCCGCAGCAGTTCTTCCAGCCGTGCGACGACGGAAGGATCGTCGTCGCGGATCTGGAACAGCATTTCGGCCGCACCCGGAATGATGCTCGGTGCGCCCGGATCGAGCGTGATGCGGCCGGTGGTCCAGACCGTGCGCAGGCCGCAGCTCTCGGGGAAACGCTTGTCGATCGCGACGCAGAACTTTGCCAGCGCCAGCCCGGCATCCTTCCGTGCAGCCATGCGGGTCGTGCCGGCGTGATTCTGTTCACCGACGAAATTGATCTGGTATTGCCAGATGCCGACGATGGAGGTGACGACGCCGATCGCAAGGCGACCGCTTTCGAGCGTGTCGCCCTGCTCGATATGGGCTTCCAGATATCCGACGTGCCGGCCCGGCTCGGCGGCGATGCGTGGTCGTCCTGCGAGCCCCATGTCGGCAAGTGCGGCCCGCATGGTGCGGCCGCTGGTGCGGTCGCGTGCGGCATCGATGTCGGTCTCGGTCAATTGGCCGACATAGGAGCGCGAACCGAGAAAGTGTCCAAAGTGTCCTTCCTCGTCGCACCAGGCGGCAACCTCGACCGCGCCTTCGAGCGAGGGATCGGCATTGAGCACGCGGGCCGCTTCGAGCGCGTAGACGACCCCGAGCGGGCCGTCGAGCCAGCCGGCGTAGTTCTGGCTTTCGAGGTGCGATCCCGCGAGCAGCTTGGGTCCCGACTTTGCGCTGGTGCCAAAGACATTGCCGATGCCGTCGATCGCGGCGGAGAGGCCTGCGTCGGGCAGCTTCTGCACCAGCCAATCCAGCGAAAGCTTGTGCGGCTCGGAGAAGGTCGGCTTGTGCACGCCGGTCTTGTACGCGCCAATGGCACGGAGCGCATTGAGATCGGCGAGAACGCGCTCGCCGTTTGCGCGTGAAAAGGTGTTAGGCATGCTCGGCAACCTTCAACGCCTCGGTGCGGATCTCCTCGACCAGCCGTTCCTTCAACTGCACAAATTCGGGCGTGGTCTTGATCTTGTAGGAGCGCGGATGCGGCAGGTCCACATTGATCTCGGCCTTGATGCGGCCGGGACGCGCGCTCATGACGATGACGCGGCTGCCGAGGAAGATCGCTTCCTCGATGTCGTGGGTCACGAACAGCACGGTCTTCTGGTCGCGCTCCCAGATCCCGAGCAGCATTTCCTGCATCAGGGCTCTCGTCTGGTTGTCGAGCGCGCCGAAGGGCTCGTCGAGCAGCAGGATCTTGGGATCATTGGCGAGCGCGCGCGCGATCGCGGTGCGCTGCTGCATGCCGCCGGAGAGCTGCTTTGGCCAATGGTTCTCAAAGCCGGACAAACCGACCTGGCGGATGAAGGCATCGGCGACCTTGTTTCGCTCCACCTCGGGCACGCCGCGCTCGCGAAGGCCGAAGGCGATGTTCTCGCGCACCGTCAGCCAGGGAAACAGCGTGTAGGACTGGAACACCATGCCGCGGTCGGCGCCCGGGCCAGTCACCTCGCGTCCGTCGAGCACCACACGTCCGCCGGTCGGGCGATCGAGGCCGGCGACGATGCGAAGCAGCGTGGACTTGCCGCAGCCGGAAGGGCCGAGGATGGTGACGAAGTCGTTGTTGCCGATCACAAGGTCGGTCGGCTCCAGCGCCCTCGTTGGCGCGTTGCCGTGGCGCGCGGGAAAAGTTCGCGAGACCTGTTCGATCTTGAGGATCGTCATGCGAGCCTCCAGGGAAACAGCCACGCGTTGAACGCCTTGAACAGGAAGTCCGAGACGAGGCCGATCAGCCCGATCACGATGATGCCGAAGATGATCTGGCCGGTGTTGAGCAGCGCCTGGCTGTCGGTGATCATGTGGCCGATGCCGGAGGAGGAGCCGATCAGTTCGGCGACGATGACATAGGTCCAGGCCCAGCCCAGCACCAGCCGCAGGATCTCGGCGATCTCCGGCGCGGAAGAGGGCAACAGCACGCGGCGGATGATGCCGCGGTCGCTGGCTCCCAGCGTATAGGCCGCCTCGACCAGGTCGCGCCGCGTGGTGCCGACGGTCACCGCGATCATCAGGATGATCTGGAACACCGAGCCGATGAAGATGACGAGCAGCTTCTGCAGCTCGCCGATGCCTGCCCACAGGATCAGGAGGGGAATGAAGGCGGAGGCCGGCAAATAGCGCGCAAAGGAAACGAACGGTTCGAGGAAGGCCTCGACCGGCTTGTACGCGCCCATCAGCACGCCGAACGGCACCGCGATGATTGCGGCCAGCACGAAGCCGCCGACGACGCGCCAGATCGTCATGCCGATGTCGAACAGGAAGCCCTGTTTGATGATCAGATCGACGCCTTCCTGCACCATGGTCAGCGGGTTGGCGAGGAACACCTTCGACACATGGCCGCCGAAGGTCGCCCAGGACCAGAGGGCTACGAACACCACGAAGAACGCAAGGCCGTAAGCCACGCGCTGCCTTGACGTCACGGGATCGAGGGGACGCATCAAACTGTCTATCCGGGCGGTGAACAAGTTTGCCGGCCCCGCGGCGAGACGGGGCCGGCGGCTCCTGGGAGATTTACTTGATATAGCTGGCGTCGAAGAGATCCTCGACCTTCGGCGCGGCCTTGATGATCCCGATCTCGAGCAGGAGGTCGGCGGCCTCCTTGTTGAAGGTCAGGAAATCGCCGGCGAAGAATTTCTGGTTCGCGGCCTTGTCCTGCCAGCGCAGATATTTTGCCGAGTTGCCGAACGCCTCGCCGCTCTGCTTCACGTCGGCACCCATGATCTCGTAGGGCTTGGCCTGGTCCTTGGCGATCATGTCGAGGGCCTCGAAATAGCTGTCGGCGAGCGCCTTGGCGGCCTTCGGGTTCTCGGTGAGGAATTTCGGCGTGCAGCCGAACGTGTCCATGACCATCGGATAGTCGAGCGTGGTCGCGATGATCTTGCCCTTGTCGGGGGCGGCACGAACCGTCGACAGATACGGCTCATAGGTCATCGCGGCATCGTTCTGGCCGGAGACAAAGGCCTGTGCCGCCGCCGCCGGCTCGAGGTTCACGACAGTGACGTCCTTCACCGACAAGCCGTTCTTCTTGAGCATCCAGGCCAGCGCGAAATAGGGCGAGGTACCGGGCGCGGAAGCAGCAACCGTCTTGCCCTTCAGATCCTTGATCGCGGCAAGCTCGTTGCGCACGGCCATGCCGTCGGCGCCGTAGCTCTTGTCGAGCTGGAAGATCTGCTTGGTCGCGACGCCGTTGGCGTTCCAGGAGATCCAGGTCTCCACGGTGGTCGCCGCGCACTGGACGTCGCCGGACGCGATCGCGAGATGGCGATCCTTCTGCGGAATCTTCTTGATGGTGACGTCGAGGCCGTTCTTCTTGAAAATGCCGGCTTCCTTCGCCAGCGTCAGCGGCGCGAACCCGGTCCATCCGGAAATGCCGACGCCGACCTTGACGTCGTCGGCGAGCACGGGGGTGGAGACCGCAAGTGCAATGACTGCCGCAAATACTTTCGAACTACGCATGATTGTCGTCCTCTTGCCGATCGATGGATTGACGTCCTGTTGATCTTGGTCGGTCCTCGCGGACCGTTGCCCGAAGCTTTGCACGATTTGTGCCGACATCGTCCTCTCAGCCTCCCTTGAATCGGGCGACAAGGCGGTGAGAGTCACCGGGATAGAGCAGCCGCACGGCGGTGATCGTGCGCGCGCTGCGCCAGGTATAGCGGTCGATCACGAGGCAGGGCGCGCCGACGGCGATGTCGAGCGCTTCGGCCGTGCGATCGTCCGCAACGATAGCGCTGATCGTATGCTCGGCCTCTGTCCATGGCACATGGTGAAGCAGCCACGAGCCGGGCGGCTCACGCGAAAAATCCGCGGCCGCCGCATCCGGCACCGACGCGAGATCGATCAGCCGGTCCTCGACGGCGAACGGCACGTTGTCGGCGCTGTGGCGGCAGGTGATCGCGACGACCTTGCCGGCCTTCTTGACGCCGAGGCGGTCGCGGTCGGCAGCCGTTGCGGCGCGGAGCTTGCGGCCGATCAGCTCGTAGCCGTAAGCGCGCCCGAGCGCGGTGATCTCGGCGCGCATGTCGGCGATCTTGAGCACGGCGGATTGATGTTGCGGGCGTCGCACGAAGGAGCCGGCACGTCGCCGCCGCTCGATCAGGTCGGCTTGCGCGAGCTCCGACAGCGCCTTGTTCACGGTCATGCGCGAGCAGCCGTAACGCGCCACCAGTTCGTGCTCGAACGGGATGCGATGCCCGGGCGGCCACTCGCCGGTCAGAATGCGCTTCTCGATATCGGCGCGGATCCGCTTGTAGAGCGTCGGCTTGTCGCCGGCATCTGTGGCGAGGCTCATGCGACGAGCCTCCGCACCGATGCGTTGAAGTGTTCGCGCGCGGCCTGGCGCAGTCTGTGCCGCCCGCCTTCGACGACCTTGTCGCCGCCGGCCCAGACGCAATCGATCGCGCCGTTGCCCCCAGCGAAGATCCAGCCGTCGATGGCGGCATCGCGCGCGCGCCCCGCCAGCGAGGGATGCGTGATGTCGAGCGTGACGATGTCGGCGCGTGCACCTGGCGTCAGACCGACTGACATCTGGGCTAGTGCCCGCGCACCGCCTGCAAGCGCATGATCGAACAGGGCGCGTCCCGTCGAGCGGCCTGCGCCGGCAGAGAGCACGTTGCGTTCACGGTGCTTGAGCCGTTGGCCATATTCGAGCTGACGCAGCTCGTCGGCGACGCCGACCAGCACATTGGAATCCGTGCCGACGCCAAAGGCACCGCCGGCACCGACGAATTCGCGCGCCGGGAAAATGCCATCACCAAGGCTTGCCTCGGTGATGGGGCAGAGGCCGGCGACCGCACCGGTCCTAGCGAAGGCGCGGACTTCCTCGTCCGTGGTGTGGGTGGCGTGAATGAGGCACCAGCGTTGATCGACGGGTGCGTGCTCCAGCAACCATTGCACCGGACGTCGTCCGGACCACGCCAGGCAATCCTCGACTTCCTTCACCTGCTCGGCGGCATGAATGTGCACCGGGCCGCCCTCCGCGAGTGGAATGATCGGTGCAAGCTCGGCCGGCGTCACCGCGCGCAAACTGTGCGGCGCGATGCCGATATTCGCGCCCGGCAGTCGTTCAATCGCCTTGCGCGAGGCAGCCATCAGTGCGGAAAATTGATCAACCGTACAGATGAAGCGGCGCTGGCCGGCATGCGGTGCTGCGCCCCCAAATGAGCCATGCGCATAAAAACTCGGCAGCAGCGTCAGCGCAATACCCGAAGCTTCGGCGGCCTGCGCGATGCGTGCGGCCATTTCGCCGATGTCGGCGTAGGGCGAGCCGTCGCGATCATGATGCAGATAATGGAATTCGCCGACGCGGGTAAAACCCTGCTCCAACATCTCGACATAAAGCAGTGTCGCGACCGCTGCGACGTCGTCAGGCGTCATCGCCAGCGCGAAGCGGTACATCGTCTCGCGCCAGGTCCAGAAGGTGTCGGTGCTATCGCCGCGCAGTTCCGCGAGACCCGCCATGCCGCGCTGGAAAGCGTGGCTGTGCAGGCTCGCAAGTCCCGGAAACGCGATGTCGTGGCGTTCATCGCCGGAGACCGGCGCCATGCCCGGCGTCACCTCGGCGATCGCGCCGGCGGTGATCACCACCTGCACGTCATTGGCCCAGCCCGAGGGCAGGAGCGCGGAGGCGAAATGCAGTCGTGTCATGTTTCCATGCCGGCTGGACAGAACCGCGACACGATTATATGTCTAGACATATAAGTCAAGCATCCCACGCGAAGGGACAGTTGCATGGCAGAACGCTTCGACCGGATCTGGCATAACGCCCGGCTCGCCACGATGCGGGCCGATGGTCCCGATCTCGGTGAGATCGAGCACGGCGTGATCGCCGCGCGCGGCGGCCGTATCGCTTATGCGGGTTCGCAGACCGATTTTCCGGCGAGCGCCGATGCAGCCGACCGGATCGATTGCGGAGGGCGCTGGATCACGCCCGGTCTCGTCGACTGTCACACCCATCTGGTCTATGGCGGTAACCGCGCCCATGAGTTCGAGCTGCGCCTGAAGGGCGCGAGCTACGAAGAGATCGCGCGCGCCGGCGGCGGTATCGTCTCGACAGTGGCCGCGACGCGCAAGGCAAGCGAGGCCGAGCTCGTAGCACACGCGCTGCCGCGGCTCGATGCGCTGATTGCCGAGGGTGCCACCACGGTCGAGATCAAGTCCGGCTACGGCTTGGACACCGAGACCGAGATGCGGCAGCTGGCCGCCGCGCGAAGCCTGGGCCGTCAGCGGCCGGTCGCGATCCGCACGTCGTTTCTCGGCGCGCATGCGCTGCCGCCAGAGGCCGATGGCGACAAGGATCGCTACATCGATCTCGTCTGCAGGGAGATGTTGCCGGCGGTCGCGAAGGCGGGCCTCGCCGATGCCGTCGATGCCTTCATGGAGGGGATCGCATTTTCCGGCGAGCAGACGGGGCGGGTGTTCGAGACGGCGAGGCGGCTCGGACTTCCGGTTAAGCTGCATGCTGACCAGCTCTCGAACCTCGGCGGGGCTGCGCTCGCCGCAAAATTCTCGGCGCTCTCGGCCGATCACCTCGAGCACACCGACGAAGCCGGTGCAGCGGCGATAGCGAAGGCCGGAACGGTGGCCGTGCTTCTGCCCGGCGCCTTCTACTTCATCCGCGAGACGCAAAAACCGCCGGTCGAGGCGTTCCGCAAGCACGGCGTTGCCATGGCGCTCGCGACCGACTGCAATCCGGGCAGCTCGCCGCTGACCTCGCTGCTGCTCGCCATGAACATGGGCGCGACGCTGTTCCGGATGAATGTGGCCGAGTGCCTTGTGGGTGTCACCCGCGAAGGCGCGCGAGCGCTCGGCGTGCTCAATGATACCGGCACGTTAGAGGCCGGCAAATGGTGCGACCTTGCGATCTGGGACATCGATCGCCCCGCCGAGCTGGTGTACCGTATCGGCTTCAATCCGCTTCACCGCCGGGTGTGGAGGGGACAGTGATGGAGGAGAGCACAGCGATCGTCGTCAAGCCGGGAACGGTTAGCCTCGACGATCTCGCGCGCGTGCTCGAAGGCGCATCTGTCGTTCTCGATCCCTCGTTCTGGCCGCGCGTCGACGCGGCCGCGGGGATCGTTGCAAGGGCTGCGCGAGCCGACGTCCCCGTGTACGGGATCAACACCGGCTTCGGGAAGCTGGCGTCGAAGCGGATTCCACCTGACCAGACCGCGCTGCTCCAGCGCAATCTCATCGTCTCGCATTGCTGCGGCGTCGGTGCGGCGACGCCCGAGCCGATTGTCCGGCTGATGATGGCGCTGAAGATCATCTCGCTCGGGCGCGGTGCTTCCGGCGTGCGCCGCGAGGTGATCGAGCAGCTGCAGGCCATGCTGGCGCGGCGCGTCTCACCGCTGGTGCCGCAGCAGGGTTCGGTCGGTGCTTCTGGCGATCTCGCGCCGCTCGCGCATATGACCGCTGTGATGATCGGCGAAGGACAGGCGTTCGTCGACGGCAAGAGCGTATCAGGCAGCGACGCGCTCGCCGCAGCCGGCCTACCGCCACTGACGCTCAGTCCCAAGGAAGGGCTCGCGCTGATCAACGGCACGCAATTCTCCACTGCCTACGCCGTCTCCGGCGTGCTGCGCGCATTTCGCCTGGCCCGCGCCGCGCTCGTCACCGGCGCGCTGTCGGTCGATGCCGCGATGGCTTCGACGGCGCCGTTCCGCCCCGAAATCCAGGCGCTGCGCGGCCATTCGGGACAGATCGCGGCCGCGGCAACCTTGATGGCGCTGCTCGACGGCAGCGACATCCGCCTGTCGCATCTCGAAGGCGACGAGCGCGTGCAGGACCCCTATTGCCTGCGCTGCCAGCCGCAGGTCGCAGGCGCGGCGCTCGACCTGATCCTGCAGGCGGCGCGGACGCTGATTATCGAGGCCAATGCCGTCACCGATAATCCGCTTGTCCTGGTCGAGACCGGCGAGATCGTCTCCGGCGGCAACTTCCATGCCGAACCGGTGGCTTTTGCCGCGGATACCATCGCGCTGGCGCTGTCGGAAATCGGTGCGATCAGCGAGCGGCGCATCGCGACGCTGGTCGATCCCGCGCTCAATTTCGGCCTGCCGCCGTTCCTCACTCCCGATCCCGGTATCAATTCCGGCTTCATGATCGCCGAGGTGACGGCGGCCGCACTCTATGCCGAGAACAAGCAGCGCGCGGCCGTGTGCTCGATCGATTCGACGCCGACCAGCGCCAACCAGGAAGACCATGTCTCGATGGCCGCGCATGCTGCACGGCGCCTGTCTGACATGGCGGACAATCTCGCCACCATCCTGGGCATTGAGCTGCTGGTCGCCGCCCAAGGCATCACGCTGCGCGCGCCGCATGCGACCAGCGCGCCGCTCGCCGCCGTCATCGCCGCACTGCGCGAGCAGGTGCCGCAGCTCGGCGCCGACCGCTACATGGCCGGCGATCTCGCCAGGGCTGCAGCGCTGGTCGAAGCCGACGCGCTGCCGGCTGCGGCGCTCGCCGTACTGTCAACTGACCCGTTTCCGACACTTGCCTGACGAGGTGTTCCGCATGAACCGCCGACTGGACAACGACCGCACCATCCGCGCGCCCCGCGGCAGCGAAATCAGCGCCAAGAGCTGGTTGACCGAAGCTCCCTTGCGCATGCTCATGAACAATCTCGATCCCGACGTTGCAGAACGTCCGAGCGAGCTCGTCGTCTATGGCGGCATCGGCCGCGCCGCGCGCGACTGGGAGAGCTTTGACCGGATCGTTGCTTCGCTGCGCGAGCTCGAGGACGACCAGACGCTGCTGGTCCAGTCCGGCAAGCCGGTTGGCGTGTTCCGCACTCATGCCGACGCGCCGCGCGTCCTGATCGCGAATTCCAACATCGTGCCGCACTGGGCGACGCTCGATCATTTCAACGAGCTCGATCGCAAGGGCCTGATGATGTACGGCCAGATGACGGCGGGTTCCTGGATCTATATCGGCAGCCAGGGCATCGTGCAGGGCACCTACGAAACCTTCGTTGAAGTTGGCCGCCGCCACTATGGCGGCAGCCTCGCCGGCAAATGGATTCTGACGGCCGGTCTCGGCGGCATGGGCGGCGCGCAGCCGCTGGCTGCGACCATGGCCGGGGCCTCGATGCTGGCGGTCGAATGCCAGCCGAGCCGCATCGAGATGCGTCTGCGCACCGGGTATCTCGATCGCCAGGCCGCAACGCTGGACGAGGCGCTTGCGATCATGGCCGACGCAGCGAAGACGAAGAAGGCGGTCTCGGTCGGCCTGCTCGGCAATGCCGCGGAGATTTTTCCCGAGCTGGTCCGCCGTGGCGTCAGGCCCGACATCGTCACCGATCAGACCAGCGCGCACGATCCGATCAACGGCTATTTGCCGAAGGGCTGGACGCTCGCCGAGTGGGAAGCCAAGCGCGCTGCCGACCCCAAGGCCGTGGAGCGCGCCTCGAAGACCTCGATGGTTGAGCACGTCCAGGCCATGCTGGATTTCCATGCACTGGGCATTCCGACCCTCGACTATGGCAACAATATTCGCCAGATGGCGCAGGACATGGGCCTGAAGAATGCCTTCGATTTTCCCGGCTTCGTTCCCGCCTATATCCGTCCCTTGTTCTGCCGCGGCGTCGGGCCGTTCCGCTGGGCCGCGCTGTCGGGCGATCCCGAGGACATCTTCAAGACCGACGCCAAGGTCAAGGAGCTGATGCCTGACGACAAGCATCTGCACAATTGGCTCGACATGGCCAGGGAGCGCATCAAGTTCCAGGGCCTGCCGGCGCGGATCTGCTGGGTCGGGCTCGGCGATCGCGATCGCCTGGGCCTTGCCTTCAATGAGATGGTGGCGCGCGGCGAATTGAAGGCACCCATCGTGATTGGCCGCGATCATCTCGACAGCGGTTCAGTGGCGAGCCCCAACCGCGAAACCGAAGCGATGAAGGACGGGTCGGACGCTGTGTCCGACTGGCCCTTGCTCAACGCCCTGCTCAATTGCGCCAGCGGCGCGACCTGGGTGTCGCTGCATCACGGTGGCGGCGTCGGCATCGGCTATTCCCAGCATGCCGGCATGGTGATCGTCGCCGACGGTACGCCGGAAGCGGCGAAGCGGATCGCGCGCGTGCTCTGGAACGACCCTGCCAGCGGCGTCATGCGCCACGCCGACGCGGGCTACGACACCGCGATCGACTGCGCCCGCGACAAAGGGCTCGACCTGCCGAGCCTGCGCTAGGCGCGACTTAGGCCACGACCCTGGCTTCGGCGCTGCCGAGGCGCTGGCGTTCCTTTGCGAGATACTCGTCGATCGCGTCGCCGTGCATGGGCTTTGCGAAGTAGTAGCCCTGGATGAAGTCGCATCCCAGCCGGCCTGGAGTAACCGTGCCTGCCCGTTTTGAGCATGGCGGCCATAGCCGCAACGCGGCCGGCTGAGGTTTGACCGCGCACAGTCGGCTCGTCATACTTTGCGCCAAGGCGAGCCAGAAAGACTCGTCGGTATCGGGAGCTGAAATGACCAAATCATTCTCCGTCCTTGCGGGGACGCTGATTTCCGTCGTCTCCTTCACTTCGATTGCCTTCTCGCAGCCGGCCTGCGTCACCCAGAACATGGCCGTGCCGCCTGGGGCCAACACCACCGACAAGGCGGGCCCGTTCTTCATTGATACGACGGGTCTTGACTTCAAGACGGCGCCTCCGACGCGCGATCCATCCAATCCCAATTATCCACGCGCCACAGAGCTTCCTGACGGAACGCTGCCGCCACCGGGTGCCGAGGGCAATTTCATCATCGGTCCCACCCACAATCCTGCGCCGGAGACGATCGCGAAGGAGGGCGTGCCGCGTGGGACGACAAAGTCCTTCACGCTGTCGTCGAAGGAGAGCACCATCTACAATCCTGGCCTGATCCGCGATGACGCCGCCGGCTGCACCAATTCCTCGATCATGACGACCGTCACGGCGCCGGACGACAAGTCGCACATGATCGTCACCACCAGCCATCCCGGCGTCTGGTCGCGCACCATCGACGTCTATGTGCCGGCGCAATATGTGCGCGGCAGCGAGGCGCCGTTCATCGTGGTCGGCGACGGCGGCTCCAACGCCTACAAGGACCTCGCCGTCACGCTCGACAATCTGATCGCGCAGCGCCGCGTGCCGCCGATGATCGCGATTCAGATCGGCAATGGCGGGCAGGACGCGCAGGGCAGTCAGCGTGGCCGCGAATATGACGCGGTGTCAGGTGCCTACGCGCAGTTCGTCGAGCGTGAAGTGCTGCCGCTGGTCGAAAAGAACGCCGATGTCAAGCTGACCAGAAATCCCGATGGGCGTGCGACCATGGGGCTGAGTTCGAGCGGTGTGGCCGCCTTCACCATGGCGTGGTTCTATCCGGATCTCTATCACCGCGTGCTGGCGTTCTCGCCGACCATGGTCAACCAGCAATGGCCGCACGACCCGTCGCTGCGCGGCGGTGCCTGGGAGTATCACAGCGCATGGACGGGGCCAGCCACACCCCATCTCATCTCCAAGGCGGGCGTGCTCACGCCGGCCGAGCCGCCCGGCCTGCCGCTGATCGTCGCCGCGCCGACCAAGCCGATCCGGTTCTGGTTCTTCGGCGGCGACCAGGACCTGTTCTATCCGAACCCCACCATTCCCGATGGCATGCACGACTGGACCCTCTCCAACGCGCTGATGGCCAAGGTGCTCGCGGAGAAGGGCTACCACTATCAGTTTCTGTTCGTCCGCAACGCCAAGCACGTCGACCGTCCCACGATCGCGCAGACGCTGCCGTCGGCGCTGGAGTGGGTCTGGAAGGGCTATCCTATCCCCTGAGCGAAAGTAGCCTAGCGCCCGATCGTCACGCCGGCGGTCGAGCGCATGGCGTCCTTGAGGCTCGTCGCGTTCTTGTCGTCGAGGACCTCTCGCGTCAGCACGGTGGTCTGGCCGGGCGTGTTGAGGATCGTCTCTCCGCGCGAAAAGGAGAGGCGGTCGGCCTTGTAGGGTGAGGCCTGATCGGTCGTGGGCGCATGGCGTTTACTGGATGCGGCGAAGGCTCCTTGCGAGACGCAGAGGACGACAATCACGACCAGTCGCAACGATCTTGCGGGCATGCGATCTCCCAAATTCAGGGCGTTAGCCTAGCATATGGGCTGCTCGTCACTGGAATAAAGGGTCAGGCGAGAGCGGCCTGGCGTTCCCGCATTAATTCGCGGACCGGATCGGGTTTCCCCGGCTCGGCGAGCCGTGTAAAACTGCGCTGGCTTGCATGCGCGGGGGCTTCGACAATCACGCCTTCGCAGACGATCTGTCCGCCGAGCATCCGGAATTCCAGCTTGTCGTAGCGCGGCATCGTCTCGCCGGGCGCGGGCGGCAGCAGCCCGACGCTGCCCTGGATGTTCAGCGTGGCATCATCGGCGCCGTGGAGGCGGGGATTCCACATCCTGATCCCGGTCTCCGCCCAGCGCTGCCGGATTAGCGCGGCGCGGTCGGCGGGCTCTGCGGCTCTCACGCGAGCTTTCGGTGCATACGGGATCTCCGGAGCCGGAGACACGAGGGCCGGAGCTGGCTCGATAGTTGTGACGACGCCGAGCGTCTCGGTGGAGTCTTCCGCGGCGCCGGGGGAAGGATCGCTCTCGATGCTATCCTCAGGGACATGCTCCGGCGAGATGTCGCGATCGGCGAACGCGACACACGTGTCGTCGAGAGTCGAGGAAGTATCCACGTCGACGACCAGAGCGATGGCGTCAACCGTGACGACCTCGACATCGACAGAAGAGGCCTTCTCCGCCACAACGGGCTCAACGTCGGCCGAAAGTTCGGAAGTTGGATCGCTGTTGATGATGAGTTCGGGGACGTCGACCGCTTCGCGCACGACGTCGATAGTCGCGACCGAAACTTCCACGACGATCGGCTCGACTTCCGTCGGCGTCTCCTGGGATGAATCGTCGCTGCCGCTGACATCGGCTGGCGTTTCCGACGGGCTCTCCGCGATGACAGGGCTGGAGGTGTTGTCTTCGGCGGCTGAAGCCGCGACCGGGACGTCGCAGTGCGACGTATCCGCGTTGATGCTGGTGTCGAGAGCCGGAGCCGTATCTGCAATTTCTGCAACAATGGCGGGTGAGGCGTCTACTGCGTCAGGCGTGACGTCGATGCTGCCACCGTGCGGCGCGGGGCGAAGCCGGGTGAACGCCCATTTCACCGCGGCGATGCGGCGCAGCAACGATATCAGTCTCGAAAGCACTGGGAGTTGTCCAAGAGGTACTCGGCTTGAGGCCATCGCTGATTCGCCAGCAATGTAAAAATCCCCGGCTGTCACACTGATGTCAATGTAGGTAGGACCAATTGCAGAACATCCACGCCTTCAGGGCGCGCGGCTGCGATTTAGCCGGCGTGACTGTAACCAAGGTGCAGCCCCGCCAATACGCTTCGTTCGACACCAACACCTTCGCACATGACATCGACAAGCTTTGACGGCACAAAGGTTCTGGAGAGGGGACGATCGCCCCTCTCCAGGATTTTCGATCGATACCGGCCTACTTTCCGGCGCCGGAGCCGGAGCCAGCGCCGCCGCCGGCCTGGCTGCCCATGTTATTGGTGTTGCTGCCGCCGGCCGACGGGGTCTGCTTGCCCTTGCTGTCGGCGGCCTCGTTCTGCATGTTCGACGACGCGCCGGTTGTCATGCCCTTGGTCGCGGGGCCCCGCGACGAAGGGCCAACGTCGCCCTGGCCGGATGCGCCTGGGGCGGGTTGTGTCTGCGCAAAGGCGCCGCCGGTCGCCAGCGCCATGATGCACGCGGATGCCAAAATGATCTTCTTCATCTGGTTTCCTCCTGGGTTGCCTTGACGACAACTTGCGCGCGGAGCGGACGTTCCTCACTTAGGAGCGCCGCGAGGCTCATGACCAAGCGCATTGCGGCGCTGTCGAGGTTCCCTGTACAGCTCTATCGACGGTAAAGTTTGGAACATCGAGCATCTTGTGTAAGGACGAGGCATGAAAAGGATAATGACTCTCGGAGCGGTTCTGCTCTGGTCCACCATCGCGTTCGCACAGGAGCGCACCATTACTGTGGCCTCGACGACGTCGACGGAACAGTCGGGGCTGTTCGGTTACTTGCTGCCGCTGTTCTCGAAGGCCAGAGACGTTGACGTGAAGGTCGTTGCCGTCGGTACGGGTCAGGCGCTCGACATCGGGCGGCGCGGCGATGCAGATGTCGTGTTCGTCCATGACAGGCCTGCCGAAGACAAGTTCATGTCCGAAGGCGAGGGCGTGAAGCGCTTCGACGTCATGTACAACGACTTCGTCATTGTCGGGCCGAAGAGCGATCCCGCCAAGATCGCCGGCGGCAAGGATGTGGCCGAGGCGCTGCGCAAGATCGCGGCCGTGAAGGCGCCGTTCATCTCGCGCGGCGACAAGTCCGGCACGCACGCGGCCGAACTGCGGCTGTGGAAGGAGGCAGGCATCGACCTCGGTGCCGCCAAGGACGGCTGGTATCGCGAGATTGGCCAGGGCATGGGTCCAGCACTGAACATGGCGTCGTCGTCGAACGCCTATCTGCTGTCGGACCGCGGCACCTGGTTGTCATTCAAGAACCGCGGCGACCTTGCCGTCCTCACCGAAGGCGACAAGCGGCTGTTCAACCAGTACGGCGTCATGCTGGTCAATCCGGCCAAGCATTCGAACGTGAAGGCGCGGGACGGGCAGGCCTTCGTCGACTGGCTGATCTCTCCTGGGGGGCAGGAGGCCATCGCGGGCTACAAGGTCGGGGGCGAGCAGCTATTTTTCCCCAACGCGTCCCACTAGCAGGAAGGCGACGGTCGACACTGCGACGCTGAGTGCGAGCAGGATCAGCCCGAGCCCGAGCGCCAGCGGCAGGTCGCCCTTGCTGGTCTCCAGCGCGATCGCGGTCGTCATCGTGCGCGTGAAACCGCGAATATTGCCACCGACGATGAGGATGGCGCCGACCTCGGCGATCGCGCGCCCGAAGGCTGCGAGAAAGGCCGTCAGCAGCGAGGTCCGGCCCAGCGCGAACAGCAAGCCGATGCTGCGTAGCGTTGACAGCCCGTCGATCCGTGCGAGGTCGCCATACTCCGCCCACAGCAGGCTCGCCGGCCGGTGCACCAGTGCGACCACGATCGGTGTGGCGAGCAGCGTCTGCGCGACCACCATGGCCGCCGGCGTGAACAACAGGCCGGCGGCCCCGAGCGGGCCCGAGCGCGACAGCAGAAGATAGAGCGCGAGCCCGACCACGACCGGCGGAAGGCCAAGCAAGGCATTGGTCAGGACGATGATGACCTGCCGCCCACGGAACCGGGTGATCGCAAGCAGCGCCCCGAACGGCGCCCCGATCAGAAGCGCGAGGATGCTGGCAGTCAGGCTGACGCGCACCGACAGCCCGACGATGCCCAAAAGCTCTGCGTCGGCCTCGCCGATCAGTGTGAATGCGGCGCCGATGGATCGCGCGAAGTCGTTCATCCGTGCCCGAGCTTCGGCGCCCGCCACGATGCCTCGGGTGCGCCGATTTCGGGACTGCGGGGGTGATTCACGTATATTTCCCTGAGGGCAGCGTCGTGCAAGGCAGCGGCGGAGCGGTTTGGTAACCCGAATTTGACCGGAAATCAAAGCCTTGCGCGGCATGGGTACGAGGTGGCGTTCGGCCTCATCTTTTGCCCGATGCGGGGACGGTCGGGGCTCAGATCAAGCCGCGCAGCACTTCAACGAGCCGGGCACACTCGGCCTCCGTTCCGATCGTGATGCGCAGAAAGTCCTCGATGCGCGGCTTTCCGAAATGCCGGACCAGAACGCCACGCTGGCGAAGCGCTGCCGCGAGATCTGCTCCGCTCCGGCTTCGATGGCGCGCGAAAACGAAGTTGGCGAGCGACGGCAGCACATCGAAGCCGAGTTGTCTGAGATCGCGGGCCAAGGTTTCGCGGCTTGCGATGATACGGGCACGGGTGTCTCGGAACCAGCCGTCGTCCTCGATCGCGGCGACGGCGCCGGCGATCGCGAGGCAATCGAGCGGATAGGAGTTGAAGCTGTCCTTCACCCGTTCCAGCGCTTCGATCAGCGGTCGTTGGCCGATGGCAAAACCAACCCGCAGGCCAGCGAGCGAGCGCGACTTCGAGAAAGTCTGGATAACCAGCAGATTGTCGTGGCGTGCAACCAGCGGCACGGCGCTCTCGGCGCCGAAATCGACATAGGCCTCGTCCACCACCACCAGCCGGTCCGGCTGTTCGGCGAGCAGCCATGCGATGGCGTCGCGCTGAAGGGCGATGCCGGTTGGAGCGTTCGGATTGCAGAGCAGGATGGCGCTCGATGGTCGCCTGTAGTCGGAGATATCGATCCTCATCGCAGCATCGAGCGGCACCTCGTCATGCGTTATTCCATAGAGGCCGCAATAGACAGGGTAGAAGCTGTAGGTGACGTCGGGGAATAGAAGCGGTGGTTCGTGCTTCAGAAGTGCCTGGAAGGTGTGGGCCAGCACCTCGTCGGAGCCGTTGCCGACGAACACTTGCTCGGGCGCCACATCGCAATGGGCCGCGATGGCCTCGCGCAGGCGCGTTGCGCGCGGATCGGGATAAAGGCGCAGCCGCTCCGCGGCCGATGCGATCGCCGCCAGCACGCGCGGCGAGGGCGGGTAGGGATTCTCGTTGGTATTGAGCTTGACGATGCCGTCCTGCTTGGTCTGCTCGCCGGGGACATAGGGCGAAAGCGTGTGGACGACTGGACTCCAGAAACGGCTCATGAGCTCCAATCCGAATTTGATCGGGGCACAGTAGGGTATGCGGGAGCCCGGTGGAAGTGCGCCTGCGTTCAGCATTGCAGGCAAATCCGCACGAGGCTTACTGCCGGAGACGTTCCCGCAAGCGCGACCCCTATGCTAGGGTCATTGCACCACCGCCCAGAATGAAAAAGAACGAAGGCCGGCGCGCCCCAAGGCGCGCAACGGCCGAAAAGAGAGGAACACATGCCGGGTGCAGCCCTTCCCACCGCCCCCTCGATTCCGAGCGCGCCGGTGACGTCAGCCGTTCTCGACCGCTTGCGGGCCATCGTCGGCGACAAAGGCCTGATCGTGGACGAGCAGGACAAGCTGCCCTTCGTGACCGACTGGCGCGGCACGCTGGCGGGGCAGGCCGCGGCGATCGTGCGTCCGGCCATCACCGCGGAAGTCTCCGCTGTCGTCAAGCTCTGCTACGACAACGGCATTGCCATCGTTCCGCAAGGTGGCAACACCGGCCTGATGGGCGGTGCCACGCCGTGGCCCATGCACCGCGGCATCGTGCTGTCGCTTGGTCGCATGAACCAGGTGCTGAATATCGATCCCGTCGGCTATGCTATGACTGTGGAGGCGGGCTGCATCCTCGAGACGCTTCAGGACACAGCCGCGCGCCACGACCGCCTCTTTCCGCTCAGCCTCGGTGCTCAGGGCTCGTGCATGATCGGAGGTAATCTGTCCACCAATGCCGGCGGCGTGCAGGTGCTGCGTTATGGCAATGCGCGAAATCTGGTGTTGGGTCTCGAGGTCGTGCTGGCTAACGGCGATATCTGGGACGGCCTGCGCGCACTCAAGAAGGACAACACCGGCTATGACCTCAAGCATCTGTTCATGGGCGCCGAAGGGACGCTCGGCATCATCACCAAGGCGGTGCTGAAACTCTGGCCGGCGCCGAAAGACGTGTGCACGGCATGGCTCGCAATTCGCGATCCCAAGGCAGCCATCGACCTTCTGTCGGAGGCGCATGCCGCTTCCGATGACAATGTCGGCTCCTGTGAGCTCATCAGCCGTGCGTGCACCGACATGGTGCTGCGCCACATTCCCGGCACCCAGGATCCCCTCAAGGCTGAGACGGAATGGTATCTCCTTCTCGAATGGTCATCGGCACGGCCACGGCAGGACGGAGGCACGGGCATGTCGGACAGGATGGAGCAGTTCTTGGCCGACCAACTCGAGACGGGCCGGGTGCTGGATGCGGTGATCGCGCAAACCGAAGCGCAGTCGCGCAACATGTGGCGGATTCGCGAGAGCGTGGCCGAGGCATCGCGCACCGAAGGTCCGGGCTTGAGCTACGACGTGTCGGTCGCGGTCTCCAGGATTCCCGAGTTCATCGACAGCGGTCTCGAGGCCGTACTCGCAATCCTGCCGGCGATCCGCCCCTATCCGCTCGGCCACATCGGAGACGGCAATGTGCACTTCTCCTTCATGGGCCCGAAGGGCATGGACCGCGATACGCTCTCCCAATATTCCGCGGCGATCACACGGGCCGTCAACGACCTCGTCACCTTCATGGGCGGCTCGATCTCGGCGGAACATGGCATCGGCATCGAAAAGCTCGACGAGCTCCAGCACTACCGTTCCCGGACCGAGCTCGACATCATGCGCACGATCAAGCGGGCGCTCGATCCCAAGAACATCATGAATCCGGGCAAGGTGCTTCGTCTCGGTTGAGCTGTGCCCACCTCAAGCCCGGTGCTCCCGAACGCTCGGCGCTCACGGAGACGGATGCCGCGGATAGGCCGGGCCAAACAGCCGGGGGCGTCAAATCATGCCGTGTGGCGGCCGAAAGGCGGCTTTATTCCCGCCTTGGATGCTTTAAGGAAGGGACAGGATCAGGTCGCACCCGCCCGGGGGCGGTGCTAGACCCTGATGCAGGAACAAAGGGGCGGGCCGGCATGGCACGTCCGCAAGGATGAAGGATTTGAGGCAATGATCCAAAGCGTTGGCATCATCGGGGCAGGCACCATGGGGAACGGCATCGCGCAGATCTGTGCCGCGGCCGGGCTTTCGGTCGTGATGGTCGATATTTCCGATGCGGCGGTGAACCGCGGGATTTCGACGGTTGGCGGCAGCCTCGAGCGCCTGGTCAAGAAGGAGAAGATGTCGGCGGGCGATCGCGACGCCACGCTCAAGCGCATCACCGGCACCACCGACCGCGCCAAGCTCGTCGATTGCGATCTCGTCATCGAGGCCGCGACCGAGAACGAGGAACTCAAGGTCAAGATCCTGAAGGATCTCTGTGCGACGCTGTCGCCACGCACGCTGCTCGCCACGAACACCTCGTCGATCTCGATCACGAAGCTCGCCGCGGCGACCGACCGTCCCGACCGATTCATCGGCATGCACTTCTTCAATCCGGTTCCAGTTATGGCGCTGCTGGAGCTCATCCGCGGCTTGCAGACCTCCGACGACACCCACGCCAAGGCGCTCGATTTGGCCAAGCGCGTCGGCAAGGTGGCGATCACGGCCAAGAACAGCCCGGGCTTTGCCGTCAACCGCATCCTTTGTCCGATGATCAACGAGGCGATCTTCGCGCTGCAGGAGGGGATTGCGACGGCGGAAGAGATCGATGCCGGCATGAAGCTCGGCTGCAACCATCCGATCGGCCCGTTGGCGCTCGCCGATCTCGTCGGGCTCGACACCATGTTGTCGGTGATGGAGGTCTTTTACAAAGGCTTCAACGACCCCAAATACCGTCCGGCCCCCTTGCTCAAGGAAATGGTCGATGCCGGCCATCTCGGCCGCAAGACGGGGCAGGGCTTTTATACCTACAGCGCCTGACAACGGCGCGGGCGGCGGGCGTTGAGTGTGCTCGCCGCCAGACCCCGCGATTTGCGCTGCGACAAAGACGCCGCGCGCAATCGG
Organism: Bradyrhizobium sp. 35; assembly: GCF_023073215.1. Classification (NCBI taxonomy): domain Bacteria; kingdom Pseudomonadati; phylum Pseudomonadota; class Alphaproteobacteria; order Hyphomicrobiales; family Nitrobacteraceae; genus Bradyrhizobium; species Bradyrhizobium sp. 35. Next base: position 98,010 of record NZ_JADPJC010000056.1, read on the forward strand.
CCCGACAATGTCGAACGGGCGCCGTGCGGGAACAACGGAACGGATAACAAGGGACATGTCGGATCGACTGAAGGCCGAGCGCGAGGCTGCGACCGCGCGGCGGAATTTGCTGACCCAGGATGCAATCGAGCGCACGGGGATCACCGAAGAGATGATCGGGGAACTCGTGACCCGCTTCTACGGGCGCATCCGCGAGGATGAGCTGCTGGGGCCGGTGTTCGCGAACGTGCAGAATTGGGACGAGCATCTGGCCAAGCTCCGGGATTTCTGGTCGTCGGTCGTGCTGATGAGCGGCCGCTACCATGGTTCACCGATGCGGGCGCATATGCCACTGAACCTGATCGGGGATCATTTCGACCGCTGGCTCGATTTGTTCGAACAGACGGCACGCGAGGTCTGCCCGCCGCCGGCAGCCGCGCTCTTCATCGACAGGGCGCGCCGCATCGCCGACAGTTTTGAGATGGCGTCGGCAACGTTGGCCGGACGCATCGCTGCGCCGCGTCACGTGCTCCGCTCCTAGAACACAAAACGCCTGCCTGAGAAATGCGCAGCCGCGCCGATGGCGCCGAGCGTCGGCGCATTGCACCAATACCGGCAGCATTGATCTGATCTGCAAAATCATCATGCCGGTCGCGTAGCGTGACGTTGCAATTAGAAAAATGCGCGTAAATGCGCGTGTTCTCGTTCAATCAGTGCGAGCATAACCATGTGATGCACTGCGGGAAAAAATCTTTGCCTTTTTTTCGGCAGAGTTCCAGCGCCTGCTTGCGGGCATGTCGCGTGCATCGTTCAACACATCCTCTTCATCCTCCGACAACACAGCGGAATCCGACGCTGACGCCTGCACGGAGCAAACCCGGCGGGCGCTGTTGATGAATGCGCTGGCCACCACGGCGTGCCTCGCCTGTTCCACGCAGGTCCACGCGGGCGAGGATGCGCCCGGCTCCGACGAACGGCCTCAGAAGGGCGATCTGCTCGTGTTCTCCGAAGGCGATCAGGAGGGAAAGCCCGTCACCGCGGCCGCTCTGTCGGCCGGCGGACCGCCGGTGCATGCCTGGCCGAAAGATCCGAAGACATCGGTCGTGCGCAGCGCCTCGCGCCTCAATGAGATTCTGATCATCCGCCTTGACCCCACCGAGCTCGACGAGCAGACGAAAGCGCGCGCTGTCGACGGCATCCTCGCCTATTCGGCAATCTGCTCGCATGCCGGCTGTCCTGTCACGGCCTGGGTGAAGAGCGATGTCGGCGACAAGGAAGTGCTCAAATGCATGTGCCACAACTCCGAATACGATCCTCGCGCGGGCGCGCAGGTCGTGTTCGGGCCGGCGCCGCGACGGCTCGCTGCGCTGCCGCTGGCGCTGGCTGACGGCTCGCTCAGCGTCGCCGGGAACTTCATCGGAAAGGTAGGTGGCGCGCAGCCGGGATGATGGGCGTGCGGGTTGTGCCCGCGTCACGAGAGGCCGCATCCGCCGATGGGCGGACGACGGGACGAACGACAAGAATTCAAAACAAGAATTCAAACGGATATAAAAGGGGAACGTCCATGACCAGGAAGCAATGGTTACTGTCCGGCTTTGTCGCCTTCACGTGTCTTGCATCGACCGCCGCCATGTCAGGCCCGATCGAGAACTACGCGCCGGTTACCGCGCAGCGGTTGGAAAACCCGGAGCCCGCCAACTGGATGCTTTACCGGCGGACCTATGACGGGCAGGGCTACAGCCCACTCGACCAGATCAACACCTCGAATGTGAAGAACCTCACCCCGGTCTGGACTTTCGCGACCGGCGTGGTCGAAGGTCACGAGGCGCCGCCGATCGTCAACAACGGCGTGATGTTCGTGGCGACCCCGATGGGCCAGGTGATCGCGCTGAACGCCAAGACCGGCGACGAATATTGGCGCTACAAGCGGCAGCTCCCCGACGACCTGTTCCAGTTGCATCCGACCAGTCGCGGCGTCGGCCTCTGGGAGGACAAGCTCTATCTGGCCACTACCGACGACCATGTCGTCGCGCTCGACGCCAAGACCGGCAAGGTGGTGTGGGACACCAAGGTTCAGGATTACAAGAAGGGCCAGTACATGACCCTGATGCCGCTGATCGTCGACGGCAAGGTCATCGTGGGCGGCTCCGGCGGCGAGTTCGGCGTGCGCGGCTATGTCGCCGCCTATGACGCCAAGGACGGCAAGGAGCTCTGGCGGACCTATACGATTCCGGGCGAAGGCGAACCCGGCCACGACACCTGGCAGGGCGAGGACTGGAAGAACGGCGGCGGCTCGGCCTGGATGACCGGCAATTACGACAAGGACACCAAGACGATCTATTGGGGCGTAGGCAACGCCGCGCCCTGGCCCGGCGAGATGCATCCGGGCGACAATCTCTATACCTCGTCGGTGCTCGCGCTCGATCCGAACACCGGCAAGATCAAGACCTATCATCAGTATCACCAGAACGATTCCTGGGATTGGGATGAGGTCGAAGCGCCGATGTTGATCGACCTGCAACGCGACGGTCGCAACATCAAGAGTCTGGTCCATCCGGGACGCGATGCGATCTTCTGGATACTCGAGCGCACGCCGACCAAGATCAACTACGTCGCCGGTTGGCCGTTCGTCTCTACCGACGTCTGGAAGGGCATCGACGCCGAGAGTGGCAGGCCGGTCGTCGATCCCGCGCACAAGCCGATGGTCGGCAAGCGCGTGGAGTTCTGTCCGTCGCTGTGGGGCGGCAAGGATTGGCCCTCGGCGGCCTACAGCCAGAAGACCGGCCTCGTCTACGTGCCCGCCAACGAGAATTTCTGCGGCGGGTTCACCGGCGAGAAGGTTCCGCTCAAGCCCGGCGAACTCTGGCTCGGCACCAAGCCGGAGGACATCGGGCTGAAGACGAAGCCCGGGGCGGATCATTTCGGCGAGCTCCAGGCCTGGGACCCCGTTACGGGCAAGAAGATGTGGCAACACAACTTCCCGAAATCGCAGCTGTTCGGATCGGTGACGGCGACCGCGGGCGATCTCGTCTTCGTGGGCGGCACCAACGACCGCAACTTCCGCGCCTTCAACGCCAAGAGTGGCGAGCTGCTGTGGGAGCAGAAGACCAATTCCGGTATCATGGGCATGCCGGTGTCCTATGAGATCGACGGTACGCAATACATCGCGATCCAGTCGGGATGGGGCGTGGATGCGCAGCGCATCCAGGATGCCCTCGTGACCAACAATATCGGCATCGAAGCCAACGTGCCGCAGGGCGGCGTGATCTGGGTGTTCGCGCTGAAGAAATAGGCCCCGCTGGCGGATCGAAAGAAGCGGAGTGTCAGGGGGCAAATGCGGCGGACGGTAACGTCCGCCGCATTTTGCGTGGGCGTTGTCCCTTCTTCCCCTGCGGGAGAAGGTGGCGCGAAGCGCCGGATGAGGGGTTCTATCCGCGCGTCTCAATGTGCGGACCCGCGCAGGCATACCCCCCACCGCGTGATCGTGGCAACTGGCGTCGCTGCCCTCTCCCGCAAGGAAAGAGGGCACATCGATGCGCTTCGGCGAAGAAGTAGAGCCGATATTCGCGATGTCAAAACGCCGATGCTCAGATCGCTACTTCCCCTCGCGCTCGACCTTGTCCTTTTCCTTCTGGTTCATCTCGCGAACCTTGGGATCGGGATTGTGCTGTCCGGTAGTCTGGGTGGTCGAGGGCGGCGTGGCATTGGCGTTGGGCAGCGAGTTCTGGTCCGGCGTGCTGGGGCGCGTCGCCGTTGTCGGCGGCGTGGTGTTGCTCTGGGCGTATGCGCCAGTGGCCGTCAAAAGAAAGGCGCTCGACAGCAACGAGACTGCGAGCGCCTTTGGGATATGGGTCATCGATCTGCTCCTGTCAGATCGATGCAAACGGCGCGAGGCCGCCTTGTGTTCCCGCCTTTACGCTTCCAATTGCTTGCCGAGCGGAAGGCTGCGGATGCGCTTTCCGGTCGCGGCGAAGATGGCGTTCATCAGCGCCGGCGCGAATGGCGGGACGCCAGGCTCGCCCACGCCGCTCGGCGGCGTGTCGGGTCCTGGCGGCACGATGTAGACGTTGGTCACCGCAGGGGATTCGTCGATCCTGAGGACCTGGAAGTCGTCGAAGTTCTTCTGCTGCACCTTGCCGTCCTTGAAGGTGATCTCGCCGTATTTGGCGAGACTGAGCCCCATGATCGCCGCGCCCTCGATCTGGGAGGCGATGCGCTCGGGGTTGACATAGGTGCCGCAGTCGATGGCGGTGTCCACCCGCGGCACCGCCAGCTTGCCCTTGTCGTCGACGGCCACCTCGACGATGGTCGCGATATAGCTGACGAAGCTGCGGTGCACGGCGATGCCGAGGCCATGGCCCTTCGGCACTTGACGGCCCCATTCGCCCTTCTCGGCGACCAGCTCGACCACCTTGCGCAGGCGCGCGGTGTCGATCGGATAGCTGTCCAAGGGCTCGCCGTAGTTCCACATGTCCTTCACGGCGGGCTTGACGATGCGCGGGCTCCCGATCAGCGCGAGCAGCGTCTCCTTCTGGTCGCGGCCGGTCGCATGGGCGATCTCGCCCACCATCGACTGGACCGCGAAGGCGCGCGGGATGTTCGAGACCGAGCGGAACCAGCCGATGCGGGTGAACGCCGCGGCTTCCGGGTTCTCGCAGGAGATGTTAGCGATCTCGAACGGCATGTCGACGAGGCCCATGCCGAGCTCGAAGGGCGCCTCATGCTTTGCACCCGCCGCGAACGTCGAGGCGATGCTCGGGGCCACGCTGCGATGGCGCCAAGCGATCACCTTGCCGCTCTTGTCGAGCCCCGCCTCGATCCGTTCCACGGAGACCGTGTGCAGGAAATCGTGGCGGACGTCGTCCTCGCGCGTCCACTGCACCTTGACGGGTACGCCGAGCTCCTTCGACAGCAACGCGGCCTCGAGCGCAAAGTCGCATTTCGACTTGCGGCCGAAACCGCCGCCGAGCAGCGTGACGTTGACCGTGACATTGCCCTCGGGAATGCCGAGCGTCTTCGCGACGTCCTCGCGCGTACCGCCCGGGCTTTGCACCGGCGCCCAGATCTCCGCCTTGTCACCCTTGACGTCGGCGACCGCCACCGGCGGCTCCATGCTGACATGAGCAAGATGCGGCAGATAATATTCGCCGACGACGACCTTGTCGGCGCCCTTCAGAGCAGCCTCGGCATCGCCTTCCTGGCGCACCACAAGGCCCGGCTTGCGCGAGGCCTCCTCGAGCTCCTTGCGGTAGGCGACGGAATCGTATTTGCCGTTGGCGCCATCGTCCCAGGTCAGCTTCAGCGCGTCGCGACCCTTGATCGCCGCGCCGGTATTGCGCGCGATCACGGCAACGCCGCCGAGCGGCTGGAATTTCGACGGCCACGGCCAGCCGCGCACCTCCATCACCTTCTCCACGCCCGGGACCTTCAACGCCGCGTCCGGATCGAACGAGACCAACTTGCCGCCGGTCACCGGCGGGCGCGCGATCACGGCATACTTCATGCCAGGCAGCCGCACGTCGGCGCCGTAACGCGCTTTGCCGGTGGTGATGTCATGGAGATCGACGATGCCGATCTGGCCCTTGCCGAGATAGCGGAAGTCCTTGGGGTCCTTCAGCTTGAGCCCTTCGATGCTCGGGACCGACTCCTTGGCAGCGTCGGCTGCGAGCTCGCCGAACCCGAGCTTGCGGCTCGTCGCGCTGTGGACGACTTCGTGATTGACGGCCTTGACCTCGGTTGCCGGCACACCCCAGCGTTTCGCGGCGGCCTGCTCAAGCATGGTACGGGCGGAGGCACCGATCTGGCGCATCGGCATCAGATAATGCCGCGTGCTGCGCGAGCCGTCGGTGTCCTGGTTGCCGAACTTGACCTCGTCGCCATGGGCCTGTTCCACCTTGACCCGTGACCAGTCGGCTTCCATCTCCTCGGCCACGATCAGCGGCAGGCTGGTGCGCACGCCCGTTCCCATCTCGGCGCGGTGGGCGAGGATGGTGACGGTGCCGTCGGGCGCGACCGCGACGAATACGCGCGGATCGACCACGACGCCGTGCGGCATCTTGCCGGCGCCGGTCTCGTAGGCGAACGCCTGGCGCGACATCACGGGCGCCGCGAGCACAAAGCCGCCGGTGATGCCGAGCCCCTTCAGGATGCTGCGGCGCGAAACCTTCTCGACCTTGATGTTCTTCTCGAAGCCACGAAGCTTCTTCGGGTTGTCGATGAAATTCATGTCACACTCCCGTCGATGCGAGATGGACCGCATTCTCGATGCGCTGGTAGCAGCCGCAGCGGCAGATGTTGCCGGACATCGCCTCGCGGATCTGGTCGTGCGACGGCTTCGGGTTGTCCATCAGCAGCGCAGCCGCCTGCATGATCTGGCCCGCCTGGCAGAAGCCGCACTGGGGTACGTTGACCTGACGCCAGGCCTTCTGCACCGGGTGATCGCCGTTCGGATGCAGTCCCTCGATCGTCGTGATCTCGCGGCCGGCGACGTCGTTGATCGACGTGATGCAGGCGCGCACGGCTTCCTTGTCGACGATAACGGTGCAGGCGCCACACAGGGCCTGGCCACAGCCGAACTTGGTGCCGGTCAGCCCGGCCTCGTCGCGCAGGAACCAGAGTAGCGGGAGATCCGGGTCGCCGTCCCAGCTCTGTTCCTGGCCATTGATCTTCACCTTGATCATGATCGTCCCTCGCTCTTCATAAGCTTGCCGATTTCAGATTTTCCAGATGCCGGTCGGTGGAACGCCCGCTGCGCGGCGTCGCGTTCCAGCCGTCCTCCCGCGCGGGCAGATCCCGGCAGGACTCAGAGGAATGCCAATGTCATGTCCGGATGTGCTCGATACCTCCCGTCGTGTTCTTGATTATTGAATTTCGCGCGGCATCGTCACGACGCGATCGTAGCAGGATCGCTTCGGTCTGGCGTTCACAGCCAAGTGTTTTCCAATCAGCTGTTCTCGACGGGAAAAGATTGCAACGAAGGTTTGTCAAAAGCAGGGCGCCCCATCGCGCCGCGCGCCTCTCGAGATGGGCGCACTAAAAAAAGAGCTTCGTCCGCCAGAAGACCTGTGCGGACGAAGCAGGATGCCTCAGTCGAGGGAGGGAGAAACGCAGGCCGCGGACTTCAAGCCGGAAGCCGGCGGCCCTGCGCAGTCATTCAGAGACCAGGACTGAGGGAGTTGACGGTCCCCACACAAGTGCAGTTGAAAAGCGGCGGCATCGCCGCGATTGTCCCGGGCCGGCTCCGTCCGCTCGCTGGGTGTGGTGGAACGCGAGCGGACGGGGCGCAGCAAACGTCAGGCGACCTTTGCTCAGGCGGCCTTTGCTTAAGCGGCCTTGGCTTTCGCCACGTGGGTCGCGATCGCGTCCATCAGCGCCGGTGACAGGCAGTCATAGGGCTCAAGTCCAAGCTCCTTGAACCGAGCCCGTATTCCGCCCATCTGCTCCGGCTTCACGCCCGATTCGATCACCGACGAGACGAAGGCGGCGAATTGCGGCGCCTGCGAACCCTGCTCCTGGAACAGTTCGGGGTGGATGAAGTCGAGGCCGTAGAACGGGTGATCCTTGTTCTCGATGCGGCCGTACATGTGCGTGCCGCAGGCCTTGCAGGCGTAGCGCTGGATCGTCGCCGATGGATCGACGATCTGGAGCTTGTCGCCGTTCTCGAGCACGGTGACGTTCTGGCGGGGTACCACGGCGACGACGGAGAAATTCGCCCCCTGCGGTTTCCAGCACTTGGTGCAGCCACAGGCGTGATTATGCGCGACGTCGCCCTTGACGGCGACCTTGACCTGATGGTCCTTGCATTTGCATGCGAGCGTGCCGCCGGCGAAGCTGCCGCTGCCCTGTTTGATGCCGTTATCGATCGAGGGATGGAGTGCAACAGTCATGGGTCGATCCTCCTTGGGGTGACGCTTTTCGAACTAGAACACGACGACTGAACGGATGGACTTGCCCTCATGCATCAGGTCGAAGCCTTTGTTGATGTCTTCGAGCTTGAGCGTGTGGGTAATCATCGGGTCGATCTGGATCTTTCCGTTCATGTACCAGTCGACGATCTTCGGCACGTCGGTGCGGCCCCGCGCGCCGCCGAAGGCGGTGCCGCGCCAGTTTCGCCCGGTGACGAGCTGGAACGGGCGGGTCGCGATCTCCTTGCCGGATTCGGCAACGCCGATGATGATCGAGGTGCCCCAGCCGCGATGGCAGGCTTCCAGCGCCTGGCGCATCACTGTGGTGTTGCCGGTGCAGTCGAAGGTATAGTCGGCGCCGCCGTCGGTCAGGGTCACGAGATGCGGGACGATGTCGCCGGTGATCTTCTTGGGATTGACGAAGTCGGTCATGCCGAACCGGCGTCCCCATTCCTCCTTGGAGTCGTTGATGTCGACGCCGATGATCTTGTCCGCGCCAGCCATCTTGGCGCCCTGGATCACGTTCAGGCCGATGCCGCCGAGGCCGAACACGACCACGTTGGAGCCCGGCTCGACCTTGGCGGTGTTAACGACGGCGCCGACGCCCGTGGTGACGCCGCAGCCGATGTAGCAGCTCTTGTCGAACGGCGCGTCCTCGCGGATCTTGGCGACCGCGATCTCCGGCAGCACGGTGAAGTTCGAGAAGGTCGAGCAGCCCATGTAGTGGTAGATCGGCTTGCCTTTGTAGGAGAATCGGCTGGTACCATCGGGCATCACGCCTTTGCCCTGCGTCGCGCGGATCGCGGTGCAGAGGTTGGTCTTCTGGCTGAGGCAGCTTTTGCATTGCCGGCATTCCGGCGTGTAGAGCGGGATGACATGGTCGCCCGGCTTCACCGAGGTCACGCCAGCACCGATCTCGCGGATGATGCCCGCGCCCTCATGGCCCAGGATCGACGGGAAAATTCCCTCGCTGTCGAAGCCGTCGAGCGTGTAGGCGTCGGTATGGCAGATGCCCGTCGCCTTGATCTCGACCAGGACTTCGCCGACCTTTGGTCCTTCCAGATCGACTTCGACGATCTCGAGCGGCTTCTTGGCTTCGAAAGCGACGGCGGCACGTGTCTTCATCTTAAGCTCCTTAAATTCCAGCAGGGCGCCCAGATCCAGGTCCTGGTCGGGCTCCGCACGTTCATTTCTTGCCCATGCACGAATCTTCGTTCTTGGTATAGGCGTCGTTCTTGTCCTCGTGCTTGCCGGGTCTTGTGCGGCCCCAGGCCTCGTTGGAGCGGGCGCGCAGGTAGACGTAGAGATCGTCCATGTAGCAGGCGACGTTCGGGTTATCGCCGAAGGCCGGCATCACGTTCTCTGCAGCAGTCGAGATGTTCTTGCGGCCGGAGGCGACGACGCCGAGAAAATCGGCATAGCTCATCGTCTTCAGCGAATCCTTCAACGCCGGGGCGTAGGTCGAGCCCATGCCGTCCGGGCCGTGACACACATGGCAATCCGAGTGATAGCGGCGGTATCCGGAATAGGTGTACCAGTCGACGGATCCGTCGGTGATCTTGTAGGTTGGGTTGCCTTCCTTGTCGGACCATTCGCCGGTTTCGTTCTGCTTGACGGCAGTCGGGTCACCTGATCCGTCAGCGACGGCAATTCCCCCGGACGCGACCAAGAACATCGCAGCAATGGCAGAGCAGATTTTACGCAAGAGATTTTCCTCGGAAGGCATTCGGTGAGACGAGCCGGCGCGTGGAGTTGATCCACGCGCCGGAGCGATGCTGAGAGGCCTAGTTGGGCAGCGAGAACACGGTCAGCGTACCGCCGAGTGCCGTGTAGTTGCTGAGCGCCGCGTAGCCACCGACGGCGCCGAGACCGGCGGTCGGATCGGTCAGGCCTGCCGCCAGACCGATGCCGGCCCAGCCGCCCACGCCGGAGAGCACTGCGACATACTGCTTGCCGCCGTTCTCATAGGTGGTGACGTTGCCGATGATGCCGGAGGGAGTCTTGAACTTGTAGAGCTCCTTGCCGGTCTTGGCGTCGACTGCCTTCAGGTAGCCTTCGAGCGTTCCGTAGAACACCACGTTGCCCGCGGTTGCGAGCGCACCCGACCAGACCGAGAACTGCTCCTTGTTCGACCAGACGATCTTGCCGGTCTTGCCGTCCCAGGCGATGAAGTTGCCCATGTGGGTTTCACCCTGTGGCGGATACATCGAGAGCGTTGCGCCCACGTAGGGCTGACCCGCGGTGTAGCTCACCTTGAACGGTTCGTAGTCCATGCAGACGTGGTTGGTCGGAACGTAGAACAGCTGCGTGTCCGGCGAGTAGGCTGCCGGCTGCTCGTCCTTGGTGCCGAGCGCGGCCGGGCAGATGCCCTTCACGTTGTGGTCCTCGCCCGCCTTGTCGGTCGAAGCTGCATCGAGCACCTTCGGGCGGCCGTAGGTCGGCGAGTTCTTGTCCATGTCGACGCCGGAGGTCCAGTTCACCTTCGGATCGTACTTTTCGGCGACCAGAAGCTCACCGGTGGCGCGATCGAGCGTGTAGCCGAGGCCGTTACGATCGAAATGCGTCAGCAGCTTGCGCGGCTGGCCGTTGATGGCCTGGTCCGAGAGGATCATCTCGTTGACGCCGTCATAGTCCCACTCGTCGTGGGGCGTCATCTGATAAACCCACTTGGCCTGGCCGGTGTCAGGGTTGCGAGCCCAGATCGTCATCGACCATTTGTTGTCGCCGGGACGCTGCTTCGGATTCCAGGTCGAGGGATTGCCCGACCCGTAATAGACGAGGTTCAGCTCGGGGTCGTAGGAGATCCAGCCCCAGGTGGCGCCGCCGCCGATCTTCCACTGATCGCCTTGCCAGGTCTTCAGGCTCGAGTCCTTGCCGACCGGCTTGCCGAGTGCGGTGGTCTTCTCTGCGTCGACCAGGATCTGATCGTCCGGTCCTTCAGAGTAGCCGCGCCAAGCCAGCTTGCCCGTCTTGATGTCGTAGGCGGTCATATGGGCTTGAACACCGAACTCGCCGCCGGAGATGCCGATCAGCACCTTGTCCTTGACGACCATGGGGGCCGAAGTACCGGTCTCGCCCTTGCTGGCGTCGCCGTTCTTCGCGGTCCATGCCACCTGACCGCTCTTGGCATCGAGCGCGACGAGCGTGGTGTCGGCCTGATGCAGGAAGATCTTGCCGTCGCCATAGGCCAGGCCGCGGTTGACCGTGTCGCAGCACATCACTGGGATTACGTTCGGATCCTGCTTCGGCTCGTACTTCCAGACGATCTTGTTCTCATTGGAAAGGTCAATAGCGTAGACCTTGTTTGGGAACGGCGTGTGGACGTACATCATGTTGCCGATGATCAGCGGGCCGCCTTCGTGGCCGCGCAGCACGCCGGTCGAGAAGGTCCAGGCGACCTGGAGCTTGCCTACGTTTTGTGCGTTGATCTGGTTCAGCTTGGAATAGCGGGTGTTGGCGTAGTCGCCGGTCGGCATCACCCAGTCTTTCGGGTTCTGCGACATCTTGAGCACTTCGTCGTTGGCCGACGCGCTGCCGACGGCGAGAGCCGCCGCGGAGCCAAGATAGGCCGCGAGTAGTACCTTGCGCATAGTCATTCCTCCATTGGTCTCGTTTATTGTTTCCGAAGCATTGCTTAATCGCCGGGCTTTTCGTCCGGCGTCTGCTCGTGCAGGGCGGTCACGATTGGACCAGAAACGATGCTGTGGTGTTTCCTCCTCCTGATGAGAGCCACGGGTCCACGTGCGGAGCGGCCCGTTCTTGTTGTTCCTGATACAATCCCTAACGACTTCGTCATCGGGAAACTTGCCCAAGAGAGAAGCTGGTTTGCTTGACAGCGCACGGGTCGGAAGTTTTTGATTTTGCAGTAGCGAATTCAGCGGCTTCCGCAACGCTTTGGCAGCGCCTTCACCGCTCAGGTTCCGCTTGACGGCGCTGCAACTAAGGCGGAGGATTAACTTACAAGGGTGGCAATGGAACGATGGCGCTCGTTCTAGAAGATCGCTCAAAATCGAGGTAAACGTCACGCAATCACGGTTCAGGGCTCCGGCAGCGCGGCTCGCGATTCGCGTCAAATCTCCGGATCAAACCAGTGGCTGGATTAATGTCCGACACGATTCACACGCTCTCGACGACGGGCATGACGCCGAAACGTCAGATCCAAAGCTGGATCGACGGGCTGACCAGCCTGTGTGGGCATTTCGACGTAGATCCGCTGGAAGCGTCTTCGCTCGAAGGCCGCATCGACTACACCAGCGTCTCGCGTCTGAAGCTCTGCCAGATCGAGGTCAGCCAACATCGCATCGCGCACACGCTGGCGCGCGCCAAGGCCAATGAACACCCGTATATCAAGATCCACTTCCAGACTTACGGCGTGTCCTATTTCGAGCAGGAAGGCCGCCACATCGAGCTGAACCCGGGCGACATCATCGCCTATGACGTCTCCTGTCCGCATTCGATCATCAGTCCCGCTTTCACGCGCCATGACGTGGTGATCGTGCCGAAGGCGCTGCTGCGCGACCGTGGATTCCCGTCGCAGCGAATGCCCGCCTGCAAATTGACCTCACGCACGGGGACGGGGCGCATCGCCCATGATTTCGTCCATGCGACCTTCGACGAGGCGGCCAAGCTGTCGGCGAACAGTGCGGTCGGCGTCGCCGATTCGCTGATCGACCTCTTGCTGCTGCCGCTGCGCGAGGCCGACACGATGCTCGATCGCGTCGGACCCGAAGCGACCTATGTGCGCGCGCAATTCTTCATCCGCGAGCATTTGCGCGATCCGGATCTGTGCATCGACCAGATCTCCGGCGAACTGGGCTGCTCCAAGCGTTATCTGCACATGCTGTTCTCGGAGCGCGGCACCACGGTGAGCGACTACATCTGGCAGGCGCGTCTTCAGAATTGCCGCCAGGAGCTCGAGGCCCACGCCGGCAAGACCATTACCGACGTCGCGTTCTCCTGGGGCTTCTCCAGCTCATCGCATTTCAGCCGGGTGTTCCGGAAATATTTCGGCGTAGTGCCGTCCTCGATCCACAAGGCGCAACAGGGCGCGGTTGCGGCGGACGAGCACTAGGCAAACGCCAGGTTCGGAGTCGACGCGACGGTTGACCGTCACGCGCCCGCGATGTCTCTCATGCCGATATGGCGATGTAGGGAATGCTGGTCAGGAGAGCGACGAGCAACACCGCGTTGCCCAGCATTCCACTCCAATGCAGTCGGCGTAGCCGGCGCGGGGCCTCGGCATCGCCGGCGTCCCTGGCGCTGAGCTGTTCGTCCATCTGTTGCATGAACCAGCGGCGCCCATAGATCGCCAAGGCTGCAAGGAGGCCAACGCCCATCGCTGCGACCAGACGACCGTCGAGCAGGAAAGCGACCGCTCCGATGATTCCGGCAACGCGCATCACCAGAAAATGCGCATTGAACATTCCGCGCAAAAGCTGGGCGACGGGCTGGATATCCAGCTTCACCAGCAGGAAGGCCGGAGACGCCAGGGTGAAATAGCCCATCGGAAAGAGTAGGATGATCATGACGGCTACGGCAACGCCATCCGGTGTCATGGGATCGGCCTTTCTCGTCCGCGCCGGCGAGACCTTCCCGCCAGCGTCGCACAATCATAGCGGGAAAATGCGCTTCCGGCACTAGGCTTTGGTCGGACGCCGCGCTGCGAAGGGCGTCATGCCTCGCGGTTCAGGCGGGTTCGAGGCCGAGCGATCGCGCGCTCTCGATCCAGATCGGCAGCTCGCGCTGATACAGGGCGTTGGTTTCCTTGAAGCCGATCGCGGGTTCGAGCACGAACGTGTTGAGAACCTCCTTCACCTTCGGATCGCTGTTGGCAGCGACGCAAAGCTCCGCCAGGCGGTCGACGACCGGCTGCGGTGTCGCTTTCGGCACGGCCCAACCGGAGAAGCCGCTGACGGTGAAGAATTTCGACGTCGCGCCCTGCTCGGGGAGGGTCTTGATATCAGGGATGGCGTCGACCTTCTTCGAATGCACCGCGAACACGGTGCCGCGATCGCTTTGCAAGACCGATTGCGCTGCGGTGTAGCTGCCCATGGCCACATCGAGCGTACCTTCCAGCATGCCCGTCCACATCGGGGCTTCGCCGCGATAGTGGATCGGCTCGATGGCAAGGCCATACTGCTTGTTGAGCTCGTGGACCGTCATATGCGGGGCCGAGCCCGCGCTATAGGTGCCGAAGTTGACTTTGCCGCTCTTGCGCGCAAAGGCGACGAAATCCTCCAGCGTCTTGACGCCGGTTTTCGGGTTCGCCACCAGCAACAGGCCGGCGCCCGGAATGACGCTGACCAGCGTCAAATCCTTGTCCATGTCGTAGCCGGGAGTCTTCATCACCACCCGGTTCATGATGTAGGTGGTCGAGATCGAGCACAGGATTGTGTGGCCGTCGGGCTCTGCGCGGGCGACCTCCGCCGTCCCGATCGCGCCGGCGGCACCGGGCTTGTTCTCGACGACGACGGTCTTTCCGACCTGCTTGGCAATGAATTCACCATAGGCGCGCGCGAGCAGATCGGTCTGTCCGCCGGCGGGATAGCTGCAAATCATGCGGATCTGCCGCGATGGCCACGCAGCCTGCGCCGAGGCGCCACGCGAGACGAAAGGCATCGCGAGTGTGGTGGTGCCGGCGGCGATGAAGCGGCGGCGATCGAGTTTTGCGGACATGATTCTCTCCCGGGTTGTCGCCGACGGTACTGCATCGGGTCGCCTCTGCCATGGGTGGCTGGCGAGACAGATTGGCGCATCCGAAGGGCCGCGCTGGGTGCGCCAGCTGTCCACTAGCGCTGAATGATCTTCAACCAGACGTCGCCAAGGATCGCAGGCTCCCGCGGCGGCAGATAGCTCAGCCCCGCCTGTGTGCCGAATTCGGCGATCTTGCCCTCGGCAGCAAGCCCGGTCAGCGCCTTGTTGACGGCGTCGAGCAGTGCGGGATCGCTGGCCAGCCCGACATAGCCGCGATTGGCCCCGATCGGATAGTAATAGCCGGACGCGGTGATCGCCGTGTCGGGGTGCGCGGCGCGATGGGCGTCGAAGCGGCCGAGGTCGATCAGCGTCGCGTCATAATCGCCACGGGCAAGTGCGCCGAGGAGATCATCGCGGCCGGGGACGAGATGCGTGATGTCGTCGATCAGGCGCCCCTTGTCGAAGGTCATGAGGATCGCATCGCCGAGCGAGCCGCTCTCGATGACGAGGCGCAGGCCGGCGAGATCTCCGATATCGCCGATGTTGCGACCCCGCGCCTTCGGCCCGAGCACGACCGTCATCGGCGAGTAGACATAGGGCTGGCTCGGCGCGAGCACGCCGAGCGCGACGCGGCGGCGCCGGTCGTCGCGCGTGGCGCCGGCAAAATCCGGCAAGCGCGCCGTTTTCATGCCGGGCTTGACGAGGGAGTCCGTCGTCAGCGCGTAGCCGCCGACGAGCGAGCAACGCCCATCGGACAGCAGCGCATTGGCCTCGAGCTGCGGGCTCGAATCCTCGTCCAGCTTGCTCTCGAACCACTGGATCGTCAGCGGCCGTCCGAGCCGGTCGGCGATCGCCTGCGCCAGCAGCACGTCGAAACCCGAGCCGGGCTTGCCCTTGTGATGCACGGAGAGCGGCGGCCTGACCTCGTCGAGACAAATCTTGAGCGGATCGTCGGCCGCGCGTGCAGCTGCGGCCGCCGCCGCGAGAATCGCGGCAATGCTCCAAACGGCCAGCCAGCGCCTCATGGTTTTCTCCGGCTCGAGATGAAGGCCCAGAGATTCCCGATCTCCTCGTCGCTGAGAATGTCAGCCCAGGGCGGCATCTTGTTGTTCTTGCCGTTCTTCACGGTGGTGACGAAGCGCGTCTTGTCGTCGGGGAAGGCGCGCAGGTCCGGCGTGATGGTGCCGGGGTTCATCATGTTGGGGCCGTGGCAGTGCGAGCATTTCTCGGCATAGGTCGACTTGCCGTGGTCGATCTGTGCCTGCACGGGATTGCCGGTTGAATCATCCGCGGCACGAACGGTCGCCGCAAGCGCGACCGTCAGCACCGCGACGGCGGCGAGGATCGCCACCGTCTTGTGAGATAGCTTTCTCAGCATCGTGCCGTGGTTATTGCTTGACCGCAAAAACCCAAAGTGAGCCGCCGGGCGGGACTTTGGCCAGCCGTTCGTCGCCGGAGAACAGCGAGTAGACGCCGCCATAGCCGCTCGTCACGGCGACATACTGCACGCCGTCCTGCTGCCAGGTCACCGGTTGTCCCTCGATGCCCGAGCCGGTCTGGAACTGCCAGAGCTTCTTGCCGGTATCGGCATCGAAGGCCTCGAACTCGCCGGTCAGCGCGCCCGAGAACACGACACCGCCCGCGGTCGACAGCACGCCGGAGAAGCGCGGGATGTCGCTGGGTGCTTCCCACTTCGCCTTGCCGGTCATGGGATCGATCGCCTTCAGATGACCGCGCGGGCCGTCACCCCATTCCCAGAGATCGGTGAGGTCCATGCCGAGATACCATTCACCCTGCTTGAAGGTGGCGGGTTCGGTCTTGTACCTGCCGCCGAAGGCGAGCGTGTTGGCGTAGGCGAGGCCGGTCTGCGGATTGAACGACATCGGCTCCCAGTTCTTGCCGCCGAGGATCGACGGATAGACGGTCACCTTCTTGCCCTCACGCGCATCCTTCGAGACGTCGGTCTCGATGGGACGTCCGGTCTTCATGTCGATTCCCGTCGCCCAGTTGACCTTCACGTAAGGATTGGCCGCGAGCAGCTTTCCGTTGGTGCGGTCGAGCACGTAGAAGAAGCCGTTGCGGTTGGCGTCCATCAACACCTTGGTCGGCTTGCCCTCGACGTTCATATCGGCGAGGACCATCTCGGCCACGCTGTCATAGTCGAACGGATTGTTGGGCGAGAACTGGTAGTGCCACTTGATCTTGCCGGTCTTGGGATCCATCGCCAGCACGGAGCAGGTGTAGAGGTTGTCGCCCGGGCGTACCGCCGAGTTGAACGGTCCGGGATTGCCGATACCCCAGTAAACCGTGTTCAGCTCGGGATCATAGGAGCCCGTAATCCAGGTCGAGCCACCGCCGAGCTTCCAGGTATCGCCCTTCCAGGTGTCGCCGCCGGGCTCATCCGGAGAGGGGATCGAATGGGTGCGCCACAGGTGCTTGCCCGTTGCGGGATCCCAGCCGTCGATGAAGCCGCGGGTGCCGAACTCGGCGCCGGAGATGCCGGTGATCACGACGCCGTCGGCGACCAGCGGCGCCACCGTCATCGAATAGCCTTCCTTGATATCGGCCGCCTTCTGTCGCCACAGCTCTTTGCCGTCCTTGGCGTCGAGCGCGATCACGTTGGCGTCCAGCGTGGTGCGGAACACCTTGCCCTCATAGAGTGCTGCGCCGCGATTGATGATGCCGCAGCAGACGATGCGCGGCGTTTCGGCAGGATACTCGACCTTGGATTTCCAGATCTGCTTGCCGGTCTTGGCGTCGACCGCCATGGTCGCGTTGTGCGACGTCACGTAGATCACGCCCTGGTACACCAGCGGCTGCGATTCCTCGCTGCGATCGTCGTTGAAAGAGTAGTTCCAGACCGGGACAAGGTTCTTGACGCTGTCCTTGTTGATCTGGTTCAGCGTCGAGAAACGCTGAAGATTGTAGCCCATCCCGTAGTTGAGAACGTTCGATGTATCGGTCGCGCCTTTGACCAGCTGCTCGCTGGTTTGTGCACTTGCACAAGTCGATGCAAGCATGACGAGGCTCGCGGCCATCGCAAAGCGTTTCATCCGTCCCTCCCAATATGCGCGCCTATTGACGCTGCGACAGCAACACTCCGCCCGAAAGCAAAACGCGTCAATACGAAAGTCGTAATTGCGATGCCGATATGGTAGGCGGCGCGGGATGCCGTCACCTGACGGAGACCTGACAAAGCAACTCTCACTTGTGCGCAGGCGCTGAAGAAATTCCGCGGCATGGAGCAGAGCGCGTGCGCCACGGCAGCGGTCGCGCCGACGGGTTCTGCAAGTTGTGCGGTGCGCAGGCTGCAATTCGGGACTTGAACCGAGGCTCGCTTGTGGACTTATGTCGTTTCGATCCGGTTCGAATCGGAGCTCTTGGTGAGGGAGGTTTTCATGATATCGCGTCGCTCTGTTGCACTTGCGCTCACGATTGCACTGCTGTCCGGTCCGGCATGGTCGGCCTCCGGCAACGCGGTCAAGACGTTCGATACCGACAATGACGGCACCCTCGATCTTGCCGAGGTGAAGAAGGCGGCGGCGGCGTTGTTCGCCAAGCTCGATCCCGATCACGACGGCACGCTCGACGCCCGCGAATTGCGCGGACGGTTAACAGCGAAAGAACTCGCCGCCGCCGATCCCGATCGCGACGGGACTCTCACGCTCGACGAATATCTCTCGGTGGTGGAGCAGCGCTTCAACGCGGCGAATCCCGACAAGGATGGAACGCTGGATGCGAAGGAGCTGAACTCGCGCGCCGGTCGCGCGCTGCTGCGCTTGTTGCGGTGAGAACCGCGCCGCTTGACTGGGAGCGAAGGCGAGTTGCCCGAGAGAGAAATTTGCAAGCGCGATGCGACAGTTCGCTGTGTCAACGGTGCGATTCCAGACTTGCGCTGTGGCTGACGCAGCCCTAGGTTTTCGCCGGCGCGATGTCGCGCTCAATCCCTTGGGAGTCCCCGAATGGCCTGGAAAGCTCCGAAGATCGTGGAAGTGCCGGTCGGCATGGAAATCAACATGTACGCCTGCGCTTTGCGCAAGTAAGACCACAAGTAAGACTGACGACCTGCCGCGGCTTCGATGGCAACCACCGTCGAAGCCGTGGTAGTGTCGGGGATGCGCGCGAGAGCCCTTACATTCTGGACCATAGCCGCCTGCACCGTCGCGCTCGCGCCGGCATGCGTCCGCGCCGAAGAGGGCTTCGATACCGAACACATCTTCGGCTTCATCATCGGTACCGATGTCGGCAATCCCGGCGAGCGCGAATTCCAGACTCAGACGACAGGCCGATTCGGCAAAGGAGGCGGGACCTATCGCGCCCTCTCGCAGGAGGTCGAGATCGAGATCGTGCCGCTGCCGAACTTTCGCATCGAGGTCGGCGGCACTGCCACCCTGCACGACATCACCGGCGTCCCCGACATCGGCGACCGCCGCCAGTTCAATTTTCAGGGCGCTTCGCTCGACCTGCGCTATCGCCTGCTCGATCGCGAGCGCGCGCCATTCGGGTTGACCGTCGCCGCCGAACTCCATGGCGACCGCATCGACGAGACTTCTGGAGCAAAAGGGCGGATGTACGGTACCGATTTCACGCTCGCCTTCGATCGCGAGCTGATCCCGAACTTCGCCATCGGGGCGCTCAACCTGATCTATCAACCCGAATGGGCGCGTTTCGAAATGGCGGGACTGTCCGAAAAGAGTTCGACCATCGGCGCGGCCTTCGCCGGCCTGGTGCGCGTGCGGCCCGATGTGCTGCTCGGCGGCGAGGTGCGCTACTTCCGGCAGTACGAAGGCATCGGCCTCGGCGAGTTCGCAGGACAGGCGCTCTTCGTCGGTCCGACCGCTTATTTCCAGCTTTCCGAGCGCTCGCGCCTGACCATGAGCTGGAGCATGCAGGCATGGGGCCGGCCGGCCGGATCGGGCGGCAATCTCGACCTCGTCAATTTCGAGCGCCACCAGGCAAGGCTGGTCTTTGGAGTTAATTTCTAGCGCTCGGGGAGAGTTGACAGGCAATTCCCGCTTTATTTCGGGCGGCCGGATTGAAACTTCCCGCTCATCGGAACGTAATCTTTTGTGCTAACTTCATCGCCTCTGCGAGGATCCCGGCATGAATCCGATCGACCTGGTGGTGACTGTGTGTGCGTTGCTCTCGCCAGCGACCTGCGAGGAGCAACATCTGGTGTTCAACTATGCGGGGTCGCCGACGCAATGCGCGATGGCTGCGCCGCCCTATATCGCGCAATGGATTGGTGACCATCCGAAGTGGCAGGCGGTGCGGTGGCGCTGCGAATATCCGCATCCGAACGACAAGGCGTAAAGCCCTGAGCTGCGTTGCCGGTCGCGACTGGCTTAGGTCCTCATCCTGAGGAGCTTGCGAAGCAAGCGTCTCGAAGGATGGCCGCAGGGCGACAGACGGGCCTGCATGGTTCGTGACGCGCGTTCCGCGCTCCTCACCATGAGGGGATAACGCTCGTAACGCAGCCCCCGTTACTTGCTGCAGTCCTTCAGATCCTTGTCGGCGATCGAGAACACCGCATCCGCCTTGATCTCGATGTCGCGCACGATGCATTGCCGCGCATTGGGATAGCTGACCCTGGCGTCGTAGCGGCCGGGCTCGACGCCGGTGATGCGCAGCCGCTCGTCGTGGTCGACCTCCTTGTCTTTGTCGTTCAGGCACTGGTTCGGCCCCCACTCGGTCTTCCCGGCCGGGGAGAGCTGGAAGCCGGAGATCGCCTCCGTCGTCAGATTCCAGAGCCGGATACCCTTGCCCTTGGCCTGGGCGAGCGCCGCGCCCGGCATCGCAACCAACAGGATGCCGATCGCAATCAGCGTACGCCGCATGATGACCCTCCCGCGAAGATGTCGTTGGTCCAATTGACCATGAGTTCTCATTGCGATTCAAGCTGCAACGCCGCGAGCTCGGCCCTGATCTTGCCGAGTTCGGCCTCGCTGCGCTCCGCGCGCGGGATGGCAATCGGCACCTCGCGCACGATGCGCGCCGGTCGCGGCGACAGCAAGAACAGGCGGTCGCCGAGCCGGATCGCGTCATCCAGACTGTGGGTGACGAGCAACGTCATCACCGGACGGCGCGCCACCAGCGTCGCGATCTCGTCGCGCAAACGGCCGGCGAGTGCGTCGTCGAGCGAGGCGAGGGGCTCGTCGAGCACGAGCAGGTCAGGCTCGACGGCAAAGGCGCGAGCGAGCGCGACGCGCCGGGCGAGGCCAAGCGACAGCTCGCCTGGAAAATGACTGCGATGCGCGTCCAGCTCCAGGATCCTGAACAGCTCGGCGAGCTTGGCGTCGGTGACATCGGGTGCCGCAAGCCGCACATTCTGCTCGACCGAGCGCCATGGCAGCAGCCGCGGCTCCTGGAAAACCATACCGATCCGCGCTTCCGGCGGGCGCGAGACGCGTCCCTCGAAATCGCGGTCGAGGCCGAGGATAATGCGCAGCATCGTGCTCTTGCCGCAGCCGGACGGTCCGATCAGCACGCCGACCTCGCCGGATTGAAGCGCGAAGCTGACCGGCGCGAGCACCTCCTGCGTCCCGCCCGCGGCACTCTTGAACCTCTTGCCTGTGATATCGACCTCAAGCCGCACGGGGTCGCCATCGTGTTGCGCGGGCTTCGAACGGTTGCACCAGCGCGGTCTCGATCACGAGCACGACGGCGGCGAAGGTTAGCGAATAGGCCAGCAGCCGCGGCGTGTCGAACAGCTGGAAGGCGACGCCGATCTCGAAGCCGACGCCGTTGGGTCGCCCCAGGAGTTCGGCGACCAGCACGATCTTCCACACCAGCGACAATCCGGAGCGGGCTGAGGCTGCGATATAGGGCGCCAGTTGCGGCAGCACGACGTGGCGGAAAGCGCGCCAGCGCGGCATCGCGAACACGCTCGCCATCTCGTCGAGCGAGCGGTCGAGCGCGCGCGCGCCCTCGCGCAGGGTGACGATGGCGGTCGGCAACTTGTTGATGGCGATCGCCGCGATCGCTGCGGCTTCGGTGAGCCCGGCCCAGATATAGGCCAGCACGATCACGACCAGCGCGGGCAGGTTCAGGAGCAGGATTAGCCAGGGATCGCCGAGCCGGTCGGCGAGCTTCACCCGTCCCATCAGATAGCCGATGGCGCTGCCGAGCGACATCGCCAGCACGAAGGCGAGGCTTACGCGGGCAAGCGTTGCGCCGAGATGCAGGAACAGCGCGCCGCTCGATGCTTCCGCGACGACGACGTCGAGCACGGCGGGCGGGGAGGGCAGCTTCGCGGCGCCGACGAAGAGGGCGGCGATCCACCAGATCGCGAGCAACAGGGCAAACGACAGAAGACGCAGCACCTCACTCCCCGGCAACTGCGTGAAAGAACGTGCCGGGATCGAGCTCGGCAGCCGGGCCGACGAGGTCGCGGCCGCCGGTCTCGGCCAGCACGCGGTAGAGCACGCGCGCGTCCCTTTCTTCGTCATCGATGCTCCGGCGCGGAATGCCGTCGCGATAGCGCTCGCGATAAGTCTTGAGCAGGGTGGCATCGCTCGTGCCGGTGAGCGGTGCGATCTTGTCCCAGGCGGCATCGGAGGTCACCAGCAGCTGCTTGGCCTTGCGGGTCATCGCGATGAAGCGCGCCACCGCATCGCGATGACTTGCCGCCCAGGTTTCGTCGAAGACATAGCCGACCGCGGAGACCGCGCCCTTGGCGCCGAGTTTCGGCAATATGTCCTCGATACCGGCAAGGCGTCTAAAACCCTTGGCCTCCAGCTGTGCGCAGAAATTCCAGAAATTGAGGCTCGCATCCATCTCGCCGTCGAGCGCCTTGGCGGCGAGCAGAGGCGGAGCACCATAGACGATGGTCGCCTCCGATTTCAGGTCGATGCCGTCCTGCTTCATGCGCGCCTGGAGCAGCAGCCAGCTCTTGTCGATGGGACCGCCGCCGACGGCGAGCTTGCGGCCCTTCAAGTCGGCGAGCGACTTGATCGGCGAGGAGGCCGGCACCATCACCGCGCCGAGCGCGCTGGAATAGGGATAGAAGGTGAGCTTGGCGCCAAGCGTGCGCTCGCGAGACACCCACAGCCAGTCGGAGAGGATGATGTCGGCATTGCCGGCGCGCAGCGCGATCTTGCCGGCCTCGGGGCTCGCAAGCTCGGCGACGTCGAGCGACAGGTCGGCCTCCTTGTCGAGGCCGTTGGCGCGGATCGCGGCCAGCTCCCAGGAGAATGTTCCGGTCTTCTGCACCGCAAGGCGAATCGTATCCGCGGCGCGGCCGGGCCCGGTTAGCGTCAGCGCCAGCGCCACCGCGAGCGCCAATGATCCACCAAATGTTCTCATCACGTTGTGAGCCGTTTCCTCTGACAGAAGTGCTTTTCAGGACAATACGCATAGCATAGCTTCCGTCGCAACCAGCGGGAGGACGCTCATGAATCTGGCCGGACAGCTACGACCGATTGTCGCCGCATTGGCGGTGTGGGCTGCGACCGCGCTCGCCGCGCAGGCTGAACAGGCCAATGATTATCCGACGTCGGCGCGTGCCGAGTATGTCTATGGCTGCATGAAGGCGAATGGCGAGAGCCGGCAGGCGATCGAACAATGTTCCTGCTCGATCGACGTGGTGGCCTCGATCGTGTCCTATGAGCGCTACGTTACCGCAGAAACCGCGCTCAGCATGTCCCAGGTCCGCGGCAATCTCGGCGTCCAGTTCCGCACCTCGGAGCAGGCGAACTCGGCCGTGAATGATTTGAGGCGTGCCCAGGCGGAAGCCGAGGTGAGGTGTTTCTGACCGCTTGGTTGTACGACCACCGTATTCGTCATGCCCGGGCTTGTCCCCGGGCATCCACGTCTTGGCGGCACCTAAGATCGTGGATGGCCGGGACAAGCCCGGCCATGACGACCGGGAGCCTCACGTCCCCGGCTTCTCCACGTCCCACTCGTTCCGGAACACGTGTCCGTCCGTGTCCTTGGCTTCCGCGCGAAAACGCCTGGCGCCGTTGGATACATAGGTGAAGCGCAGATTTGGATCTTCCGAGATCGAGATGCCGCCTTCCATCGACAGCACGGGGCTGTCGTCCTGCGTCAGCTTGAGCTGGTTGATGAAGAAGGCGGGAATGTAGAGCTGTGTGACCTGGTCCATCTGCAGGCCGGAATTGTTGGGATGGCCGATCATGATCTGCGCTTCCCGCATGCGGCTCGCCGGGGCCTCCTCGCGCGCGAATTGGCGGTAGCGCATCTGGCCGAGCCGGTTCTGGGCCTCCTCGGCATTCTTCCCTGCTGGTGCCGAGCAGCCGCCGGAGGCCTTCACGTAGACTTTCGAGACATAGAGCTGGCCATCGCTGAGCTCGGCCACCGCATGAACGTCGGTGTAATTGTTGACGCGCACGCGGGTCGAGATTTCAGTGACGTTGGCATCCGGTCCGAGCTCGAACTTCGCCGCCATCGGCGCGGGATTACGATCGATCACCAGCGTGATCGAACGGATGCGGCGGGCATCGCCGGGCGAGAGCTTGCTGCGCAGGGTCACCGGCACGATGGCCGCGTCTTCGGCACGATACGGCATCTCGATTCCAATGACATTGCCGCCGTCATTCATCGGACGGCTGCTGAAGATGTCCTGCACCAGGCCCGGCCAGGGATCGTAAGCCTCTTCCGCCTGCGCCGGCACGGCGAATGCAATGCCGAGGAGCAGGGCGATCAGAGGCAGTCGGCGCGTGCATCCCGTCATGGTCATGGTCCCGCGGACGAAGCAACGTTTCACGCATCGTAGCGCGTCCGCTACTCCCATTCAATTTCCGAAAATGCTGCGGTTGCGTTGCGGGCGTTGTAGTCGTCGAACAGCTCCCAGTGCGGCCGTTCCGAGGCGGCGGCCCTGTCTGCAGCGGTTCGGATCGGCTCGCCCTTCTTGTTCGACGCCCGGATGTCCGCCAGCAGTGCCGTCAGATAGCGCCGTTCATCGGTCAGCGCGGCAGGCCATTCACTCACAGGTCCGTGACCGGGAACGACGCGCTGCGCCGGAATGCTCTCGAGTTCCGCGAGGATGCGAAGCCAGCCGCGAATGCTGCCGTCCATCACCGGAATATGGCGGAGGAAGATGAGGTCGCCAGTGAACAGCGTCTTCGTCATCTCATCGAACACGGTCAGGTCATTGTCGCTGTGCCCGGCCGGCCAAGCCCGCAGGTTGAGGCGGCGCGCACCGAGATCGAGCATCAGGGTGTCCGTGACGAGCATTGTGGGCGGCACGATTTTCACGGGAGATATCAATTCGTCGCCCATGATGCGCCTAAAATTGTCGAGATAGTACGGCCCACGGGCAGCGAGCGCCCGCGGCAATCGGCTGTGACCGACGAAAATGGTGTCCCCGGCGACGAAAGCCGCATTGCCGAAAACATGGTCGGGATGGCCGTGGGTATTGATGACGTAGCGGATCGGCTTGCTGGTGCGGGCCCGCACCGCCGCCAGCAGCGCCTCGCCCTCGCGAACGCTACCGCCGGTATCAATCACGGCCACCGCATCTTCGCCCACGATGAAGCCGACATTGGCGATGTCGCCCTCGTTCTCGCGGGTCATCAGGGCGATGGTCCCGGAGTGTACGAAGATTCCCGGCGCGACTTCGCT
The DNA here is from genome assembly GCF_023073215.1 of Bradyrhizobium sp. 35. Lineage (NCBI taxonomy): Bacteria > Pseudomonadati > Pseudomonadota > Alphaproteobacteria > Hyphomicrobiales > Nitrobacteraceae > Bradyrhizobium > Bradyrhizobium sp. 35. Next base: position 123,167 of record NZ_JADPJC010000056.1, read on the forward strand.
CACAGGCAATTCGGCCGCTGCGGCGCATGCTAGCGTCGCTGTTACCAGGGACAAGGCTGCGATCACGAGAGCGATGCGAGACACTTTTCAGCCTCAGTTCAAAGGTTGCGCGCATTGCACTGCAACAAAGAAAGCCAGCACAAAGTCTGGCAAAACATGGCGCGTCATGCGTTGCATGGCTAGCATTCAAACAAGCCTAGGAGGAAGCGCGATGACGGAGGCCGGACGACATCGTCGCTGGTTGCTTTCACTGAGTATCCTGGTTGCGTCTTGCGCGTTCGGCGACGTCGCCATAGCGCAGACCAACGAGACGGGTGACCTCTCGTTCGAACTGGTCGACCCCAAGGTGCTACGCGTCTGTTCCGACCCGCGCAATCTGCCGTTCTCGAATGAGAAGGGCGAGGGGTTCGAGAACAAGCTTGCCGAGCTGTTTGCGGACAAGCTCCAGAAGAAGCTCGACTATGTCTTTTTTCCGCAAGCCACCGGCTTCGTGCGCATGACGCTCGGCTCGCATCGCTGCGACGTCATCATGGGCTTCCCCCAAGGCGATGACCTCGTGCAAGGCACCAATCCCTACTACCGCACGAGCTATGCCTTGGTCGCGAAAGCAGGTAGCGGGCTGGAGGAGGTCGACACGCTGGAGGATGCCAGGCTCAAGGGCAAGCATGTCGGCATCGTCGCCGGCACGCCGCCTGCGACCAACATGGCCATTGCGGGACTGATGGGTGATGCAAAGCCCTATCCGCTCATGATCGACACGCGCTACGACAATTCGGCGCAGGCAATGATCGATGATCTCACGGCGGGCAAGATCGACGCCGGCGTGCTGTGGGGACCGATGGCAGGGTTCTACGCGAAGAAGGCGGGGTCGCTTCATGTCACGCCGCTGGTGAAGGAAACCACCGGGCCAAAACTGGTCTATCGCATCGGCATGGGCGTGCGTGGCGCCGACCAGAACTGGAAGCGGCAGCTCAACAAGCTGATCCAGGAGAACCAGGGCGAGATCAACAAGATCCTGCTCGATTTCGGCGTGCCGCTGCTGGACGAGAACGATCGGCCGCTTGGCGCGGAGACGACCAAGAAGGCACCATGAGGCAGACGCCATGAGGCGGCACCTTGCGGCTGCGCTGGTCGGCGCCGTGCTGGTGGCGCCGGTCGTTGCGCAGCAGCAGGAGCCGTTCGAGCCCGAAGGCTATCGCACCGACAACTACCGCGCGCCCGTGCCGCCGACGCTCGGCGGCGCGCGCGTGCTGTCGACGTCAGAAGCCGAGGCGATTTGGCGCGCGAAGAGCGGCGCCTTCATCGACGTGCTGCCGCGCGCGCCGAAGCCGAAAAACCTTCCCGCGGGTACCGTTTGGCGCGAGGCGCCGCGCAAAAATATTCCGGGCAGCATCTGGCTGCCGGATACCGGCTACGGCACGCTGCCGCCCGCCATGGACGACTATTTCCAGCGCGGCCTGGCGCGTGCATCACACGGCGATAAGAACGCGCTGCTCGTGATCTATTGCCTGGCCGATTGCTGGATGTCCTGGAACGCCGCCAAGCGCGCGCTCGCGTATGGCTACTCCAACATCGCCTGGTATCCCGATGGCACCGACGGCTGGGAGCGTGCAAAGCTTCCTACTGAGGAGGCGCAGCCCGAGCCGCGGCCGGAGCAATAGGCAAGAGATCGTCATGCCTGGGCTTGCCCGGGCATCCACGTTCTTGGTGCCTCGTGGCTGTGCGTGGATGGCCGGGACAAGCCCGGCCATGACGCCCTGTCGCACGTGGGAAGAGGCGAGGAAAAGCTTACTGCTTCTGCAACTTCGTCAGCGTGCCCGTCCCGTTATTGTCGGTCGCAGAGTAGCTCACCCTGTCGCCGGCGTGGACGGCGTCGAGCATCGCGGCATCCTTGGCCTTATACTCCTGGAGCGCGCCGGCGCCGCCTGCGCTGCCGCCGACTGTGCCCTTCTGCGTCTGCTGGATCGAAATCGTGCTGTTGAGCCGATCTATCCGGGTGACCATTCCGGTCAGATCGTCAGCGAATGCGCTGCTTGCGAGCATGCTGATGGCTGCAGCGCCTGCGAGGATGAATTTCGTGGTTCCCATCGAGGCCTCCCGATGCCTTGGATTACCCGTCGACAAGACATCCTAGACCGATTTGGTTCCGGCATATAGCACGGCGGCAGGTTAATGATCGCCATGGAGGCGCGGGAACCGGCCGCAAGCGGTCAATGAGGCTGACTCTATTCCATTTCCTGCTGGATCACGCGTCCAAGCGCAAACAGCCGCTGGTCGATGGTGGTGGGAACCTCGCAGACGAATCGCACCACCTTGTGGCGGTCCTCGAAAATGCGAGTCTTCCAGATCAGCTCGTTGCTGAGCGCATCGACCTTAGCCTCGTCGCGCGGCGTGGCGCCTTGGAGCGCCTGAAGCTGGACGCTCTCCTCGCGGATCTTGTCGGCGGCTTCGCGCTGCTTGCGGCTGACGCGTTCCAGCCCGCTCATGACCTGCGAGCGCTGAGCGTTGAGCGTGTCGAACAGGCCTGCGAACAGCAGTTTTGCGTTCGTGGTCTTGTCGGCCGCGGAGCCCGCCAAAAACTCCTTCACCAACTTCTCGCCCTCGTCCAGCGGCGTCTTGCGTGCCGACAGTTTGGCGACCAGCGCGCTGACCTTGGCGTCGTCCTTCCATTTGTTCTGCACGTCGTCGAGCGGAGGACCGGCCCATACGGCGGCGAGCGAAATTTCCGGCACTTTGGCCTGCGTGCAGGGCCAATCCGGATAGCGCGGATCGGCCGCGCGTGCCGCCGTGCTCGCGGCTGCGAGCATCAGAGCGGCCATGGCCAGAACCCGAACCGTCATCCTTCGCCTCCCGCAGGCCCCCGTCGCGCCAGCCCGCGCGAGGGATCATAGGCCAGAATCGCGCCGATCATGAAGACGATTGTGCAGGTCGCGACCACCGCCAGCGAGATCCAGTTGATCTGTCCGTACAGCGCGAAGCGGATCAGCTCGACCGCATGGGTGAACGGATTGGCCTCGCAAACATAGTAGAGATATGGGCTGCCCTCCTGCACCCGCCAGAGCGGGTAGAGTGCCGATGAAGCGAAGAACATCGGGAAAATGACAAAATTCATCACGCCGGCAAAGTTCTCCAGCTGCTTGATGCCGGAGGAGATCAGCATGCCCAGCGAGCCCAGCATCAGTCCGGACAGGATCAGGGCCGGCAGCACGGTGAGATAGCCCGATAGGGGAGGGGTGATGTCCCAGAACCAGGCTATCAGCAGGAACGCGTAGACCTGGAGCAGCGACACCGCGGTGCCCGCGAGCAGCTTGCAGAACAACAGGTAGCCGCGCGGCAGTGGGCTCACCAGCAGCGTGCGCATGTTCCCCATCTCACGGTCATAGACCATCGAGAGCGAGGACTGCATGCCGTTGAAGAGCTGGATCATGGCCATCAGCCCCGGCGCGATGAAGACCTCGTAGAGGATGTAGGTCTCGTAGGGCGGGATGATGGAGATGCCGAGCACCTGGCGGAAACCGGCGGCGAAGATGAACAGCCAGACCAGCGGCCGCACCAGCGCCGAGACGAACCGCTCGCGCTGGTGCAGGAAGCGCAGTCCCTCGCGCCAGACAATGCCCGTGAGGCAGGTCATGTATTCGGCGGCCGAGAAGCCGCGCTGCGCCTCGCGCGTGGTGATGCTGCTCATGCGCCGCCGCCCGGCAGGGTCTGCGCGCCGGTCAGGCGCATGAAGGCGGTGTTGACGTCCTGCGCGCCGGCTTCCGCGACGACGCGGCTCATCGGTCCCTGCGCCAGCACCTTGCCCTGATGCAGCACCACGAGATCGTCACCGGCCATGATTTCGTCGAACAGATGCGTGGCCCAGAGTACGCCGATGCCTTGCTCGCTCACGAGCTGGCGCACATGGCTGATGATGTCGGCGCGCGCCTTGACGTCGAGGCCGACGGTCGGCTCGTCCAGCAAGAGCAGGCGCGGCCGGTGCAGCAGCGCCCGGGCGATCTCCAGCCGCCGCATCTGCCCGCCCGAGAGATCGCGCACCTTGCTGCCGGCGCGCTCGGTAAGCCCGATGCGACCGAGCAGCTCGGCGGCTCGAGCGCCGGCTTCGCGGCGGCTGATGCCGTGGAGTGCGGCGTGATAGAGCAGGTTCTGCGTCAGCGACAGATCGAGATCGAGCGTGCGCGGCTGGAACACGACGCCGAGCAACCGCAGCGCCTCGCCGGGACTCTTGCTGATGTCATGGCCGAAAATGCCGACGCGGCCGGACTGGATGCCGAACAGGCGCGTGATCAGCGAGAACAGCGTGCTCTTGCCCGCCCCGTTGAGGCCAAGCAGGGCCGTGAAGCTCGCGGGCTGCACGTTGAAGGACACGTCCATCAGCGCGCGGCGCGGTCCATAGGCGTGGCTGACGTCGTCGATCGATAGCGCGGGCACGGTCGCCGGATCGGGCCTTGGTGTTTCGCGTTGTTCGGCGATGGGAACAGGGCTGGTCATGGCGCGATCGTGATACCCCAGGGCAGTTCGCCCACTTGAATGGTCTTGATCACCTTTTGCGCGGCGACGTCGATGACGGAGACGTCGTTCGAGACGCCATTGGTGGTGAGCAGAAATTTTTCGTCCGGGGTGAATGCCATGTGCCAGACCCGCTGTCCCACCAGCAGATATTTCGTCACCTTGCGCGAGGCGGTATCGACCACGGCGACGCGATTGGCGGGACCGAGCGCGATGAAGGCGGTCTTGTCGTCCCGGGTCATGCCGATGCCAACGGGCTGGATCGCCTCTTTCCTCAACCCCGGAATCTCGAAATTGATCTTGCCGGTCACCTCGTGCTTTCCGGGGTCGATGATCGAGACGGTGCCGCCGATCTCCGAGGACACCCACAATTCGGAAGCGTCGTGCTTGAATTCGGCAAAGCGCGGTCGCGCGTCGACCAGCACGTTGGCGACGATCTGGCGCGACGACGTGTCGATGAAATGCGCCATGTTGGTGGTCTCGGACGTGTTGATCAGCGTCTTGCCGTCCGGGCTGATGGTCATGCCCTCGGGCTCGACGCCGACCTGGATGTCGCCAAGGCGAGCGCGCTTCTCGAGGTCGATCACGGTCACTGTGTTGTCGTTCTCGTTGGCGACATAGAGGACCTTGCCGGCGGCATCCTGGGCGAACAATTCAGGGTCGGGACCGGAGGGCAGGCTGTCCACCACGGTTTGCGTCTTCGCGTCGATCATCTGGATCGTGTCGTCGTCGCCGACCGCGACCATCACGAACTTTCCGTCGCGCGTGAAGTCGATGCCACGCGGGCGCTGGCCGACCTTGATGGTCTTGGTCACCGTCCAGCTTTCGGTATCGATCACCGACACCGTGTTGCTCTTCTCGTTCGAGACATAGGCGATGAACGCATGCGCCGGCGCTGCCGCCAGCGCCAATCCGGACAGCAACCCAACACGCCACGCGCGGAACGTCCAAGTCCTCACTTTAATGTCCTCACTTCAGCTTGCATTTGCTCTCCGGGCGGTCATAGCCGAGCGTGTCGAGCTCGGAGACCTGGTGCAGGAAACCTTCTTGCGGCGACACCGACACCACCATGCGGCCATCGACCAGCAGGATCGGCTGGCGCAGCTGCAGGTTCCAGTCGCGCAAGGTCAGCTTCGTGCCCTTGAAGGCGGCGACCGAGAACTCCGGGCCCTTGATGAAATCGGTGACCTTCTTGACCTCGCCGGAATTGGTGCGCGACGTGGCCTCTCCGATCATGCGCACGGCGGTCCACGCCTGCATGTCGAGCGCAGTCATCCGCCGCGCGTTGAGCTTGACGAAGCGGTTCTGCATCTGGATCGCGCCCCACTGGTCCTGCGCAGCGTCCCAGCTCCGCGGCACGAGGCCGGCCGAGCCCGCGACAGGCCGTGGATCCCAGGTGCGATAGGGCAGGTAGGCGCCGAACACCTCGCTCTCGTCAGCGGCGACCAGTACATCATAGGCCGGAGCTTGTTGCGTGAACACCGGCATCTGCCGCTGGATCAGCGTCACGCCGGAGTCCGTGCGGCGCGCGCCGCCTTTGTCTTCGAAGCTGCGCTCCTGCACGATCTTGGCGCCGAACCGCGTCGCGGTGCGCCGGAGCGCATCGGCGAACAGTCTGTCCTCGTCATGCGAGCCAACCACGAGCAGCCAGCGCTTCCATTGCTTCCACACCAGATACTGACCGAGCGCATCGGCCAGCATTGCGCGCGTCGGCGCGGTGTGGATGACGTTGGCACGGCAATCGGCCTCGCGCAGCCGCTCGTCGATCGCGCCGGCGTTGAACAGCAACGTGCCGCGCTCGCGCAGGGCGTCGGCGACCTTCAGCAGCGTGTCGGCCGGCAGGTCGGCGATGATGAAGCCGTTGCGTGCGGCGAGCTCTGTCGCGGCCTGCACGGCATCTTCGCCCTCCTTGATACGACGCTCCTCCAGCGCAAATCGCTGGTTGAGGAATTTGCCGGTAGTGTTGTTGTCCTCGATGGCCAGGCGTGCGCCGGCGACGCCGTCATTCTCCGCGGGCTGCTCGACCAGCGACAGCGTTGATCTGGTGCCGGCGATTCCGAGATAGCCGACGCCGATCATGACAGGGTCGGCTGCGAGCGCACTCGTCGCAGCAAAACCCAGGCAGATCAGGCCGACCAACCATCGGATCATGTTTCCTCCAGATGTTCTCCCCGGCTTGACCGCCGATGGAGAATTGTCTCTGCTAAAGCATGACCGATTTGTCAGGGCATGCAACCCCGCATTTCGTCCTCACGCCGCCACGCCGGGAATCACGATCATGCGAGCGCTGATATGTTTCGCCGCTTTGCTGTTGACGGGCTCGGCCGCATTCGCCGATCCGCCGAAACTCGCGGTGTTCGATTTCGAACTGATCGACACCAGCCTGCCTGGCGAGTTCTACGGCTCCAAGCCCGAGGAAGCGCGGCTCGACCTCATCAGCGAGCAGTTGCGCAAGGCACTGGTTGAGTCAGGCAGGTTCCAGCTGATCGATATTGCGCCGGTCCGGGATGCGGCCCGTCACGCCAATCTGCAGGCCTGCGGCGGCTGCGACCTCAAGCTTGCCGGGCAGCTGGGTGCCGATTTGGAAATCACTGGCATGGTGCAGAAGGTCTCGAACCTGATCATCAATCTGAACATCTACCTGCGCGACGTGAAGACCGGCAACATGATCACGGCCGCCAGCGCCGATATGCGCGGCAACACCGATGAATCCTGGACGCGCACGATGAGCTATCTGATCCGCAACCGCTTGCTGGCGCCGAACTACGGCAAGCCGTGAGGGAGATATTTACCCCTTCAATCGCTCCGCATGCCAGTGCAGGTGATCGCCCATGAAGGTCGAGATGAAGTAATAGCTGTGGTCGTAGCCCGCCTGCCGCCGCAGCGTCAGCGGAATGTTGGCCTTGGCACAGGCCGCCTGCAGCAATTCAGGACGAAGCTGCTCTTTCAAAAAGTTATCGGCCTCGCCGACGTCGACGAGGAAGCCTGAAAACTTCGCGCCGTCCTCGATCAGCGCCACCGTGTCGTGGCTGCGCCAAATGTCCTTGTTCGGCCCGAGATAGCCGGTCAACGCCTTGATGCCCCAGGGCACGAGCGACGGCGCGACGATCGGCGCAAAGGCGCTGGCCGCGCGAAAACGGTGCGGGTTGCGCAGCGCGACCGTCAGCGCGCCATGGCCGCCCATCGAATGGCCCATCACCGATTGGCGCTTCGCATCGACCGGAAAATTTTCCGCCACGAGTTTCGGCAGTTCGTCGGTGACGTAGCTCCACATGCGATAATTGCTTGAAAACGGCGCTTCCGTCGCGTCGACATAGAAGCCGGCGCCAAGACCGAAATCATAGGCATTATTGGCATCGCCGGGCACGTCGGGGCCTCGCGGGCTGGTGTCGGGCGCGACGAAGATCAAGCCGAGCTCGGCGCAGGCTTTGCGGAATTCGCCCTTCTCGGTGACGTTGGCGTGCGTGCAGGTGAGGCCGGAGAGATACCAGACCACAGGCAGCTTGGCGCCCTGTGCGTGCGGGGGAACATAGACCGAGAACGTCATGTCGGTTCCGGTCGCCTGGCTGGCATGGCGATACACGCCCTGCACGCCGCCATAGGATGTATTGGTCGAGACAGTCTGGATCGTCATGCCGTTATGCTCCGTGGCATCAAACCACATCAGGATTGCAACGCTTGTGTGACCGAATTCGCGGCGGCCGTCAGGCCACGCCGCTGTCGATCGCCAGCCGCACCAGCTCGACAGAGGTTTTCACCCCGAGCTTCTGGCGCATGATGGACGAGGTGTTGGCGACAGTCTTGTAGGACGACTGCACCAGCCAGGCGATCTCGGATAGGCTCTTTCCGGCGCTGAGCAGCCGCAAAATCTCCATCTCGCGCGCGTTCAGCTTCGACAGCGGGCTTTGCGCCAGCGCGGGTCCCGCAAAGGCGATGCTGCGCGCGATCGCGCTCGGCAGATAGGTGCCGCCGCCGCCGACGGTGCGAATCGCCTCGACGAGATCGTCGGGGTCACCGGTCTTGGAGACATAGCCCTTGGCGCCGCACTCGATCGCCCGCGCGGCAAAAGCAGGGTCGTCGTTCATGCTGAACATGATGATCCGGGCCTCGGGCGCGCGCTCGAGGATGCGGCGCGCGAGCTCGAAGCCGGACACGGTCGGCAGGTTGATGTCGATGATCGAGAGGTCGGGGCGCTCGACGATGAAGACGCACTCGCCGTCTTCGGCGTCGGCGGCCTCCAAAATCTCGATCTCGCCCTCGTCCGCCAGCACGGCACGGCAGCCGGAGGCGACGATGGGATGATCGTCGACGATCAAAATGCGCATAGGCGTTCCTCGCGACAGCGTCTTGGCCTGTTTCGCGCCCGGCCGGGATTGCTGTACGCTTTCGATTAGATATCGGGCGCTTCGCCTCTGTCAACGTTATCGGACAAGGGGCAGGCCAATCCTTCGCGGGGGCACGGGCGATACCAATGTGGCAAAATCTATCCTTGCGCGGGCGCATCAACCTGCTGCTGGCGCTGCTGCTGGCGCTGGGACTCGCCGTCAATATCGGCCGCCAGGTCGCGGAAGCCGGGCCGCGCGTGCAGGCCGAGGACCAGAGCGTGATCCGGCTCGCGCGCGAATTCATCGAGATGATCGTTGCGGATCTCAACGAGGCGCCCGATCCGGATGCCAGGCTGAACCAGATCGCACGCGACCTCAGCCGCCTGCGCCATGTCAGCATCGCGCTTCGGGACGAAGCCGGCCGTCCGCTGACGCAGCCCCGGACCGACGCCGATGACGACACCCGCGCGCCGCCGGCCTGGTTCGTCAGCCTGGTTCATCCCGAGCAGACCGCGGTGAGCGTGCCCGTCTCGATCCATGGCAAGCCGGGTTCGCTGCTGATCACCTCCCATCCCGATGACGAGATCGCCGAGATCTGGGACGCCATCGTGACCCAGCTCGAGGTCGGCTCGGTGATCGCGCTGGCGCTGTTCCTGGTGATGATGAATGTGATCGGCCGGGCATTGGCGCCGCTCCAATCCCTTGCGGACGTGATGGCCGAGCTCGAAGACGGGCGTTATCAGGCGCGCGTCGCGCCGGGCGGCGCGCCGGAACTCGCCGCGATCTGCACCAAGCTCAACCATCTTGCGGCAACGCTCAGTGACGCCATCGAGGACAAGCGGCGCCTCGCCGAGCGAACGGTGTCGCTCCAGGACGTCGAGCGCAAGGAGATCGCGCGCGAGCTCCATGACGAGTTCGGGCCATACTTGTTCTCGCTACGCGCGCATGCCAGCGCGCTGGCGAAGCAGGCGGACGGACGCGCCCCGAATGCGGTGGCCGTGCGAAAACACGGCAGTGCCATGCTGGAGCAGATCAACGCGCTTCAGCAGTTCAATCGCCGCGTGCTGGAGCGCCTCCGGCCAGTCGGCCTGGCCGAGTTCGGCCTGCGCCAGGCGCTGGAATCGCTGTCGCGGCTGTGGCGGGAGTCGCATCCCGATGTCACCATCGAGACCGTGATCTCGCCGGCGCTTGGCGTCACCGGGGAGACCGCCGACCTCACCATCTACCGCATCGTGCAGGAGGCGCTCACCAACGTGTTCCGCCACGCCGGCGCGACCTCGGTTAACGTCGTCATCGAGCCGGTGGCGGAGGCGGCAAGCGACGGCCGCAGCTGTGCCCGGGTGCGGGTCAGCGACAATGGCCGCGGCATGGAGCCCGGCCAAAAGCTCGGCTTCGGGCTCGTCGGCATGCGCGAGCGGATTCTCGCGCTGGGCGGCACGCTCAACGTCGTCTCGGGTGACGGTGGTCTGACCGTAGAGGCCCTGGTCCCGACGGCAGCGGCCTGATCGCGTCGGGAAAAATTCCCGATTTGGTCGGGAAATTTGGTGCGATACGGCCCGACCTTTTGTGGCTGGCGCACGCATTCCTGCCGATTACACTCGTCTCGACCAACCGGGGGAAGATCAAAACAGTCGGTGGTCACGGATGGGAAGGCTGGGATGGGCGATCGTGTTTGGTTCAAGCGTTTTCGGTTCAAGCCTATTGGGTTCAAGCCTCTTGGGTTCAATCGTCGTTTGTTGATCGCCTTGGTTTCGACCGGGCTGCTCTCCGTCTTCGCGATCCCCGCGGGGGCCGCGCAGGACGAGGAAACCAACGTCCAGAACCTGCCGCCGGTCGAGGTGACGGCGCCGCCGCGGTCAACGGCGCGGCGCACCGCGTCATCGCGTCCGGTCGCGCACATCGGAGCGCCGTCATCCGCCAGCCCCAAGACGCGCCTCTACGTCTATCCGACCGCGCCGGGTACCGGCAGAGGTCTTGACGTCGACAAGGTCCCCTCGGCGATCAACGCCGTCGACGCCAGCCAGATCAAGCGCACCGGCTCGCTGAACATCACCGACGCGCTTCGCGACAACATCGCCGGCGTCAACATCAGCGAGGTTACCGGCAATCCATTTCAGCCGGATGTCGAATTCCGCGGCTTCGTTGCCTCGCCGGTGACGGGCACGCCGCAAGGCCTCGCTGTGTATCAGAACGGGGTTCGCATCAACGAGGCCTTCTCCGACGCCGTCAACTGGGACCTGATCCCGACCGCGGCGATCCGGTCGGTGACGCTCGTGACCAACAATCCCGCCTTCGGCCTCAACGCGCTGGGCGGCGCGATCAATTTGCAAATGAAGGACGGTTTTACCTATCAGGGCGCGGAGCTTGATCTCATGGGCGGCTCGTTCGGCCGCATTCAGGGCTCGGCGCAATGGGGCAAGACGGTCGACAAGAACTACGGCGTCTATGCCGCGCTCGAAGGCCTGCACGACAACGGCTTCCGCAATTTCTCCCAATCGGACGTGCGGCGCTTCTACGGCGACGTCGGTTACAAGGCGGGCGACAGCGAATTCCACGCCAACATGGGCGTCGCCAAGAACGATTTCGGCGCCAACGCCACCGTTCCCGCCGAGCTGCTCGACAAATATTGGGGCGCGACCTACACGACCCCGCAGACCACTTCCAACCGCGTCGGCTATCTCAACCTGACGGGCAAGGTCGATGCGACGCCGACCTGGACACTCGAAGGCACCGCGCATGTGCGCAGGTACGAGCAGAAGCTCGTCGACGGCAATCCGACCGACGCGCAGGAATGCACTGACCCGGGGCTCGCTGGGCTTCTTTGCTTCGGCGACGGCGCCACACCGGCAAACGGCGTGAACGGCCTGCCGCTTGCCAATCCTTTCGCGTCCGGGACCATCCTCGGCGAGATCGACCGGAGCTCGATACGTTCGACCACCTTCGGCGTGTCGGGGCAGGCCACCAACACCGACCAGCTGTTCGGCCACGACAACCGCTTCGTGATGGGCGCGACCTATGACGCCAGTGTCACGCGCTATAACGCCACCGCCGAAATCGGCACGATCGGAGAAAGCTACGTCGTCAGCGGCGGCGGCCTCTTCCTGGGGCCGACTGGCGTACCTGATACCGTTGCCGGCCCTGTCTCGCTGCGGACCGTCAATCAATATAACGGCCTCTACGCAATGGACACGTTCAATATCACGGACGCCTTCGCCGTCACCGGCGGCGGCCGGTTCAACGTCGCGCGCATCACGCTGGAGGATCAGCTCGGGACCGATCTCAACGGCGATCACACCTTCACCCGCTTCAATCCGGTAATCGGCGGCACCTACAAGATCACGCCGGAGCTGACGGCCTACGCCGGCTATTCCGAGGCCAACCGCGTTCCGACGCCGCTCGAGCTCGGCTGCTCGGATCCAGCCCGTCCCTGTCTGATTGCCGCGTTTCTCGTCTCCGATCCGCCATTGAAGCAGGTCGTGTCCAAGACCGTGGAAGCGGGCCTGCGCGGCAGCAGGGAGCTGAACATCGGCACGCTCGGCTGGAAAATCGGCGGCTTCCGCGCCACCAATTACGACGACATCGTCGCCGTTCCCGCAGTCGGCCGCACCGGCTTCGGCTATTTCTCCAACGTCGGCCGTACCAGGCGTCAGGGGCTCGAAGCTGAGGTCAACATCAAGTCGCCCACGCTTCAGTTTCAGGCGAGCTACGCTTTCGTCGACGCACGCTATCTCGACGCTTTCGCGCTCGGTTCCGAAAGCCCGTTCAGGGATACTGTCACCGAGACCATTCAGGTGCTACCCGGCAACCAGCTCCCCGCGATCCCGCGCCATCGCGTCAAGGTCGGCATCGACTATGCCGTCACCGACGTGTGGAAGGTTGGCGGCAACGCGCTGTTCGTCTCCAGCCAATATCTGGTCGGCGACGAGTCCAACCAATATACGAAGCTGCCGTCCTACACCGTGTTCAACTTGCACACGTCCTACCAGGTGACCAAGAACGTCCAGCTCTACGGCAAGATCGACAATATCTTCGACAGGCGCTACGCGACCTACGGACAGTTCTTCGACCGCGAAGCCGTGCCCAACTTCACCAATGGCGGTGCCGAGTTCACCGACCCGCGCTCGCTCAGTCCGGCAAGGCCGCGTGCGTTCTATGCGGGGATGCGGGTGACGTTCTGATCTTGGCTCGGTAAGCCCGGGTTGGCGCCGCCCGGCATGGCGTGTCACGCCGGCTCTGCTCTACCTCAAGCCGATTGACTCATTGTTCATGTTTTGTTCTTGTGCTGCTCGTCCAGCCAAGGGAGCGAGCCATGGACAACCGCATCAACGAAATCCGCAGGATCATCAGGGCGTTACGCGTCAGCATGCGTGAGGCCGAGGCGATCATGCATGAGCAGATCAACAGGGACGAGGACTGCAGCTTCGTCGCAGGCGAAGTCATGAAGATGCGCACGGTAATGAGCGGGCTCGTTCAGGAGCGGGCCGCGCTCGGAGACACCGACCCGATCGTCGTCGCCAGCCTGTTCGTTCCCCGCCGTCGGCCGATGCCATCGCGCGTCGGGGTTGAGAAGCGCAGCCTTGTTCCGCCGCGAAAGATGGCACGAGCATGAAGGGGGAGAGGCCGACCTACTTCTCCGACATGCAGGAGCCGCCGGAATTTCTGAAGGCGCTTCATCATGCGCGGCGCCTGTCCTGCCTCGAGGGTTGGTGCCGCATGCACATCGAGGCCATCCAGGTTGCGATTGATCAGTACGCGGAGGCGGCTCTCGGTAACCGGGAGTTCTTCCTCAATAAGCCGCACAGCATCGGTGGAAGTCGCAGCGGCGGCGACGTGCCGTGACAGCGGTGCGTGTCAGCGTATCGACCTTTTGACATCTCCGATGATCCCGCCCGCCGGCGAAGCTTGGCGTCGCGTTGTTTTTACCGATTGGAAACCATAGCGAATGATCCTAAAATTGTAACGAAACTGTTCGGCTGTCTCTGCGTCGGTTCGTCGGAGGGCCCGTCCGATGACAGAGCACCAGTTGAGAGAGCAGGAATTCCAGATCGCGCGGTACCGGCATTTGGAGCGCGAAGTGACCGATCCACTTGCCGCCTGTCTGCTTCACAGCATCATTGAAGACCTGGAGGCCGAGCTGCGCAGGAATAGCCCGGATTGGCTCGGGCCGCGCGATTAACGCTTTGTTAGCGCTGATCGTGTCGATATGCGCGAGGAAATACCAGGGGAGACTGCTCCCATGTTGAAGGACGGCACCTACGCCGCCTGGTACAAGACGCCGCTCGATCAGGGGACCGGGATCGTCCATATCGCAGACGGACAGATCTGGGGCTGCGACAGCCTGATGACCTATCACGGCTCTTGCAAGGTCGACGGCGATCGCTTCACCGCCACCGTGTCGACGAAGCGCCATACCGACGGACGCGCAACCGTGTTCGGCGTCGACGATGAGCTCACGCTGGACATCGAGGGAAACTGCCCGGGCAAGGTGGCGACCTACACGGCGACGGCAGCGCAAGCGCCGGGAATGATCCTCCAGGGTACGCTGATTCTGACGGAACAGCAGGCGCCCGCACCTGAACGAACCGGGCAGATGCCGCCGTTCAATCCCGACAAGCTGCCAAAGTTGCCGAAGCGCTCGCGCTGATCGCGGAAGCCCGCGCGCCACCGCGGCGGAAGGACCTCATGTCTGCTCCCGACCCAGGCAGACATTCCGCAATCCAGGCTCGCCAAGCAACGAGAACGGTCCCGTCGTTGGTCATGGCAACACCGAGCCAATTCATCCGCGCTGGATTCCCGCCGTCATCAAGCGATCACTGCGAATACGAAAGCTGATCTTCCGTGACGACTCGCTCGATTTTCTCCGACTTGCACTTGATGCGGTATCGGAGACGTCCATCGGACTCGATGGGCATATGCTGGACGATGGTGTAAATCATCGGTGGCTCAGTTGCGGCACGTCCTTGTGGGCCTTGGGGCTGGTGGCGAACGTCTTCATTCAGCTTGTAGGCATACGACATATATCTACCTCGAATTCACGGTGGCTCTGACGCGGGTCAGTCATTGTATCCCTGGCAGGACAGGCGCTTGGTCAAGCGGAAGAGGTTACCACAGTCTGATGCGGTCAAACCGCGTCATAAGTCAGTCGTTCTCTTGCTTGACCGGTGCAGACAGACAATCGCCCAGAGCGGAGCGGCGATGGCTGCAGCATACGCCATATTTGCGAAGTTTGGTCGTAATTTCCGAGCGGTATATGGCATTCTGTGAGCCTACGGGCCCTCGTATCGAGGGAACTGACAACTTCCTTGCCGGATTGGGCTGGAATTCGAATGACGGTGGGGCTGGTATTTCGGCTTTGGGGTAGCTCTGCCGACGATCGCCCTAGCCCCTTTCGGACAACTTTGTCGCATTCCGCAATCCTGCATCCTCGGCCCTCGGCTCGCCCGCTTCTCAAACGACCCGCGATTCGCCATGGTGCCACCGAAAGAGCATCACCCCGGAGCACGATCAATGTCGGACAAGGTCTCGCGTCGCCAGTTCGCCACGCTGGCGGGATTGTCCGCAGCCGGAATCGCCAATCCTCTCGAGGTCGCGGACGCCAAGCCCGCATCGCCGCCGCGAAACGTGGACGGTTTCCCCGCGGGCTTCGTCTGGGGCACGGCGACCTCGTCCTATCAGGTCGAGGGCGCGGTCAACGAGGACGGGCGAGGGGCCTCGATCTGGGACAAGTTCGTCCGCATCCCCGGCAAGATCGAGGATGGCTCGACCGGCGACCGCGCCAACGAGCACTATCACCGCTACAAGGAGGACATCGCGCTCATCAGGGAGCTCGGCTGCAAGGCCTATCGCTTCTCGGTGGCCTGGCCGCGGCTGTTTCCGGACGGCGACGGCAAGCCCAACCCGAAGGGACTCGATTTCTACAACCGCCTGGTCGACGAACTCCTCAAGAACGGCATCGAGCCGTGGCTGACGCTCTATCATTGGGACCTGCCGCAATCGCTCCAGGACCGGTTTGGCGGCTGGCGGTCGACGGAGACCTGCAAGATCTTCGGTGATTACGCGGCCTATGTCGCCGAGCACCTGACCGATCGCGTCAAGAACGTATTCACACTGAACGAGAGCGGTCGCTTCGTCTATTTCGGCTACGGCATCGGCATCGACGCGCCCGGCGTGACGCTGCCACAAGCCGAGGTCAACCAGATCAGGCACAACAGCGCGCTCGCGCACGGGCTTGCGGTGCAGGCGGTACGCGCCCATGGCCGCCGTGGCACCAGGGTGGGGCCGGCGGAGAACATCGATGCCTGTGCCCCCGCGATCGACACGCCGGAGAACGTCCGCGCCGCAGAGATCGCGCTGCGCGAAATGAACGCCGGCTATCTCAACGTCATCATGACGGGCCAGTACACCGACGCCTTCCTGAATTTCGCCGGGCGCGACGCGCCGAAATACACGGATGCGGAGCTGAAGATCATCTCCTCGCCGGTCGATTTCCTCGGCCTCAACATCTACGCGCCGCAGAACTATGTGGTGGCCTCCGACCAGGGCGCGGGCTTCATGCCGCTGCCGATCCCGAAATCCTTCCCGCACATGAATTCGGACTGGCTGCGCGTCGGCCCCGAGACGATCTACTGGGTGCCCAAGCTGGCGGCAAAGATCTGGAAAACGGACGCGATTTATATCAGCGAGAACGGCACCTCCGGCGACGACGTCGTGACGCCCGACGGCAAGATCTACGACACCGACCGCATCATGTATTTGCGCAACTACCTGGCCCAGCTCCAGCGCGCCACCGCCGAAGGCGTGCCGGTGCGCGGCTATTTCCTCTGGAGCCTGATGGACAATTTCGAATGGGTATTTGGGCTCAACAAGCGCTTTGGGCTCTACCACGTCAATTTCGATACGCAGGTGCGTACGCCGAAACTCAGCGCCAGCTTCTATCGCAACGTGATCGCGAAGAACGCAGCGGGGGTTTGATTGCTCTCCCTCGCCCCGCTCTTGCGGAAGGGCGACGAGCTTGGCTCGCGTTGAGAGGGCGGGGTGAGGCGGTTCCGCCAGCGCGCATTGACTCCCTTCGCCCGCTGATTCAAAACGCTTCCAACCGTTCAACAAGAGGATAATGCCAATGATCGACGCACTCATCATCGATGCCTGCCGGACCCCGCGGGGCGTTGGCAAGGCCGGCAAGGGGGCGCTCTCGGGCATTCATCCGCAGCAGCTGGGAGCAACCGTGCTGCGCGCGCTCGCGACGCGCACCGGCATCGACACCGCCGACGTCGACGACGTCATCTGGGGCTGCAGCGCGCAGGTCGCAACGCAAGGCGGCGATCTCGGCCGCATGTCGGCGCTGGACGCCGGCTACGACGTGCGCGCGAGTGCCGTAACGCTCGACCGCTTCTGCGGCTCCGGCATCACCGCCGTCAACATGGCCGCAAGCTCGATCATGTCGGGCACGGAGGACCTCGTCGTCGCCGGCGGCTGCGAGATGATGTCGATGGAAGGACGCCGCGGCGGCGGTCCGATGATGATGGACAACGGCAATCTGCGCCTGCGAGCGCGGCATCCGCAGTCGCATCAGGGCGTCTGCGCCGACGCGATCGCGACGCTGGAAGGCATCACGCGAAGGGACGTCGACGCGCTCGGCCTCGAAAGTCAGAAGCGTGCCGCGCATGCGATCGCGAACGGCCACTTCAAGAAGAGCCTCGTGCCGGTGCATCGCGAGGACGGCAGCCTCGCGCTCGACCATGAAGAATATCCGCGGCCGCAGACCACGATGGAAGGGCTGAGCGCTTTGAAGCCCGCATTCCCCGCAGTCGCCGACCATGCGCTCGACGACAGGGGCACGACCTATCGCGGCCTGATCCTGCAGAAATACCCCGACCTCGAGATCGACTTCATGCACCACGCCGGCAACTCGTCCGGCGTCGTCGACGGCGCCGCCGCGATCCTTCTGGCTTCGCCCGCTTACGCCAGGGCGCACGGCCTGAAGCCGCGCGCCCGCGTCGTCGCGATGGCGAATATGGGGGACTCGCCGACGCTGATGCTGAACGCGCCGGTGCCGGCGACGCGCAAGGTGTTGGCGAAGGCGGGGCTGACCATCGACGACATCGACCTGTTCGAGATCAACGAGGCCTTTGCCGTGGTTGCGGAAAAATACATCCGCGACCTCAAGCTCGACCGCGCCAAGGTCAACGTCAACGGCGGCTCGATCGCGCTCGGCCATCCCATCGGCGCCACCGGCTCGATCCTGATCGGCACCCTGCTCGACGAGCTTGAACGGCGCGACTTGAAGCGCGGTCTCGTCACCATGTGCGCGGCCGGTGGCATGGCCCCGGCCGTCATCATCGAACGTATCTAGCGCGAGCGAAGCTCGTCGCGCTCCCTAGAAATAAGGGAGAGAAAGTACCCGCGATCGCCACATCACGACGATCTAGGCTTATTTTCCAGGGTGAATCGCGACCGGACTCCGACAAAGAGGCCGGTCATCGCTTGTCGAAAGCATCGAATCAGCTTTAGCAAGGCTGCGTGCGGGCCTTTGAAACAAGGTAAAATCCGCTGCCTGAGGCTTCTCCCGCTCCGGAAGTGGCTAAAAAGCAGGGTTTTTTGCCACAGAGGGCCAAAAAAGCCCGTAAAACCCCGACAAAACTGTGCAGAAGGCTATAGGCCTTCACCGGTTGGTCTAATATGCAGCCGTCAACGAATCAGAGGAGACACGATGGCCACCCAAATGTCGAAATCGCAGCTGATCGAAAAGATCGCGACCACCACCGAGCTTTCCAAGCGTGACGTCAAGAGCGTCATGGAGACGCTGACCGACGTCGGTCACAAGGAGCTCAAGAAGAACGGCCTGTTCCTGGTGCCGGGCTTCGCCAAGTTCGTGGTCATCAAGAAGCCCGCCACCAAGGCGCGCAAGGGCACCAACCCGTTCACGGGCGAAGAGATGATGTTCAAGGCCAAGCCGGCCCGGAAGATCGTCCGCGCCCGCCCGGTCAAGGCCGCCAAGGACGCCGTGGGCTAACAACGCAAAGGCCCCCTCGAGCGAGGGGGCCTTTTGTTCGGGGCTGTCGCGAGGACTTGAGACGGAGGGCTCAACCCTTGCGGCGCTTCGCGCGGACCGGGATCGGCTGAAGCCGCGGTCCGGATGCCGCCAGCGCATCGCGAACCCCGTCTATGGCGCGATCGAGCAACTGGCGCAACCGCTGCGTCTTTCGCGATTGCTTCGCTTTTTCCAGCAGTTTCTTCATCGCATTCACTCCGCCGCTTCGACCTTGGCCTCGATTTTGGCCTCGGCCGGCTCGAGCGCCGCGGCGATGGCTTCGTCGACGCGCTCCAGCCAGATGAATTCGAGGTTGTCCCGCGCGCTCTGCGGGATATCGTCGTAATCTCGCTTGTTGCGCGCTGGCAGCATCACCCGCTTCAGGCCCGCGGCCGCGGCTGCCACCACCTTCTCCTTGATGCCACCGACCGGCAGCACCAGGCCGCGCAGCGAGATCTCGCCGGTCATGGCGGTGTCGCTGCGCACCGTGCGATTGGTGAGCAGGGACGTCAGCGCCGTGAACATCGCAACGCCCGCGCTCGGTCCGTCCTTCGGGGTCGCGCCTGCCGGCACGTGAACGTGGATGTCGCTCTTTTCGAACAGCTGCGGATCGATGCCGAGCTGCGTGGCCTTGCTCTTCACCAGCGTCATCGCAGCCTGCACGCTCTCGCGCATGACCTCGCCGAGCTGGCCGGTCAGGATCATGCCGCCGCGGCCTGATACCCGCGAGGCCTCGATGAACAGGATGTCGCCGCCGACCGGCGTCCAGGCCAGGCCAGTGGCCACGCCTGGAATGCTGGTGCGCTGCGCGATCTCGCCTTCGAAGCGCGGCTGGCCGAGCACAGTGCCGATGTCCTTTGGCGTCACGACGATCTTGGCAGCCGTGCCCTCGGCGACCTGCACGGCAGCATGGCGGAACAGCTTTCCGATCTCCCGCTCGAGGTTACGCACGCCGGCTTCGCGGGTGTAGCCCTTGACCACCAGCTTCAGCGCCTCCGGCTCGATCTCGGCCTGCTCGGCGGTCAAGCCGTTGGCCTCGAGCTGCCGGCGCACCAGATAGCGCTTGGCGATCTCCAGCTTCTCATCCTCGGTGTAGCCGGCGAGGCTGATCAGCTCCATGCGGTCCAGCAACGGACCCGGGATCTGGTCCAGCATATTGGCGGTCGCGATGAACACCACGCGCGACAGGTCGAAGGGCACGCCCAGGTAATTGTCCCGGAACGTCCCGTTCTGCTCGGGGTCGAGCACCTCCAGCATCGCGGCGGAAGGATCGCCCTGCACGCCGCGGCCCATCTTGTCGATCTCGTCCAGCATCATGACGCAGTTCCGGGCGCCGGCCTTCTTGATGCCCTGGATGATGTTGCCAGGCAGCGCGCCGATATAGGTGCGCCGGTGGCCGCGGATCTCGGCCTCGTCATGCACGCCGCCGAGGCTGACGCGCACGAAGGGACGGTCCATCGCGCGTGCGATGGACTGGCCGAGCGAGGTCTTGCCGACGCCGGGCGGTCCGACGAAGCACAGGATCGGCGCCTTGCCCTGCGGCGCCAGCTTGCGCACCGCCAGATATTCGATGATCCGGCTCTTGATCTTCTCCAGGCCAAAGTGATCGGCGTCGAGGATGCGGCGCGCTTCCTTGATGTCGATCGGCTTCTCCGCGGGCAGTGCCCACGGCAGCTCGATCAGCCAGTCCAGGTAAGTGCGGACCATGCCGGCCTCGCCGGCGGCCTCCGGCATGCGCTCGTAGCGGCGCAGCTCCTTCTTCGCATGTGCATCGGCCTCGGGCGGCATGTTGG
Source organism: Bradyrhizobium sp. 35 (assembly GCF_023073215.1). Taxonomy (NCBI): domain Bacteria; kingdom Pseudomonadati; phylum Pseudomonadota; class Alphaproteobacteria; order Hyphomicrobiales; family Nitrobacteraceae; genus Bradyrhizobium; species Bradyrhizobium sp. 35. The sequence continues at coordinate 143,821 of NZ_JADPJC010000056.1, forward strand.
CCTTGGCGATGGCAGCGGTCAGCTCGGCCACCTCGGCCGCCTTGCCGTCGCCTTCGCCGAGCTGGCGCTGAATGGTCGCCATCTGCTCGCGCAGGATCGCTTCGCGCTGCCGCTCGTCGAAGCTGGCGCGGGTCTGCTGGCCGATCTCGTTGCTGATGCGCAGCACCTCCAGCCGTTCGGCCAGATGCTTCGACACCTTCTCGACACGCAGAGCGAGGTCGATGGTCTCCAGCACCTCCTGCTTGTCCTGCGGCTTGATGTCCATGAACGAGGTCGCCAGGTCCGCCAGCGCGCCGGGCGCCGTGGTGCCCTGGAACATCGCGACCAGTTCGGGCGGCGCCTGCGGCAGCAGCTCGATCGCCTCGATGGCCTGGCGCTGCAGGTTCAGCCCGCGGGCCTCGATCTCGGGCGTGCTGGTGGTCGGCTCCGGAATCTGCTGGATCCGCGCGGCCGGGAACGGCGTCCCCGGCAGGAAGTCGAGGATGCGCGCGCGCTGCACGCCCTGGCAGACGATGTGATGGGTGCCGTCGGGCGCGGTGATGTAGCGCACGATGTTGGCGATGGTCGCGACCCGATAGAGGTCGTCCGGTCCGGGCTCCTCGGTCTCGGGGCTGCGTTGCAGGACGATGCCGACCGGTCGCTGCTCGCGCAGCGCCTGTTGCGCGGCGGCGACCGACTTCGGCCGCGCGATCGCGATCGGCGCGATGGCGCCGGGGAACAGCACCATTTCGCGCACGGGAATGATGATCAGCGCGTCTTCGGGAATCTTCACGTCGGAATTGCTCTGGGGATTGGTCGGTGCGGTATTCATTGGTTCGGTGGTCATGATCGACCTCAGGATTTGGCGAGGCGCAGCGCGACGCAGCCGTCCATCACGAAGCGGCTGATGGCGTAACGGCCAACGGGCAATGCAATGCGGCGCTCAAAACGCCCCTGCGGCAGTTCGAGCCGGTGGATGCGGGCGTTGCGAAGCTCTGGCGGAAGGGTGCGCTGGCCGGAGATGACGAGCACGCCGTCATGGATGACAGTCTCGACATTGTCGGGATTGACGCCGGGAAGCGCGACCAGGATCAGGAGCTCATGCTCGGTTTCGAGCACGTCGATCGGCGGCTCCCAGCAGGCTTCCTGCCGGCCGAACTGCTGGCGCAGCCGTTCGGCGCGGGTCAGCGAGTCCAAGGCTTCGGACAGCATCCAGTCGAGGGGATTTTTGGGTTGCATGATGCGGGCTCGGCGGGTGAGGAACGCTGAATATGGGGCCGGTTCCCGAGAATTCCAGCCCGGCTGCGCGCAGGTGCCATGCGGATCGTGCGATCCGAAAACAAGCGCCGCGGCCTTCCGGGCCGCGGCGTTCCGTCGTCACCCTATGTGTGCCTCAGGCCGCCTGGCGGTATTCCTCTTCCGCCTCGAGGTTGATCACGGAGGTGGCGAGCTCGGTCAGGGCGTGATCGGTCGCCTCTTCCTCGTCCAGCGTCGCCTGCAGCAGCTTTGCCGCGTCCTGCATGCCGAGCTCCTCGGCCCAGGTGCGCAGCGTGCCGTAGCGGGAGATTTCGTAGTGCTCGACCGCCTGCGCGGCTGCGAGCAGGCCGGCGTCGAGCGCAGGCGCGTTCTTGAACTCCTTCATGATCTCGGCACCTTCGTCGGTGATGCCGTTGATCGCTTCGCAAGGCTTGCCGCGGGCCGGCTTGCCCAGCATCTTAAAGATCTGGTCCAGACGTTTGACCTGGCCCTGGGTCTCGCGCAGATGCTTGTTGAAAGCCGCCGCGAGCTCCTTCGAGTTGGCAGCCTTGGCCATCTTGGGCAGGGTCTTGATGATCTTGTTCTCGGCGAAATAGATGTCCTTGAGCGTCTCCAGGAATAGGTCGCTCAACATCTTCGGCGCCTGACGGGCGCGGCCCGTCGACGATTTCTTGCTTGTGCGCTTCTTTGCTCGTTTTGCCATACATCCTCCTCTTGAGGTGACGCGCGAAGGCATCGCCTTCCGCAATCCTCAGGCGATCAAAAGCTTTCGGAGAACGAAAGTTCCAAACTGCAGCCTGCGCTCAGGTCGGGCGCTTGTAGGGATCTTCCTGCCGCTGCCGCGCCTCGGTGTTGCGGTCGAGCTGCGCGCGCTCGCGGCGCCGCAGGCGCCCCGCCTTCGCCACGCCGTAGACGAGGACCGCACCGAGCACGAAGGCACCGATGAACCAGAGCCAGAGCAGGTTGCCCGAAAGGTGACCCAGCAACATTCCAATTCCACTGTCACTCATTGTGCATCTCCGGTGATTTTCAAAGCGGTTCTATCGGGCTAAGTCAGTCCGCCAGCCATCGTTCCTGCGTCCAGGGAGCCCACCGAGACATGATCGACTTCACCCTGTCCGCGTTCGTGACGCTGCTGCTCGTGGTCGATCCGGTGGGCCTTGCGCCGGCCTTCCTCGCTGCGACCGGAGGCATGCCCGACAAGACCATGCGCACCATCGCGCTGCGTGCGCCGCTGATTGCGGCGTCGATCCTGGTGGTGATCGCCCTGATCGGAAACTGGCTGCTGCGCCAGCTCGGGATCGGCATCCCCGCCTTCCAGATCGCCGGCGGGCTGCTGCTGTTCGGCGTGTCCTACCAGATGATCTTCGGCGACCGTCCGCATCGCGAGGCCCGCGAGGCCGATAAGGCAACCTCGGAGCATGCCTCCGACGTCGCGGTATTCCCGCTGGCGATCCCGATGATGGCCGGTCCCGGCGCGATCGCGACCACGCTGCTCCTGACCGGCGATGCCGGCTACGGACCGAGGCTCGCGATCATCATCGCGGTCGTGCTCGCCGTGTGCCTGCTCTGCATGCTCTGCTTTGTCTCCGCGAACATGATCGCGCGGAGCCTCGGGCGCACCGGCAACGCCGTCCTCTCGCGCGTGCTCGGCATGCTGCTCGCGGCCTATTCGGTGCAGTTCGTGATCAACGGCATCGCTGCGGTCCGGGCAAGCTTGCCGTAGAGCTGCGACAATCTGTTAATGCGTTGATTTTCATGTTTATTCCATGATGCCATGAGGCGGCTGGCGGGATCGCGCGCGATCCGGTCCGCTTTCTCTTGCGCTGCCATATTGCTTGACGTACTCCCCGTCTGACAGGCGCCCATCGTCAGGAAATCGAGATGTCGATGACAGCGGACGAGCTCGACAAGAGACAGGCCATCATCGGCGCCTGCCGCCGCATGAATGCGCTCGGCATCAACCAGGGCACCTCGGGCAATATCAGCGTCCGGCATGTGGACGGGCTTCTGGTCACCCCGACCAGCGTGCCCTACGACGCCATGACGCCGGACCAGATCGTGTTCATGACGATGGACGGCTCGCACGCGCCCGATCAGAAGCCGTCCAGCGAGTGGCGCTTCCACCTCGACATCCTGAAGGCCCGGCCAGACGTCGACGCCGTCGTCCACGCCCATCCGACCTATTGCACCATCCTGGCGATCATGGGCCTGGAGATCCCGCCCGTGCACTACATGATCGCGGCCGCCGGCGGCGACAGCATCCGCTGCGCGCCCTATGCCACCTTCGGAACGGCGGAGCTGTCCGAACATGCCGTGCGGGCGCTGGAGGGCCGACTTGCCTGCCTGCTCGACCATCACGGCATGATCGCGATCGGCAAGTCGCTGGACAAGGCGATGTGGCTCGCGGTCGAGGTCGAGACGCTGGCGCGGCAATATCACGGCTGTCTCCAGATCGGAGAGCCGCCGCTGCTGTCGAGCGCCGAGATCGAGCGGGTCCGCCAGCGCATGTCCGGTTACGGCATGTCGGAAGGGTAGGGCGGACAGAACGTGTTCCTGCGGATCAGACATCTCGCCGACCGCAAGGGGACGAACCGCATCATGGTTCGGCTGCGGGCGCTGCTACGCAGCAACGAATTCTATCTGATCCCGCTGGCGCTGGTGATCGGCACGCTCGCCGGCGCCATCGTGACGCTGATGGCCGAGATTGCGCAGATTGCCCACATGGTGATCTACGGCATTCCCATCGACGTCCGCCTGTCCGCCAATACCAGCGTCAGTCCGTGGGCCGCGCTGATCGCGCCCGCGCTGGGCGGGTTGGTGCTTGGGATCATGGAGTGGTGGCGGCGACGGCTCAAGCTCTCCAGCGCGGTCGATCCGATCGAGGCGAACGCACTGCGCGGCGGCAATCTGTCGATGCGCGACAGCGTGGTGGTGTCCAGCCAGACGCTGATCTCGAACGGCTGCGGCGCCTCCGTCGGCCTCGAGGCCGGCTATACCCAGATCGGCTCGGGTATCGCCTCGTTGCTCGGCAAGTTCTTCAATCTGCGCCGCAACGATCTGCGCCTGATCGTCGGCTGCGGTGCCGCTGCGGCGATCGCGGCGGCCTTCGGTGCACCGATCACGGGCGCCTTCTACGCCTGCGAGCTGATCGTCGGCGTCTACTCGGTCGGCAGCGCGGCGCCGATCCTCGCCGCCTCGCTCGCGGGCGCCCTGACCGCGCAATGGCTCGGCGGCGCGCCATACTCGCTCGAAATACCCAAGGTCAGCGCCGTCGGCGTCGAGCAATATCTCGCGCTGATCGGTCTCGCGCTCGTCACCAGCGGTGTCGGCATCGCCGTGATGCGCTCGTCCTCGATGTTCGAGCGCCTGTTCAAATGGCTGCCGGTCTGGTTGCGCCCGGTGATCGGCGGCCTCATCGTCGGCGGTTTTGCGATCGTCACGCCGCAGGTGCTGGCGGCCGGCCACGGCGCAATGGTGCTCGATCTCTTTCACGACATGACGATCGGCCTGATCGCGCTGATCATCGCCTTGAAGGTGACGGCCTGCCTGATCTCGCTCGCCTCCGGTTTCCGCGGCGGCCTGTTCTTTGCCTCGCTGTTCGTGGGCAGCCTGATCGGAAAGTTCTTCTCCGCGGTGCTGCTCTTGATCAGCCCGAACTTCGTGATCGATCCGCTGGTCGCGATGCTGACGGGCATGGCGACGCTGGGCGTCGCCATCGTCGGCGGTCCCTTGACCATGTCGTTCCTCGTGCTCGAGATGACCCGCAACGTCGACGTTACCGCCGTGGTGCTCGCCGGCTGCATCGTCACCTCGATCTGCGTCCGCTTCATGTTCGGGCACTCCTTCTCGACCTGGCGCCTGCATCTGCGCGGCGAGACCATCCGCAGCGCCAACGACGTCGGCTGGCTGCGCAACCTCACCGTCGAGCGGCTGATGCGCTCAGATGTTGGCAAGGTGCCGTCGACCACGACGATCGCCGCGGTCCGCCGCGAATTCGCGCTGGGCTCGCGGCCCGGGATCGTCATCGTCAACAATGCGGACGAATATGTCGGCCTTGTCCTGCTGCCCGACCTGTTCTCGGGCGACCTCGACACCATCGCCGACGAAATCCAGGTGATCGAGCTCGCGCGCCTGACCGAGATCGTGCTGATCCCGGAAATGAACGTGAAGTCGGCGATGGCGGTGTTCGACGAGGCGGAGGCCGAGATGCTGGCGGTGGTCGATTCCACCGACAGCCGCAAGGTGGTCGGCTTCCTTACCGAGACCTTCGCCCGCCGCCGCTACGTCGAGGAGATCGACAAGGCGACGCGCGGCGTACTCGGCGCGCTGTCGTAAGGTCACGCGGAAGCGGGACGGCGTGCGTCATGCGCCGCCGTCCGCGCCTGCTATCGGCCTGGCTGCAAGGGAGCAGCGACGACGCTAGCCACGATCCGGCGGACCAGTGGCAGCACCATCAGCAGCGTCGGAAAGGCGACGAGCCATGACAGCGCCCAGGCGCCCGGCCAGGTCGCGAGGAACGCCGGCGTTGCGCCGAGGCTTCGAAGGGTGGAAATGACCGACACCACGGCTGTCATGAGGATGGACAGCACAAATGGCATCACGATCGACGCATAGCGCGCCGGCAGTTTGCGAACCGCAATCATCTGGTTTCTCTTGGAATAAGACGCGTCAGTCACGGTGAACCCAAGAATGGCATCGATCCCGACGGCGTCGGTTGATGCGTTGGTTCACGTAAAACGCTTACGGCGACCGAAAGACGGTGCGCCTGTTCATTATCCGCTCATGTTGGATGGTTCAAGCTGGATCTGGACGTTCGATCTACAATCGTTCAACGCGTGGCAGATTGCCGCGATCACGAAACCATTTCAGTGGTTTGGACGTTTAGTCTTGTTTGATTATGTCGCTTCGAGCGAGAACAGGAAGGTCAAGATGAATAAAGGACCGATGATTTCCGCAGCCGGCCGCAGCGTTGGGCTGGCAGCTTTCGCAAGTCTTGTTCTGATGACGGCCCCGATCACCCCTTCGGCTGCCAACTCGCCCGCGCCCACCAAAGCCGCTGCCGCGGGCTCGGTCGCTCCGGCTGCCACCGATTTCAGCGCGGCTCGCCGCCACCACTATTATCGGCGAGGTCCGAACGCTGCAGGCCTCGCTTTCATGGGCGTGGCGGCAGGTCTGATCGGCGGCGCGATCGCAGAGAGCAGGCGCCAGGAGTACTACGAGGACCGCTATAATTACGGTCCCGGTCCTTACTACGGCGGCCAGAGATATTACGGCGGCGGTCCCTACTATGGTCCGCGTGGCTATTATCAGCCGTATTAGGCGCCTGTCCTCGCCGCAGTCTCGTTCTCGCCAATGGGCGGTGTTTTGCACCGCCCCTTGTTGCTTCTGCGCGAGGCGTCTCATTGCGCGACCTGTGTCGCGGGCGCGTCAATCCCCTCCAGAAAAAAAGATTCCGCTTTACCGAAATTCGGAATTGGCGTATGTGTCGCCCATCCCGGCTCATCCTTGAGGGGCGATCTTGTGGTCGTCATGTTCGCGAGCCGGGCTTGCGGTGGACGCGGCAGCGTTCGGGTGCGAGAGGCCAAGGGCAGGGCGGATTGCTCTCCGTGAGCCCAAGGCTTCGTTCCGACGAGCGGCGCTGCTAGGCTTCGTCTCGTCTGTAAGTTTCCGGCTCCGTCGACAGGGCTGGAAAAACTGCGGCGAAATGGCGAGCCGTGCGTACGGCAAAACCGTGTGGTCCTGGCCGTCGTTGCTACGGTCAAGCCCTGGCGAATGCGGCATCCGCGTCAACCGGCGCGGTGCCGGTGACTTTCGTTGGGGCGAGGGAGGCCAAAGAGAACTCGGCTCCCGAGAGAGCACGGCATAAGCCGTCCAACCATCGCGCAGGGAAGGCCGAGTGATTGGCTACACCTGTATGCTGCTGTGCGGTTTTCCTGCGTGTGCTTTTCGCGCAGCGGACCGCGGGGTGCCAGCCGGCACCCGGCCTTCCCTGCGCCCTCTTGGACAAGAGGGTGGAGCGATCAAGCAAAGCTCGGGCGAAATCAGCCGCGAGGATGAGAAGGCATGTCTGCAAGTTGAAATGTGCGCAGGACCGCGATGTGGCCTGCGCCGTGGCGATGCCCGGCAGTCAGGCGTAACAACCTCAAATGTCGTCGTGGCTAAGGCCAGGACCATACCGCGAGGTCTATCGATTTAAGGCGGTATCAATCCCACCGAACGAATGTCCGCCCAACCCCTTCCCTGGGATAATGGGTCCTGGCCTTGGCCAGGGACGACGCCGGAGTTAGTGGCCCTACCGCCCCAATCACAACCAAGTGTCTTTGTTTGGAAACAAACATTCCCTATTATCCCGCAATGCAAAAAGCGGCCCGCAAATCCAGCTCCGTCGCCCGTTCGCCCGGCCGTCCGCGGGAGTTCGACATGGACACCGCGCTCGACAGGGCCGTCCGCGTGTTTTCCGAGCGCGGTTATCATGCCACGTCGATCGGCGATCTCACCGCGGCGATGCGGCTGGCGACGGGCAGCGTCTACAAGGCGTTTCGCGACAAGCATGCGGTGTTTCTCGCCGCCTTCGAGCGCTACGCCGCGCTGCGCCAGGAGCAGACGCGCAGCGCGGCGGCAAAAGGCGCCAATGGCCGCGAGCGGCTGCGCAACATGCTGCTGTCGTATGTAGAGCATTCCCAGGGCAGCGAGGGGCGGCGCGGCTGCCTCGTGGTCGGCAGCGCGGTCGAATTGTCCGCGGTCGATCCGGTGGTCGCCGCCCTCGTCAGCGCGCGGCTCGAGACCAACGAAGGCTTCATCGCCGGCCTCATTCGCGAGGGGCAGGCCGACGGCTCGATTCCCCGCCATGTCGCCGCCGCCGACACCGCGCGCCTGATGATCTGCATCACGCAAGGCCTGCGCGTGGTCGGCAAGGCGGGCCTTTCGCTCGACGGCAAGCGCCTGGTCGCCGTCGCGATGAAGCTGCTCGCCTGAATTTTTTGTCATATTAGGAAACGACCGTTTCCGATATCTGGAGAGCCTGTGAATGACGATGAATGCCACGATCGAGACCGCGCCGGATCCGGATGCGGTGTCGCAGCGACTGACCTTCGTGCTTGCCGCGGCCTGTGGCATGGTCGCCGCCAACATCTATTACGCCCAGCCGCTGATCGCCCCGATCAGCGCCGCGCTCGGCCTGTCGCATGAAGCGGCGGGACTGATCGTCACCATGACGCAGATCGGCTACGGCGTGGGGCTTCTCTTCATCGTCCCGCTCGGCGACCTCGTCGAGAACCGTACCCTGATTTGCTCCGTCATCACGCTCGGCGCGGCAGCCCTGCTCGCCGCGGGCTTCGCGTCCCACGCGCTGCCCTTCCTGATCGCCGCGTTGTTCATCGGACTCGGCTCGGTCGCGGTGCAGATCATCATTCCCTATGCCGCGCATCTTGCGCCGGCAGCCATTCGCGGCCGCTTCGTCGGCAATGTCTCGACCGGCCTGATGCTCGGCATCATGCTGGCGCGGCCGGTGTCGAGTTTCGTCACGGCGATGCTGTCGTGGCATGCAGTGTTCTTCTGCTCGGCCGCGTTGATGATCGTGCTCGCAGCGGTACTCTGGATGACGCTGCCGAAGCGCAGGCCGGTCGCGCGGATGCATTACGGCGAGTTGCTGCTGTCGATGCTCCATCTGGTGCGGACCACGCCGCTGCTGCGCCGCCGCGCGCTGTACCAGGCCAGCCTGTTCGGCGCATTCAGCCTGTTCTGGACCGTGACGCCGCTGCTGCTCGCGAGCGAATTCGGCTTCACCCAGCGCGGCATCGCGCTGTTCGCGCTTGCCGGTGTCGCCGGCGTGTTCGCAGCCCCGATCGCGGGACGGCTTGCCGATCGCGGTCATAGCCGCATGGCCACACTGGTCGCGCTGCTACTCGCGGCCGTAGGATTCCTGATTACGCATGTCGGCGCGCCCGGATCGGTGCTGAACCTCGCCTGCCTGGTCGTGGCTGCGATCGCGATCGACATCGGCGTGCAGGGCAACGTCGTGCTCGGCTTCCGCGCGATCTTCGCGCTGGGGCATGAGCACCGCAGCCGCCTGAACGGTCTCTACATGGCGACCTTCTTCACCGCGGGCGCGGCGGGCTCGGCGGTCGGCGCGTGGGCGTTTGCACAAGGCGGCTGGACGCTCGCATCGGCCTTTGGCCTCGCGCTGCCCGTCGCAGGCCTGGTCTATGCGGCCACCGAGTAGGGGCTGGTTGCTCCAATTAGCGATCCGGCCCGTTTACCAAGGCCGCCGGGTCGGCAATTTCCACCTCGCAGTTTCCCTGCCGCTGTAGTACTTTGGTCGCAAGCGAGCCTGGTTAACGGGCGGCAGGGGGAGGCTGATGAGGCGTGCGGGGCTGGTTGGCGTACCGCGGGTACGACCATGGTCGTGGCAGGCGTTTCTGCTTGGATTCATCGTTGTCGCAATGTCGGCTGCGCTCCAGGGCGGCTGTGTCGCGCTCGGCGCAAAACTCTATTTCGCGGCGTTCCTGCCCAGCCTGTTCGTGCTCGGCATTATTGCGGGCGCACCGGCGGCGGCGTTCGCCGCACTACTCACCATTCCGCTGGTATGGTGGGCATTCATGCCGCCCTTCTTCGAGTTCAATTCGCTGACCAGCGCGCATGCCGATTCCATCAAGCTGTTCTGCCTGCTCGCCGTGCTGGTGATCGGCCTTGCCGATCTCTGCCGCGAGATCATCAGCCGCGGTGGGTTGAAGCCGCGGGGCGAGAGCGCGGCGACGAATTCGCAATAGATCGGCCTTGTGCGGCCGCGCACGTTGCGCGCGGGCAACAGTCCGGAAACCATTCGCACGCTTGCTGTGCGGCGCTAACTTTTCGAAAAAGATTTGGCCGCAATTTCTCCCTCGGGAATGACGAGGGAGTTTTCGGACATGAACGGCCAAATCACCGGTCACGCCATCTTGGAGAACGTGCGCCGCTACCGCGGTATCGCATCGCTCTATCGCCAGACCGCTGCATTCCGCCCGGACCAGAGCTGGTCGCTGCTCGAGCAGGCGAAGGATTGGGAAGCGCGGGCGCTGCTGGAGCTGGAAGCCTATTTCGCCGCGCGGATGGACTACGCCCCTACACGCGCGGCCTGATCGTTAACCATCGGCGCGGCCTTGCGCAGGCCCGCCGAAGGGCCGGTCGTCGGGTCGTGCACGGAAAACACGGGGCGATTACGGAGTTATCTCGTCGCCCGTCTGTGCTAGCAACGTCCCGACCGAGACATCCCAATTCGGCCGGGGCAAGCGATGACCACCTTCAACCGCATCTTCACGACCGAGCGCCTGCTCCAGATCATCGTCATTCTCGCGGCTACGGTCGCGATGAAGCTGATGGGCTGAATTTCGACGGGCTATCGCGCGCCGAATTCGGGCACGTCGGGAAGATAGTTCGACCCCTCCGATCCCAAGAAATCGAACATCGCCTGCGCCGGCGGCAACAGCACCTTGTCGCTGCGGCGGATCACGTACCATTGCCGCACGATCGGCAGGCCCGCGACGTCGAGCACGATCAGCCGGCCCTCGGTGAGCTCGTGCGCCACGGTGTGGGCCGAGATGAAGGCGATGCCGAGCCCGGCGATGACCGCCTGCTTGATGGTCTCGTTGCTGCTCATCTCCATGCCGATGATCGGCTCAAGATCCGACCTCTGGAACATGCCTTCCATCAGTGTCCGCGTCCCCGAGCCGGGCTCGCGGGTGAGGAAGGTCTCGTGCACGAGGTCGGTGAGGTTGAGGCCGGAATCCTTCTCCAGCCAGTGCCCCTTGCGCGCGACGATGATGTGCGGATTGCGCCCGAGCTGCCGGACGTCGACGCTGACATCGGCCGGTGGCCGACCCATCACCGCGAAGTCGAGGTCGTAGCCGTGCATGGCCCCGCGGATCTCCTCGCGATTGCCGACCGTGAGCTTGATCTCGATCTTCGGATACCGCTTCGAGAATGCCGCGATCGCGTGCGGCACGAAATATTTCGCGGTCGAGACCGCGCCGAGATGCACCGTGCCGCCGGTTCGCCCCGCAAGCAGGTCGAGCGAACCCTGGCAGTCCGCGATTGCGGCCTCGACGCGCTCGGCGAGCGCCAGCACCTCCTTGCCGGCTTCCGTCAGCAGCATGCCGTCGCCGGTCCGCTGAAGCAGCGGCAGTCCGGCGAGATCCTGCAGCTGACGCAATTGCTGGGTCACGGCCGGCTGCGTCAGGCCGAGCTGGGTCGAGGCTGCCGTGACGCTGCCTTTTGCCGAGAGCGCCGCAAGCGAGCGAAGCTGCCGGATCGTGAGATGCCGGAGCTGTGCCGTCGAATGGACATTATAAGATAATTCTTTGGCGCTCATTATGAATAGAAATTTTCCTTATTAAGCCGCCCCTGTCAATCTCGTCGTTGTTGGCACTGACCGCACCGACCTCCAGCGAGGAGGGAACTGGATGCGGCGCCTGCAAAGGGATGGACGCAGATGACCGGGCAACTCAGGCTGGACGACCACCTTCAGCGGTATTCCGAGACGGCGCCGCATGCGCTGGCCGTAGCGGCCGCGGTCGATGCCATCGCGGCGGCCGCGATCGAGATCGCCGATCTTATCGCCACGGGAGACCTTGCGGATGCGTCGGGCCTGACCACCGGCCGCAACAGCGACGGTGACGTGCAGCGCGATCTCGACGTGCAGGCGGATGCGATCCTGCGCCGCTGTCTCGGCAAGCTGCCGATCGCGGCACTGGCGTCGGAGGAGATGCGTGAACCGCAGATCGGTGACCGCGCGGCGAAGATCTGCGTCGCGATCGATCCGCTCGACGGCTCCTCCAATATCGACATCAACATGACCGTGGGCACGATCTTCTCGATCCTGCCCGCGCCCGACGATCTCGCGCTCGCCTTCCATCAGCGCGGCTCGGCGCAGCTCGCGGCGGGATTCGTCACCTACGGCCCGCAGACCTCGCTGGTGCTGACGCTCGGCGAGGGCGTCGACATCTTCACGCTTGACCGCGGGTCCGGTTGCTTCCGTCTCGCGCGTAGCGCCGTGCAAATCTCCGAGACCTGCGAGGAGTTCGCGATCAACGCCTCGAACCGCCGGCATTGGGAACAGCCGGTGCGCGCCTTCGTCGACGAATGCCTCGCCGGTGTGGAAGGGCAGGCCAACCACAATTTCAACATGCGCTGGGTCGGCTCGCTGGTGGCCGAGGCCTATCGCATCCTTACCCGCGGCGGCGTGTTCCTCTATCCCTCCGATTCACGGCCCGGCTATGGCGATGGCCGCCTGCGCCTCGTCTACGAGGCGCACCCGATGGCTTACATCGTCGAGCAGGCCGGCGGCTCGGCTTCGACCGGGCGCGAGCGTATCCTCGAACTCTCGGCGCAGAGCCTGCATCAACGCGTGCCGCTGATCATGGGTTCGAACAACGAGGTGCAGCGCGTCGAGGAACTGCATTGCGATCCCTTGCTGGTCGCCAGCGTCTCCGCACCGCTGTTCGCGCGGCGCGGCTTCTTCCGGCTCTGAGCGAGGCGCCCCGATGTCCAGGAAGCATCCGATCATCTCCATCACCGGCTCTTCCGGCGCCGGCACCACGTCGGTCAAGAAGACCTTTGAGCAGATCTTCTTCCGCGAGAAGGTCAACGCCGCCTACATCGAAGGCGACGCCTTCCATCGCTACGATCGCGCGGAAATGCGCACGCAGATGGCGAAGGAGGCCGATCGCGGCAACAGGCATTTCAGCCATTTCAGCCCCGAGACCAATCTGTTCGAGGAGCTGGAGCGGGCGTTCCGCGACTATGGCGAGACCGGCACGGCGACGACGCGGCACTACGTCCACGACGCCGAGGAATCCGCGCTGCATGGCGCCGCACCCGGCACCTTCACCGAATGGAAACGGCTGCCGGAGAGCTCCGACCTTCTGTTCTACGAGGGCCTGCACGGTGCTGTCGTTACCGACAAGGTCAACGTCGCGCGTTATGCCGACCTCAAGATCGGCGTCGTGCCCGTTATCAATCTCGAATGGATCCAGAAGCTGCACCGCGACCGCAGTGCGCGAGGCTATTCGACCGAGGCCGTTACCGACACCGTTCTGCGGCGGATGCCCGATTACATCCACTACATCTGCCCGCAATTTTCCGAGACCGACATCAACTTCCAGCGTGTGCCGACGGTGGACACCTCCAATCCGTTCATCGCGCGCTGGATCCCGACGCCGGACGAGTCGATGGTCGTGATCCGCTTCAAGAACCCGCGCGGCATCGACTTCCCCTATCTGCTCTCGATGCTGCCGCAAAGCTGGATGTCGCGTGCCAATTCGATCGTGTGTCCCGGCGCGAAACTCGATCTTGCGATGCAGCTGATCCTGACGCCGCTGATCATGCAGCTGATCGAGCGTAAGCGAAACCTGAAGTGAACGAGAGGAGGATCCGATGAACATCTCCGTCCACGCCGACGCTGACCTCACGGCGGTATCGCATGGCGATCTCGCCAACGCCGTCCGCTTCCTCGCGGTCGACGCCATCGAGACTTCGCAGTCCGGCCACCCCGGACTGCCCATGGGCATGGCCGATGTCGCCACCGTGCTGTTCTCGCGCTTCCTGAAATTCGACTCGGCTCACCCCCATTGGCCGGATCGCGATCGCTTCGTGCTGTCGGCGGGCCATGGCTCGATGCTGCTCTATGCATTGCTCCATCTCACCGGCGGCGACGTCAGCCTCGATGACATCAAGGCCTTCCGGCAATGGGGCTCGAAGACGCCGGGCCATCGGAATATGGCCATACGCCGGGCGTCGAGACCACGACCGGTCCGCTGGGGCAGGGGATTGCGACCGCGGTCGGCATGGCACTCGCCGAGCGCATGGCCAATGTGCGACATGGCGACGGCCTCGTCGATCATTTCACGTACGTCATCGCCGGCGACGGCTGTCTGATGGAGGGCATCAGCCAGGAAGCGATCTCGCTCGCCGGGCATCTCGGGCTGGGCCGCCTGATCGTGCTGTTCGACGATAACGGCATATCCATTGACGGCCCGACCTCGCTTGCGACCTCCGATGACCAGCTCGCGCGCTTCGCTGCCTCCGGCTGGTCGGTGCGCCATGTCGACGGGCACGATCCCGAAGCAGTTGCGCAGGCGATTGCCGAGGAGCGTGAGAGCACAAGACCGTCGCTGATCGCCTGCCGCACGGTCATCGGCTACGGCGCGCCGGATCGTCAGGGCACCGAGAAGGCGCATGGCGCGCCGCTCGGCACGGAGCAGACGGCCGCGGCGCGGCGAACGCTCGGCTGGGACTATCAGCCCTTCGTGGTGCCTGTCACGATCCTGAAAGCATGGCGGATGATCGGGCAGCGCGGGCAGGTCGAGCGTCTCGCCTGGCTCGATCGCTATGAATGCGCGACGCCCGAGCAGCGCGACCTGTTTATCGAGGGCAAGGCGGTTGCCCTGCCGAACGCCTATGCCCAGGCCTCGGCGAAATTGCGCGAGCGCTTTGCCACCGAGCGTCCGAAGCTCGCGACGCGGCAGGCGTCGCAACAGGTGCTCGACGGCATCGCCGAGACGATTCCCGGATTTGTCGGCGGCTCGGCGGATCTCACGCATTCGAACCTGACGCATGCCAAGGCGCAGACCCCGGTCAAGCGCGACGCGTTCGCCGGCGATTACATCCATTACGGCATCCGCGAGCATGGTATGGCGGCCGCGATGAACGGCCTCGCGCTGCACGGGGGCTTCATTCCCTATGGCGGCACCTTCCTCGCGTTCTCCGATTACAGCCGGCCGGCGATCCGCCTTGCGGCCTTGATGCGGATCCGCGTCATTCATGTGATGACCCATGACTCCATTGGCCTCGGTGAGGACGGCCCCACGCACCAACCGGTCGAGCATCTCGCAGCGCTCCGCGTCATTCCGAACCTGCTTGTTTTCCGGCCGGCCGACGCGGTTGAGACGCTGGAAGCATGGGACTGCGCGCTCCAAGCTGAAAATCGTCCCTCCGTGCTGTGCCTGTCCCGTCAGGCGCTGCCGACCTTCCGCAGCGATGTCCGCGGGAGGAACCGCGTCGCACGCGGCGCCTATCTGATCGTCTCGCCGGACGGTGGCCGCGACGTGACGCTCATCGCAACGGGTTCGGAAGTGTCTATTGCGCTGGAGGCGGCCCGCCTGCTCGCTACCGAGCACGTCCGTGCGGCCGTGGTCTCCGCGCCCTGCTTCGCGTTGTTCGAGGAGCAGCCGGAGGATTACCGCGCCGCTGTGCTCGGCACCGCGCCGCGGGTTGGCATCGAGGCGGCAGTCGTCGGCGATTGGCACCGCTGGATCGGCACCGAGGGCGAATTCGTCGGCATGCGCGGCTTCGGCGCTTCGGCGCCGGCCCCGGTGCTCTACCGCGAATTCGGCATCACGCCGCAAGGCGTTGCGGAAGCCGCCCGGCGGGCGATGGCCCGCGCCGGCAAGCAATAACAGGAGGATTTGTCGTGGCCCGTATCACTCTTCGTCAGCTGCTCGACCACGCCGCCAGTCACGGCTACGCGGTGCCGGCGTTCAACATCAACAACATGGAGCAGGGCATCGCGATCATGCAGGCGGCGGCCGAGGTCGACGCGCCCGTCATCATCCAGGCTTCGCGCGGCGCGCGCAGCTATGCCGGCGACCTCATGCTCTCGCACATGATCGATGCGCTGGAGCGGACCTATCCAGACATCCCGCTCTGCCTGCACCAGGACCATGGCAATGACGAGGCGACCTGCGCGTCCGCGATCGCCCATGGCTTCACCTCGGTGATGATGGACGGCTCGCTCAAGGCCGACGCCAAGACCGCGGCCGACTACGACTACAACGTTGCGATCACCCGCCGCGTCGTCGATCTCGCGCATTGGGTCGGTGCCTCCGTCGAAGGCGAGCTCGGCGTGCTCGGCTCGCTCGAGCATGGGGGCGGCGAGCAGGAGGACGGTCACGGCGTCGAAGGCACGGTCAGCCATGATCAGTTGCTCACGGATCCCGACCAGGCGGTCGACTTCGTCCGCGCCACCAAAGTCGATGCGCTCGCGATCGCGATGGGCACCTCGCACGGCGCCTACAAGTTCAGCCGCAAGCCGGACGGCGACATTCTGGCGATGCGGGTGGTCGAGGAGATTCATCGCCGGCTGCCGAACACGCATCTCGTGATGCACGGCTCTTCCTCTGTGCCGCAGCCGCTCCAGGACATGTTCAACCAGTTTGGCGGCGAGATGCCGCAGACCTGGGGCGTGCCGGTCGAGGAGATCGTCCGCGGCATCACGAGCGGCGTGCGCAAGGTCAATATCGACACCGACTGCCGGCTGGCAATGACCGCGGTGTTCCGGAAAGTGGCCGCGCAAACGCGCTCGGAGTTCGATCCGCGCAAATTTCTCAAGCCCGCCATGGATGCGATGCGCGAGCTCTGCCGCGAGCGCTTCGAGCAGTTCGGCACCGCAGGCCACGCCAGCGGTATCAAGGTCGTTCCCTTGAGCGAGATGGCGCGGCGCTACCGCGCCGGCGATCTCGATCCGCGCGTCGACGCCCGCCAGCCCGTCGCGGCCTAATCGTTCAGAGAGAGAAGAGCAGGAGAGAGCCATGAATGCACATGCAGGAACCGTCCGCGGCAAGGAAAGATATCGATCGGGCGTGATGGAATACAAGCGCATGGGCTATTGGGAGCCCGACTACGTGCCCAAGGACACCGACGTCATCGCGCTGTTCCGCGTCACGCCGCAAGAGGGCGTCGATCCGATCGAGGCGTCAGCCGCAGTCGCCGGCGAATCCTCGACCGCGACCTGGACGGTGGTGTGGACCGATCGGTTGACCGCCGCCGAGAAGTATCGCGCGAAATGCTACCGCGTCGATCCGGTGCCGGGCACGCCAGGCTCGTACTTCGCCTACATCGCCTATGACCTCGACCTGTTCGAGCCGGGCTCGATCGCCAACCTCTCGGCCTCGATCATCGGCAACGTATTTGGCTTCAAGCCGCTGAAGGCGCTGCGGCTGGAGGACATGCGTTTCCCCGTCGCGTATGTGAAGACGTTCCAGGGACCGGCCACCGGCATCGTGGTCGAGCGCGAGCGGCTCGACAAGTTCGGCAGGCCGCTGCTCGGCGCGACCGTCAAGCCTAAGCTCGGCCTCTCGGGCCGCAATTACGGTCGCGTGGTCTACGAGGCGCTGAAGGGCGGGCTCGACTTCACCAAGGATGACGAGAACATCAACTCGCAGCCGTTCATGCACTGGCGCGACCGCTTCCTCTATTGCATGGAGGCGGTGAACCGGGCGCAGGCGGCCTCCGGTGAGGCCAAGGGGACCTACCTGAATATCACCGCGGGAACCATGGAGGATATGTACGAGCGCGCCGAGTTCGCGAAGGAGCTCGGGTCCTGCATCGTCATGATCGATCTCGTGATCGGCTACACCGCAATCCAGTCGATGGCGAAATGGGCGCGGCGCAACGACATGATCCTGCATCTGCATCGCGCCGGTCACTCGACCTACACGCGGCAGAAAAGCCATGGGGTGTCGTTCCGCGTCATCGCCAAGTGGATGCGGCTCGCCGGCGTCGATCACATCCATGCCGGCACCGTGGTCGGCAAGCTCGAAGGCGATCCCAACACCACGCGCGGCTATTACGATGTCTGTCGCGAAGACTTCAACCCGGCCAAGCTCGAACACGGCCTGTTCTTCGACCAGTCCTGGGCGAGCCTGAACAAGATGATGCCGGTCGCCTCCGGCGGCATCCATGCCGGCCAGATGCACCAGCTGCTCGACCTGCTCGGCGAGGACGTCGTGCTCCAGTTCGGCGGCGGCACCATCGGCCATCCCATGGGCATCGCGGCCGGCGCGATCGCCAACCGTGTGGCGCTGGAAGCGATGATCCTCGCCCGCAACGAGGGCCGCGACTACGTCCACGAAGGACCGGAGATCCTGGCCAGGGCGGCCGAGACCTGTACGCCGCTGAAAGCTGCACTTGAGGTTTGGAAGGACGTCTCCTTCAATTATGAATCCACCGACACGCCGGACTTCGTGCCGACCGCGCTCGAAACCGTTTGAGGAGATTTGACATGAAGCTGACCCAAGGCTGCTTCTCGTTCCTGCCCGATCTGACCGACGACCAGATCACCAAGCAGGTGCAGTATTGCCTGACCAACGGCTGGGCGGTGAACATCGAGTTCACCGACGATCCGCATCCCCGCAACACCTATTGGGAGATGTGGGGCCTGCCGATGTTCGATCTCCAGGACGCCGCCGGCGTGATGATGGAGCTCGCCGAATGCCGCAGAGTGTATGGCGACCGATACATCCGCCTCAGCGGCTTCGACTCCAGCCATGGCTGGGAATCGGTGCGGATCTCGTTCATCGTCAACCGCCCGCCGCAGGAAGCCGAGTTCGAGCTGGTGCGGCAGGAGGTGAGCGGACGCGCGATCCGCTACACCACCGTGCGCCGGCAGCTCGCGCACGCACCAACCTAAGTCATTCTCCTCCGCGCGGAGCACTCCCTGCTCCGTTTCCTTGGCGGACCACTGCTTCGCCGCTCCCCCGCGGCGAAGCCCTTTTCTTCGAGGTGCCGATGCTGGATGTTCCCCACGCCGTGACCACTGAGCCCGGCGAGACCAGTTTCGATCTCCGCAAGGAGGCCGAAGAGGCTGGAATCACGGGCACGCTGCAGCAGCTCGAGCAGGAGCTGATCGGATTGAAGCCGGTGAAGAGCCGCGTGCGCCAGATCGCGTCGCTCTTGCTGATCGAACGTATCCGGCAGCGTGCGGGATTGGCTTCGTCGCCACCGACGCTGCATATGTCGTTTACCGGCAATCCCGGCACCGGCAAGACGACGGTCGCGCTGCGCATGGCAAAGATCCTGCACGGCCTCGGTTTCGTGCGGCGCGGGCAGGTGATCTCGGTGACGCGCGACGATTTGGTCGGCCAGTATATCGGCCACACCGCGCCGAAGACCAAGGAGATCCTGAAGAAGGCGATGGGCGGCGTGCTGTTCATCGACGAGGCCTATTATCTGCACCGTCCCGACAACGAGCGCGACTACGGCCAGGAGGCGATCGAGATCCTGCTCCAGGTGATGGAAAACCAGCGCGAGGACCTCGTCGTGATCCTTGCCGGCTATGGCGAGCGGATGACGAGCTTCTTTGCCTCTAATCCCGGCTTCCGTTCGCGGATCGCGCATCACATCGACTTTCCGGACTATGCGGAAGCCGAGCTGCTCGTCATCGCCGAGCTGATGCTGAAGGAACGGGGTTATCGCCTCTCGGCGGCGGCGCGCGAGGCGTTCGAGAAATACATCGCGCTACGTCGGACCCAGCCGTTCTTCTCCAATGCGCGCTCGATCCGCAACGCCGTCGACCGCATCCGCCTGCGGCAGGCCGATCGGCTGGTGTCCGATCTCGACCGCATGCTCGATATCGCCGACCTCGAAACGATCGATCCCATGGACGTCCTGGCGAGTCGCGTCTTCAGCGGCGGTGCGGACGCGCAGGGGAGTGCGAAGCCATGACGAGAGAAATCCTCATCGCGCCGTCAATCCTGGCTGCGAATTTCGCCCGCCTCGGCGAGGAGATCGTGGCGATCGATGCGGCGGGTGCCGACTGGATTCACTGCGACGTCATGGACGGGCATTTCGTCCCGAACATCAGTTATGGCGCGGACGTCATCAGGGCGATCCGGCCGCTGACGAAGAAAATGTTCGACGTGCATCTCATGATCGCGCCCGCCGATCCCTATCTCGAAGCGTTCGCGAAGGCCGGCGCGGATGTCATCACGGTGCATGCCGAAGCCGGTCCGCACCTCGATCGCTCGCTCCAGGCCATCCGCGCGCTCGGCAAGAAAGCCGGCGTCAGCCTGTGTCCCGCGACTCCCGAAAGCACGATCGAATATGTGCTCGATCGCCTCGACCTCGTCCTGGTGATGACGGTCAATCCGGGCTTTGGCGGCCAGTCCTTCCTCGAATCCCAACTCGAGAAGATCGGGCGTATTCGAAGCATGATAGGCGACCGGCCGATCCGGCTCGAGGTTGACGGCGGCATCACGCGCGACAATGCCGCCGCCGTGGCCGCTGCGGGCGCCGATACGCTTGTAGCGGGCTCCGCCGTGTTTCGCGGCAAGAGCAGCGCGGACTATGCCGGCAACATCGCGGCCATCCGCGCCGCTGCGGAAGCCGGCAGGGTTCCGATGCTGCAACATAGTTCGGCGCAGACAATGCGTGCCGGTGAGCCCGCGCTCATCCGGTAGACTGCCGGATACAGGCGGGCGAGCCGGCACCGCAATGGGGTGTGCCAGGGCGTGCCCCTTTGCACTGCAGACATACGAGGATGACCCACAACCCTAGCCCTGGCCTGCGGTAAGGTCCGAAGCGTTGAGTCGCGCTGATTGGAACTTTCGCCTCGATACGCGTTTGCCTAGAAACAAGCGAGACAAGCGCGCGGCGGGCGCAGCAAATCTTTTGCACAACCGCCATCGCCCTGACGCAAATAAGGGCAATAAGCTCTGTGAATGCGAGGGAGGGTCTCATGGACAACGTACGTCGCTACCGCGCGCTAGCGTCCCTCTGTCGTCAGCAGGCCGCCTACCGGCCGCTCCAGAGCTGGGAACTGCTCGGCCAGGCCGAACATTTCGAACATCTCGCCGAAGTCGAACTCAAGGCGCATTTCGACGCGTGCAATGCGCAACAAGACGAGGACGGCGTCGAGGCCACGGCGTGGGAGAGACCCGCCGCGGCGTGACGGTCCAACGTGTTCGAATATGACCTGAACTTGCCGATGCCGGCACCGCTCAAGGACGCGGTTGTCAGCCCGAACGACAAGGCCTGTGACCGGCCCGACCTGGATAAGCCCTCGATTAATGCGACATCAGCGTCGGGACGGTCATGGCTCCAGCATGGCGCGGGTGACGCCGCCGAGGAACCGCTCCTGCAAACGCGAATGGCCGTAGCCGCCCATGATCAGAATATCCAGGTTCTCATCGGCTGCCAGCGACAGCATGGTCGGCTGAATCAGGTTGACCGTGCGGGTCGACAGTCCGCGCCGGCCGAGATGCCTTGCCAGATTGCGCGTCGAGACTTCCTCGGGAACCATATCTGTTTCGTTGATCGCAATGATCACGATCTCCTCGGCGCGGGCCAGGAATGGTGCGGCGTCGCGCATAGCGCGCGCGGCGAGGCGGCTGCCATCCCAGCAGATGCCGATCCGTTTCGCCTTGAACGCTCCATGGAAGGTGTAGGGCAGGAAAAGCACCGGGCCACCCGCCTGGAACAGGATCTCGCCGGGCACATCGTTGTCGAGTGAGCCTTGCGCCGGATCCGGCTGGAGCACGATGCTGAGATCGTGCAGCCGCGCGATCTCGCCGAGCAAGCCGACCGCATCCCCCGGCATCGCCCCGAGTGGGTGGCATGTGTAGGAAATGCCGGCGTTCATCGCTTTGCTCTTGAATACCGCGAGCGCCGCCTCGGCCCGCTCCACTGCACTCTCGCGCTCCATCTCGAACACCGCCGCCACCGCAGCGCCGCCCTCCATGATATAGGCCGCACTGGTTGCCACATAGCCAACCGCAACTGCATCGAGATGGGCGTTGAGGCCCGCTGCGAGCGAGATCGAGCCGTCGATCACCGGGCGGATTGGCCGCTCGGTGGGGATGTGGACGAGAATGTCTTTGTACATGACGGGCCTCCGATGGACATCATCCGGTGGCCGCAGTCTTCCACGGTGCGCATGGCCCGCGTTGAGCTGCATCAAACGTGCAGCCTTGACCTTTGGCCGTATCGCCGGCCCCGGCTACTTTGCCAAGATTTAATCGCGTGGACGGGACGCTGTAAGGTGGCGACCACCATGTTGGGTGCAAGGCGACTTACCCAACATGGACATATCGACATGAGCGATCACGTCAATTCCGACACCACAACGTCCCGCAAGGTCCTGAGGCCGCGCCGGCTCGCGCTGCTCGGCACCGTGGCCGCGCTTGGCGTGGCCGTGCTGGCGACTGCTCCCGGCTCTTCGCCGTTCAGCGCGACCTCCTTCATTGCGCCCGCCCAGGCCGCGGAGACCGCCGCGACACCGCCGGGCTTCGGCGACCTCGTCAGCAAGGTCAAACCCGCCGTCATTTCGGTGCGGGTCAGGATCGACCAGAACAATGATAAGAGCGCGATGCTGCAACAGAACCGGATGGATTCGGACGAGGCGACGCCGTTCGACCAGTTCTCGCGGCAATTCGGCTTCCGCGGCCCGGGTGGCATGGAGGGCATGCCGCGCCAGCGCCGCCAGATGATCACGGGTGAGGGCTCCGGCTTCTTCATCTCCGCCGACGGCTATGCCGTGACCAACAACCACGTCGTCGATCACGCCGAATCGGTGCAAGTGACGATGGACGACGGCACCATCTACAGCGCGAAAGTGGTCGGCACCGATCCGAAAACGGATCTCGCGCTGATCAAGGTCGAGGGCAAGAAGAATTTTCCGTTCGTCAGATTCTCCGACCAGAAGCCGCGTATCGGCGACTGGGTGGTCGCGGTCGGCAATCCCTTCGGCCTCGGCGGCACCGTGACCGCCGGCATCGTCTCGGCCAGCGGCCGCGACATCGGCAATGGTCCCTATGACGACTTCATCCAGATCGACGCGCCGATCAACAAGGGCAATTCCGGCGGCCCGGCCTTCGACATGAACGGCAACGTGATCGGCGTGAACACTGCGATCTTCTCGCCCTCCGGCGGCTCGGTCGGCATCGGCTTCGACATTCCGGCTTCGACCGCAAAGCTCGTCGTCGCACAGTTGAAGGACAAGGGCGCGGTCACGCGCGGCTGGCTCGGCGTCCAGGTGCAGCCGGTGACGTCGGATATCGCCGACAGTCTGGGCCTCAAGGAGGCGCGCGGCGCGATCGTCGACAATCCGCAGGACGGCAGCCCGGCGGCGAAGGCGGGCATCGAGGCGGGCGACGTCATCACCGCCGTCAACGGCACCGCGATCAAGGATTCCCGCGATCTCGCCCGCACCATCGCCACCCTGGCGCCGGGCACGTCCGTGAAGCTCGATGTCGTCCACAAGGGCGACAGCAAGACGGTGACACTG
Organism: Bradyrhizobium sp. 35; assembly: GCF_023073215.1. NCBI lineage: Bacteria > Pseudomonadati > Pseudomonadota > Alphaproteobacteria > Hyphomicrobiales > Nitrobacteraceae > Bradyrhizobium > Bradyrhizobium sp. 35. The sequence goes on from NZ_JADPJC010000056.1 coordinate 167,093, forward strand.
GCGCTTGGCGAGTTGCCGAACGAGCGGCAGGCTAGAGCCGACGAGGGCAAGTCGCAGCCAGATGCCGGCATGCCGCCGCGTCTCGGGCTTAGCCTGGCTCCGGCGGGCGACGTGCAGGGCGCCGGCCAGAAGGGCGTCGTCGTCACTGAAGTCGATCCGCAAGGCCCGGCCGCGCAACGCGGCATCCAGACCGGCGACGTCATCCTCAACGTGGGCGGCAACGCCGTCGCCAATATCGGCGATGTCCGTTCGGAGCTGGCGCAGGCGAAATCGTCCGGCAAGCGCAGCGTGCTGCTGCAGGTCAGAAGCGCGCAGACGACCCGGTTCGTGGCGGTGCCGCTCGCATAAGGCGAACGTCGATCGGCGCAACTCCAAAAAGGCGGCCTTCGGGCCGCCTTTCCCGTTCGCCTTCAGGATTTCCGCACATCGCCGATAACATTCTCGTTAACGGCAGGGAGGATGACCCGGTTTCGTCCGAAAAAGCCGTGTTCGCTCATCACAATTGCGGATCTCGTACGGACTCGGCGGCAATGAAGCCGCCGACGATTGCAAGCGTGGAACTTCGAACTTGCCGCCGCTGAGCCGGCCGGCAATTCGTATTTGATCGGTGCCGACATGGATCGATTGAAGCTCTCGCTGAGAAGTGCGCTGCTTGTGGCGCCGTTGGTAGCGCCACTCGTGCTATGGGGTGGAAACGCTCTCGGGCGCGACGACGGCCGCTACGCGGACTCACCTCTCAAGCCGTGGTTCGACGGCCTGCGCAGCCATCTCGGTCCGTGCTGCTCGGATGCGGATGGGTTTGCGGTCGCCGATCCCGATTGGGACTCGCACAATGGACATTACCGCGTGCGGCTCGACGGCGAGTGGGTCGAGGTACCGGACGAAGCCGTGATCACCGAGCCGAACCGGGCCGGCCGCACCATGGTGTGGCCGGTGAAGACCGCGTTCGGCGTTTCGATCCGCTGCTTCATGCCGGGCAGCATGATCTGACTGAGGTCAGCGCGACCGTTTGGAGGATTTGCGCTTCGACGTCTTCTTCGAACTCTTTCTCGAAGTCTTCTTGGATGTTTTCCGAGATGTCTTCTTTGACGTCTTCTTGGACGTCTTTCGTTTCGCGGCCTTCTTCGGGACCTTCTTGCCCTTCTTGCGCGCTTTCGACAGGCCGATCGCGATTGCCTGCTTGCGGCTCTTCACGCGTCCGCCTCGACCGCCCGGTCCGCTTTTCGCGGTCCCCTTCTTGTAGCGCTTCATCTCGCCTTCGACATCGCTGCCGGAGCTGCGCGAGTAGCGGCGCTTCTTTGCCTTGCGTGCCATGCATGTTCTCCCTTGGCCTGGGAAAACAATCCGGGACAGGCATGGTTCCGAAAGCGCAAGCAACGTTCCGGATGGGCGACCTAGCCTAGAACGAATCCGCCAGCTCGATCTCCGCTTCCAGCACCTGAATGCGCCGTGCTGCCTCGCTGGAGGACAGATCCCGCGCGTATTGCGCGGGCTGATACGCCTCTTCGCTCAGCCGTTTCAGCCGGAGGCCCTGCGCCCGCGTCATCTGCTCGGTGAGGAAAGACTTGGCATCGTATTTACCTTGAACCTGCATGTCGCTTCTCCCTTCTGAAATCGTGACTTGACTATATGTTCTTATTTTGTTCTAACAAGTCATGGACAACAAAATTAATGAAATTCGACGTAAAATCAGCGCCTTGAGGCTGGAAATGGCCGATGTCGAGGCGGCCGTACGCGAGCTTGTCGAGCGCGATCGGGACTGCACGGAGAAGGCCCTGGCGCATATGGATCTGCGCCGGAAAATCAATCTGCTGATCGGCGAATGGAAGGCTGCAGGTGGCGGCGATGTCCTGCCGAATGTCCGCGATAGGATGCGCCTTCGTTCCGCGAAGACATCAGGTAGTCCTCTGCGCGTGATCGCGCGCCGCTGAGAGCCTTGGGAGCGCATGGTGGAGGAAGACCCGGATGCATACCGGATTCTAAAGCTGCGCGCCGAGATTCTCGAACTGGGCTCTGCCATCCGGCAGCTGCAACGCGAGGGGCTCGACGACGCCGCGGCCCAGCTCTTGATCGCGCGCAAGCGCGCACGACTCGACCATCTGGTGAAGTCAGATCCTGCAGGCGTTCATCCTGACATCCTGGGCAGCCATCGTAGCTGAAGCCTACGCGCAACGCGAGGTGCGGGGCTCGTCGATACCGCATGTTGACGAAGCGGCCCGAGAGAAGTCTGTTCGAATACCAAAGCAAGAGGCCCCGCGATCGCGGGGCCTTCGTGTTTTCGACGAACGCCTACTTGGTGTTGCTCATGCCGGCTTTGTTGTTCGTCATGGTGCCGCCCTGGTCGGAGCCGGGGCCGGAGCCGCCCTGACCGGAGGGATCAGCACCCTTGGAGGACTTGGTGTTGGCGCCCGTGGTGGTCTGCGACGATGACATCGATGATCTGTGTTTTGCCTTGTGCGACTTGGCCTGCACGGCGAACGGTGCAGCGGCGAGGCCGGTTGCCAACATCACGGCAAGAGCGAGCTTGGTGGTCTTCATCTGCGGGAACTCCCTGAGTTGAATTGACGCAGGCAGCCAACTGCCATTCGTCGCAGGAGTTCCGAACAAAGAATTCCGGTAAAGCACGCATAGTTCAAGATTGCTTGTCCTCGGCCAGGATGAAAACGACGCCGGTCAGTGTCGCGCCGATCGCGAACGTCGTCACCAAGGTGAGGGCGAAAACGACAACGGCCTGCCTTCCGCCGTGACTCAGCAAATTGGCGACGCCGGGATTGGACAGCACGAGCAAGAGGCTGAAAGCGAGTCCTAAGGCTGCGCCCATCATCGCGTGCGTCATCAGCTTGACGAGCCCGCTGGGAGAGATCAGGTCAGACGACTTCTTCGCGCGCATGGAACTCTATCCCAATCTCGCATGCAACGCCTGCGACACGCGCCGGTTCCACCCGCATGAAGGAATTGTCATCGTCCGCTTCATCCGACGTTCATGCCGGGTGGGCGAGAATGACCGCGCAATACGGGAACATTCGATATGGGTAAGGTGGTCTTTCTCTATCGCTCTCTGGCTTATCGTAATGCCGCTGCGGACATCCTCCGCAAAGCGCGCAAGCTGCCCCGCGGCGCGGAGCGAAGCGCGGCGTGCCGCTATGCCAAGGCTCTGCGCGATCTCGCCCAAACAGAAGCCTGGCTCGAAGGACGGGTCGCGCGCGAGCCGCAAACGACGCAGCGCAGGAAGAGTGCGGCCTCCGGTTAGCCGGAAGCGCGTTGCAATTCGGCGGAGCTGGCGGCTTCGAAGTTGCCGGGCGCGGTCGTCGCGGCAGTCTTGCGGACCAACGGCACCTCGAGCCGGCACAGCAGACCCTCGGCGCGCCAATCGAATCGCGCCTGCCCGCCGAGCTGGGACTCGACGCTCGCAAGCAGGCTCCGCGTACCAAAGCCGCGGGATTTCGGCGTCATGACGAGCGGGCCGCCGGATTCCTCCCAGGTCAGCGTGAGCAGCTCGTCCTCGACCTGCCAGCCGATTGCGAGCCGTCCCGTCCGCGTCGAGAGCGCGCCATATTTCGCCGAGTTGGTGAAAAGCTCATGCAGCGCCAGCGCCAGCGTCTGGGCGGTTGCCGGCAGCAACTGAACTTCCGACCCCGCCAATTTGATCTGGCCGCCGAGGGAATAGGGCGCAAGCTCCTCGTCAATCAGCTTCGAGAGTTCGGCGCCCTGCCAGCTCGATAGCGACAGGATCGTGTGCACGCGCGCCAGTGCATTGATGCGTCCCTCGACGGCGCTGACATAGGCTTTGACCTCGTCGGCGCGGGTGAGGCGCACGATCGATTGCGCCAGCGCCAGCGCATTCTTGGCGCGATGATCGACTTCCCGCGCCAGGAGAGTCTGCCGTTCCTCGGCGCGCTTGCGTTCGGTGATGTCCACCGTCACGCCGCTGACGCGCATGACCCGACCGCTATCGTCAACCGTGGCGGCGGCCGTGCCGACACACCAGCGCACATCGCCGTCGGGCCGCACGATGCGGAACTCCGTTTCATAGGAGCGCGTGCCCTTGTTGAATTCGGCGATCGCCTTGCGCAACTGATCGACGTCATCCGGATGCAACAGCGCCTGAACGTTGGCCGGATTCACCTCGAAGCTCTCCGGGCCAACACCAAAGATGCGGTATTGGCCCTCGTCCCACATCCAGTCGCCGGTGATCCAGTCCCAGTCCCAGGAGCCCATCTTGCCGGCGGCGATCGCCATGCTGCGCCGCTCTTCGCTCTCGCGCAGCTTTGCTGTGGAATTCTCAAGCTCGGCGGTGCGTGCACGCACGCGGTCCTCGAGGTCCTGATTCAGCCGTTCGAGCTCGCGCGTCTTGCGATAGAGCTCTGCAAACACCTTGACCTTGGCGCGCAGCACCTCCGGCACGACCGGCACCGGGACGTAGTCGACGGCGCCCATCTCGTAGCCGCGCAGGCGGTCGATGTCGCTGACTTGAATGGCCGAGATGAAGATCATCGCGGTCTTCTGGAAGCGCGGGTGCTCGCGGATCATCGCGGCGAGCTCGAAGCCGTCGAGCTCGGGCATGCAGACGTCGACCAGGATCACCGCGATCTCGGTCTTGAGCAGCACCTCCAGAGCCTCGCGACCGGACGAGGCGATCACGAGGTTCTGGCCGAGATCCTTCAGGATCACCTCATAGGCGAGCAGCTTGGCCGGCTGGTCGTCGACGAGGAGGATGTTGACCTTTTCGTGGTCCATACGGGCATCCAACTCAGCGGTGCAGCCACATGCGGATTGCAAGCAGCAATTGATCGGTGTTGACGGGTTTGGCGAGATAGTCGGACGCGCCGGCCTCGAGGCATTTCTCGCGGTCGCCCTTCATGGCCTTGGCCGTCAACGCGATGATCGGAAGACGGGCGAAGGTGGGGTTTTCACGAATGACGCCGATGGTCTGATAGCCATCCATCTGCGGCATCATGATGTCCATCAGCACGATGGCGATCTCCGGGTTGGATTCGACCAGGGCCACCGCCTCGTTGCCAGTCGTGGCCGTCAGCACCTTCATGCCGCGCCGCTCCAGCACGCTCGACAGCGCAAAGATGTTGCGGGCGTCGTCGTCGACGAGCAGGGCGGTCTTGCCGATCAGGTCTTCGTCGGAACTGTTCAGCTTCTCGAGCATGCGCTGCTTCTCGATCGGCAACTCCGTGATCACGCGGTGCAGGAACAGCGCGGTCTCGTCGAGCAGGCGCTCCGGCGATTCCACGCCCTTGACCACGATGCTCCGCGCCATGGTGTGGAGCTCCGCATCTTCCTCGGCCGACAGCTCGCGGCCGGTGAAGACGACCACCGGAACGTTCGAGAGCGCCTCGTCATTGCGGATCTGGTCCAGCACCTCGAAGCCGGTCATGTCGGGCAGGCGCAGGTCGAGCACGACGCAATCACAGGGGTTCTCACGCAGCATCGAGAGCGCGTCGGCACCGGTGCCGGTCGTCACGATCTCGATGTCGTCGTGATGCAGGAGCTCGCGGATCGAGAGCTGCTCGGCCTCGTTGTCCTCGACAATGAGCAGCCGCTTGCGCCGCGGTCGCGCATATTCCTTGATCTGGGTCAGCGCGGCCGAGACACCCTCGGTCGTCGTCGGCTTGTTGACGAAGGAGAAGGCGCCGCGCGCCAGCGCATGCTGGCGGTCCTCGTCGAGCGTGATGATCTGCACGGGGATGTGGCGGGTCAGCGGATTGTGCTTGAGCTGGCTCAACACGGTCCAGCCGAGCATATCCGGCAGGAATACGTCGAGCGAGACAGCCCTCGGCTGGTACTGCTTTGCAAGCTCCAGCGCCTCCGCGCCGCGGGCCGCGACCAGCACCTTGAATCCCTTGTCGCGGGCGAGGTCGACCAACACGCGCGCGTAGTGCGGGTCGTCCTCGACGATCAGGAGGATGCTATCGCCGGGTTCGAGGTTGAGCCGGTCGTCGGGAAGCTGCTCGATCACGCGCTGCGGTTCGGCTGTCGCGGGCTGCAGCGCCGGCGGCTGGCTCTGTTGGGGCGTTGCGCGGGGCGCGAGCGTCGGGCCGGAATATTTCAGCGGCAGGTAAAGCGTGAAGCACGAGCCCTTGCCCGGCAAGCTGCGCAGGTGGATCTCGCCGCCGAGCAGGCTTGCGAGTTCGCGGCTGATCGCAAGGCCGAGGCCGGTACCGCCATATTTGCGACTGGTGCCGGCATCCGCTTGCTGGAACGCCTCGAAGATCAGCTTCTGCTTCTCCAGCGGAATGCCGATGCCGGTATCGGACACTTCGAATGCGATCACGGCCGGCGCCGAGTTCAGCACGGGATGATCCGTGCCCCAGCCGCCGACCGCGGCGGCGACCTTCAGGCGCACTTCGCCCTCGGCGGTGAACTTGAAGGCGTTGGAGAGCAGGTTCTTCAAAACCTGCTGCAGGCGCTTGGAATCGGTGACGAGGCTGCGCGCAAGATTCGGATCGACGTCGATCTTGAACGACAAATTGCGGTTCTCCGCCTCGTGACGGAACGGCCGCCCGACCGTCTCGAGCAGATTCGCGGTCAGGATTTCCTCGGCGTCGACCGTCACCGTACCGGACTCGATCTTGGAAAGATCGAGAATGTCGCTGATGAGATTGAGCAGGTCGGTGCCGGCGCCATGGATGGTGCGGGCGAATTCGACTTGCTTGCCGGTAAGATTGCCGTCCGGATTGTCGGTGAGCTGCTGGCCGAGGATCAGGATCGAGTTCAGCGGCGTGCGCAGCTCGTGGCTCATATTGGCCAGGAATTCGGACTTGTACTTCGAGGTCAGTGCGAGCTCGGTCGCCTTTTCCTCCAGTGCGCGCCGGGCCTGCTCGATCTCCTGGTTCTTGCGCTCGACTTCGACGTTGCGCTCGGCGAGCTGCTGCGCCTTCTGTTCGAGCTGGTCGTTGGTCTGCTGCAATTCGCGCTGCTGGGTCTGGAGCTCGCCGGCGAGCTGCTGCGACTGCTTGAGCAGGCCCTCGGTCTGCATCGTCGCCTCGATCGAGTTGAGCACAATGCCGATCGAGTCCGTAAGCTGCTCCAGGAAGGTCATCTGCGAGGTGGTGAAGGAGGTGAGCGAGGCGAGCTCGATGACCGCCTTGACCTGGCCTTCGAACAGCACCGGCAGCACCACGAGGTTCTTCGGCGCGACGCGAAGCAGCGCCGAATTGATCGGCACCACGTCGGCCGGAATGTCCGCAATCACGCGCGGGCGCCGGTCGAGCGCGCATTGGCCGATCAGGCCGTCGCCGAATGGCAGCACGCGCGGATACGGATAGACGCCGTCGCCGGCATAGGAGGCAAGCAGCAGGAGCCGCGGATTCTCTTCATTCTCGACCTGGTAGATCACGCCGGTATGCGCATTCACCAGCGGCGACAATTCGGTCAGCAGCAGGCGACCGACGGTGGTGAGGTCGCGCTGGCCCTGAAGCATGTTGGTGAATTTCGCCAGATTGGTCTTCAGCCAATCCTGCTCGGTGTTCACGTCCGTCGTGAGACGGAGGTTCGTGATCATCGTGTTGATGTTGTCTTTCAGCTCTGCGACCTCGCCGCGGGCGTCGACCTGGATCGACCGCGTCAGGTCGCCCTTGGTCACGGCGGTCGCCACTTCCGCAATCGCGCGCACCTGCGAGGTGAGGTTGGCTGCCAGCAAATTGACGTTGCCGGTGAGGTCCTTCCAGGTGCCCGCGGCGCCGGGCACGTCGGCCTGACCACCGAGCCTGCCCTCGACGCCGACCTCGCGCGCCACCGACGTCACCTGGTCGGCGAAAGTCGCGAGCGTCTCGGTCATGTTGTTGATGGTGTCGGCGAGCGCCGCGACCTCGCCTTTCGATTTCACGGTGAGGTTCTGCTTGAGATCGCCGTTGGCGACCGCGGTCACCACCTTGACGATGCCGCGGACCTGCTCGGTCAGGTTCGCCGCCATGAAGTTGACCGTGTCGGTGAGATCCTTCCAGGTGCCGGCGACGCCGGGCACCTGGGCCTGGCCGCCGAGTTCGCCTTCGGTGCCGACCTCGCGGGCAACGCGCGTCACTTCGCCGGCGAAGGCATTGAGCTGGTCCACCATGGTGTTGATGGTGTTCTTGAGCTCGAGAATTTCGCCCTTCACGTCGACGGTGATCTTGCGCGACAGGTCGCCGCGCGCGACGGCGGTGGTGACTTCGGCGATGTTGCGGACCTGGGTGGTGAGGTTCGCGGCCAGCAGGTTGACGTTGTCGGTGAGGTCCTTCCAGGTGCCGCCGACGCCGGGCACGACGGCCTGGCCGCCGAGCCGGCCCTCGGTGCCGACCTCGCGCGCGACGCGCGTCACTTCCGCGGCGAAGGAGCGGAGCTGCTCGACCATGGTGTTCAAGGTGTCCTTGAGCAGCAGAATTTCGCCACGCACGTCCACCGTGATCTTCTTCGACAGGTCGCCGCCGGCGATCGCGGTCGCGACCTCGGCGATGTTGCGGACCTGAGCCGTGAGGTTCGAGGCCATGAAGTTGACGTTGTCGGTGAGATCCTTCCAGGTGCCGGCAACGCCGGGCACCTCGGCCTGGCCGCCGAGCTTGCCTTCGGTGCCGACTTCGCGCGCCACGCGCGTCACTTCACCGGCAAAGCCGTTGAGCTGGTCCACCATGGTGTTGATGGTATTCTTCAGCTCCAAAATCTCGCCACGGACGTCGACGGTGATCTTGCGCGAGAGGTCGCCGCGCGCCACGGCAGTGGTGACTTCGGCGATATTGCGGACCTGGGCGGTGAGGTTGCCCGCCATCGAGTTGACGCTGTCGGTGAGGTCTTTCCAGGTGCCGGCGACGCCGGGCACGTTGGCCTGGCCGCCGAGCCGACCTTCAGTGCCGACCTCGCGCGCCACGCGCGTCACCTCGCCCGCGAAGCGGTTGAGCTGGTCGACCATCGTGTTCAGCGTGTCCTTGAGCTGAAGGATCTCGCCGCGCACGTCCACGGTGATCTTGCGCGACAAGTCGCCGCCGGCGATCGCGGTCGCAACTTCGGCGATGTTGCGGACCTGGGCGGTGAGGTTGCCCGCCATCGAGTTGACGCTGTCGGTGAGGTCCTTCCAGGTGCCGGCGACGCCGGGGACTTCGGCCTGGCCGCCGAGCTTGCCTTCGGTGCCGACTTCGCGCGCGACGCGCGTGACTTCGCCGGCGAAGGCGTTGAGCTGGTCCACCATGGTGTTGAGCGTTTCCTTCAGCTGAAGGATTTCGCCTGACACGTTGACGGTAATCTTCTTCGACAAATCGCCCTTGGCCACCGCGGTCGCGACTTCGGCGATGTTGCGGACCTGGCCGGTCAGGTTCGAGGCCATCGAGTTGACGCTGTCGGTGAGATCCTTCCAGGTGCCGGCGACGCCGCGCACCTGGGCCTGGCCGCCGAGTTTGCCTTCGGTGCCGACCTCGCGGGCAACGCGCGTGACTTCGCCGGCAAAGGCGTTGAGCTGGTCCACCATGGTGTTGATGGTGTCTTTCAGCTCGAGGATCTCGCCGCGGACATCGACGGTGATCTTTTTCGACAAATCGCCGCCCGCGACCGCGGTCGTCACCTCGGCGATGTTACGGACCTGCGCGGTGAGGTTCGAGGCCATCGAGTTGACGCTCTCGGTCAAGTCCTTCCAGGTGCCGGCGACGCCGGGCACGTTGGCCTGGCCGCCGAGCCGGCCCTCGGTGCCGACCTCGCGCGCGACGCGCGTGACTTCGCCGGCGAAGGCGTTGAGCTGGTCGACCATCGTGTTGAGCGTTTCCTTCAACTGAAGGATTTCGCCCGAGACGTTCACCGTGATCTTCTTGGAGAGGTCGCCGCTCGCGATGGCGGTGGCAACGTCGGCGATGTTGCGGACCTGCGCGGTGAGGTTCGACGCCATGAAGTTGACGTTGTCGGTGAGGTCCTTCCAGGTACCGGCGACGCCCGGCACCTGGGCCTGGCCGCCGAGCTTGCCTTCGGTGCCGACCTCGCGCGCGACGCGCGTCACTTCCGAGGCGAACGAGTTGAGCTGGTCCACCATGGTGTTGATGGTGTCCTTCAGCTCCAGGATTTCGCCGCGCACGTCCACCGTGATCTTGCGCGACAGGTCGCCGCGGGCCACGGCGGTGGTGACGTTGGCGATGTTGCGCACCTGTGCGGTGAGATTGCCGCACATCGCGTTGACGCTGTCGGTGAGATCCTTCCAGGTGCCGGCGACACCTGGCACGATGGCTTGGCCGCCAAGCTTGCCGTCGGTGCCGACCTCGCGCGCCACGCGCGTCACTTCCGACGCAAAGGAGCGGAGCTGGTCCACCATCGTGTTGATGGCTTCCTTGAGCTGAAGGATCTCGCCGCGGACGTCGACCGTGATCTTCTTCGAGAGGTCGCCGTTCGCAACTGCGATCGTCACCTCGGCGATGTTGCGAACCTGGTTGGTCAGGTTGTTCGCCATCGAGTTGACGCTCTCGGTCAGATCCTTCCAGACGCCGGTCACCTCAGGCACCTGGGCCTGGCCGCCGAGCTTGCCTTCGGTGCCGACCTCGCGCGCCACGCGCGTCACCTCGGAGGTGAACACGCCGAGCTGCTTGATCATGGTGTTGACGATGGTCGCCGACTGCAGGAATTCGCCGCGCAGGGGGCGTCCATCGACGTCGAGCTTGACGGTCTGGAGCAGGTCGCCCTGCGCCACGGCTGCGACCGCGCGCGTCACCTCGCGCGTCGGCCACAGCAAATCGTCGATCAGCGTATTGACCGAGCCTTCCATGTCGGCCCAGGAGCCGGAGGCCAGCCCAAACTTCACGCGCTGGCGGGTCTTGCCCTCGCGGCCCACCACCTGGCCGACCAGTTCGAGCTGCTGCGCCATGCGCTGATTGGCGGCGATGATGTCGTTGAAAGTGTCGGCGAGCTTGCCGTCGATGCCGAGATAGTCGCCGCTCATGCGCACGGAGAAATCGCCGTTGCGCATGGCCTGCAGGGCGAGCAGCAATTCTGCCCGGGAATCGGGCTCCGACATGCCGTTGGTTTTTGGCTTTGGAACGCGACGACCGGAACGTGATGCAGATCCGGGATCGAGGTCGCTCATAATTTGTCCCCCGCAGGCGTCAGCCGATTCCCAGGCAAGACGCGGATTATCAAAATAGAGCGTCAGCCAAATTCGAAATCAAGCGCCAACGTTACGGCGCCAGGACGTGGAACCTGCTTTGCTCAGCCCGATTAACATAATAGCGATACCTCGGAATGGTTCCATTGGGTTCCTGATTTCTGCCGAGGGAAGACACCTTTGGGGCCCGTTTCGGGCCTCGGTCATCGCTTCCGGAACGGACCGCTAGTCCTGCTGTTAGCCTCGAATACAGGGAGAGCGCACATGAAAGCAGGATTTGCCGTGATCGGCACCGTGATGTTGTTGGCTGGATCGGCGTTCGCACAAGGCGGCGCGCCCAGCGGCCGTGGTGCGGTGACCGGCGACCCCGCCGCAAGCTCCGCCACCCCACGCGCGGACACACCAACTACGGGTGCGTCGACCCGGTCCAATCCCAGCGGTAGCGGCACCTCGACTTCGGGCGGGAAGGATGACAATGGGGATGCCGGCCGGGACCGGATGCCGGAGAGCGACCGCACCGTGCGGCCGGAGAGCCAGCAAAGTCATCCGAACAATAAATAAACGGCTACTTGTCTGCCATGGTGCGCTCGGCGTCTTTGACCTGTGAGCGCAACAGTGGGAGCTGCTCGCGCGCGAATGTTGCAAGCGCGGCATTGTCGGGCGCCTTCAGATAGCGCTCGAGCAGGTCGATCACCGATTCATACTCGGGAATCTGCGCGGCATAGAAGCTTCTGACGAAAGTCGGTCCGTCCGAAGTTTCGGGCTCGACCAGGCTCGCGCTCGCCGAGGTCGTCTTGGCGACGCGCGGTTCGGTGCCGATCGTCTCCTGAATCTGTTTCAGGGCCTTGTCGCGCCGGGCTGCTTCTTCGGCGCGCAGGGCGGCGAGGTTCTTGACCTCGGCATTGCCCTTCAGGTCGGTGCTCTCCAGCAAGCCCTGCTGAAAGCGGCTGAAAGTGTAGAGGTCGCTGATGGTCTCGGTTGCGGTCGGCGTGCGGCCGGTCGGCCGTCGCTCTCCGGTGCTGTCGGCAAGCGGTGCAGTGCTGATGAACGCCAAAACCATCGCGAGAAGAATCCGCATGGACGTCCAATGGCGGACGGCGGTCGAAAGTTCCGCAGATGTTACGATCCGGTAAGGGCGGTTGCGACGCGTCGGTTCCGTCCCCAATTCATGTTGATGAAACAGTCCGAGATCTTCAGGGATAACGCCGACAACTGCCTCCAGCTCGCCGAGAGGGCCGAAGCACAGCCGGCACACAATCGTTTTCTGCGCATGGCGAATGCGTGGACGGCACTTGCCGACGAGCAGGATTGGCTCGACGGCGAGGTGCCGCCCGTTCCAACGCGCAGGCCTCAAAAGCAGGATGCGTAATTCTGTCGTGTTCGTGGATCTGCGTGTGAGACTGCGCACGGACAACAAGCAGGATCATTCGTAACAGTCGATCGCGTTGATTTCCTATTTCAGGAGGTTTTTGCAATGGCTCCACGTCTGGCTCTTCTTTCGCTCATCCTCGCCTTTGGCGTGTCGGTCGCGTTCGCCACCGTGACGACAGTGCGGCAGGTGCATCACGAAAATGCATCGACCCCGGTGCACTCAGCGCACAGTTAGCAGTCTGATCTCGCGGGTCGGAACCTTCGACGCTCCGGCGCGTAAGCGCTTCGAGACAGCAAAGAGGCGAGAGCTATCATGGCCCATTCCGACCAAGGCATCATCAGAGATCAGCGCGGTGAACAGCAGCCGCGGGACAAGCAGCGTGCGCAGACCGTGCACAAGTCGGAGCCAAAGGGCTCGCCCTCTCGTGAGGCCACGCGCGATCCCAAGCTGAACGACAACAGCAAGACGCCCGGTTCCGGCATGGCGCCCGATGATTCCGGCGACGCGCCGAGCGGCTAATTCCTTCAGGAACGAATTCGCACGCGAAGAGTCGAGGGATTGCTTCCGGTTGTCATGCCCCCGGTGATCCGGAAGTAATCTCCAAGGACGGCCCTGGCACCCCGTGCCGGGGCCGTTTGCTTGAGCATCAGGCTGGACTAATCCTCGGAGCCGCGCTCGGGATGCGGTTGCGTATGGCCGTCCGGGCCCCGCCCGAAAACTCCGAACCTGCTCGATTTGACATTCGCCCCTGCATCGACTGCGGCGGTGGCCAGTCCGAGCTTCAGGAGCTCGCGCACGGCCGCGGCTCGCGTCGGCATGCGATGTTTGAACCGGAAGTCGTCCACCGCGGCCAGTTCTTCCGGTGACAGCATGACCTGGAGCCGCTCGGCGCGAAGGTCGTTCATGATCAATCACCCAAAATGAGCAAGTTGAGTAGTTTACTCAACGAACTCATTCGGCCGCGGTTCCACAAGATGCGGCTATGACGCCAAGTTAGCCAGAAATATAATGAAATCAATAACTTATGTGATGCAAAGATCCTTTGACAGGTGTATACTCCCGGCAAATGGGAGAGACGTCATGACGAACGAAGTCAGATTGCCCCGCACACATGTCGAAGAGAGCGAAGCACCCAGGCCGGTGCGCCCCAGCCACCAGAAGGTCATCGAGCAGGTCGAGCGCTGGGCCAACAGCCCGGGCCTTCAACCGCCGAGATTGCAGCCGTCAATGCATGCCAAAGCGGGCTAACGCTTCGTAAGGGGAGAACCCTTTGCTGATGGCGAATGGGCTGACCGGGGCGGTTTGCGGGAGACGATGCGCAGCTTGCGCCTGAGCCCCCAGGCCAATACCGAAACCACGGCCCAAGCTATCAACGCGGCGGCGAAAGCGCCCGGAACGCTTGCGGCCACGGTAACATGAAAGACGGCGGCGAATGCCAGGAGACCGATGCTTCCCCAGGCGGCACCAGCCGCGTCGAGCCCGGCGGCCTCTTGTCCGCGGCGCGTGCCGCTGAGGCCGGCCTTCTCCTTGGTGCGGCGTTCATGGCTTTCGACCAGCGTTGCGCTCGCGCAGAAGATGGCGGGAAGCGCAAGGAAAAGTCCGCCGACGGAAACACCGAAGCGCGCTCCCAGAACCCCCGTGAGCACGGTCGCCAGGCCACCGAGCAGGAAACGAATGCCGTATTCGTACCAGCGCGTCTGCTTCAGCGCGGAGAGCGACAGCTTGACCGGCATCAGGCCGCACCTCCAAAGCCGGCGAGCAGGCCGAAGGCGACCGCAAGCCACACGATACCAGCAAGGACGGTCGCCGGCAGCGCGGACACACAGTATCTGATCAGCAGATGGCAGACGACGACGCTGTAGCAGCCGAGCGCGACCGCGCCATAGATCATCGTCCAGCTTTCTGCCGCGGCATATTGCGGGCCGTGCTGGACGACGGCGATGCCGAGCGTCGCCAGTGCAACTGACGGTGCTGCGCCGAGCAACCCCGCAAAGCTTTTGGGTTTGAGCATATCCCCCAAGATCGCAAAAGCGGAGACGATGATGCCACCGGCGATGAAGCGCACGACATATTCGGTCATGGCCGTTTCCGCCAAGTGAGCTGCTTGCGCAACGATTGCGTCAGTGTCCATGGCCGCAAGAGTCTCTCTACGGCCGCGCCCAGCGCAAAGCCTGCGACGACGTCGCTTGCCCAATGCGCGAGTACCGCAATCCGTGTCAGCGAAAGTGCGACCGCAATCGCACGCACCAACCGACGCGGCGTTTTCGGCAGCAGGCCCGCCGCCGAGGCAAGTGCGCCCATATGGACCGCGTGACCGGACGGGAAGGCGTCGCGCGCCTGTCCTGAGATGGGTACTCCATGTCGGTGTCCGCGTATGGTCAGCCGGTCTGGCCTGGTCTGATCGAATATGGATTTCAGGACATGCGGGAGGACGGCAGTCGCCAGCGACACGGCCACAACGTGATTTGCAACGGGGCGCTGTTGGGGCTGCCAAATATGAGTGTAGAGCCACCCTGCCGCGGCCAGCGCGAGCAGCACGTGCTCGTCGGCAGCCCAGGTCAATGTCTGCGCCGTGTGCTCGATGCCTGAATTGGTGTGATCAGCGATCGTATCCGCGATCGCGGTGTCGATCCGGCTAGGTTTAACCTCTACTAATGCCATCGGTCTGCAAGCGTGATGTCCTTCATGACAGTTTTGTAAAGCCCGGAGACAAAGAAGGTTCCTGGGCTCTGCCTCGTGGCATAAGTCTGCCGCGCCGACTACGGCTGTCCCGATCCACCAGCGGACCCATACACCTAGCCGGTCGCATTGCTCGCGTCGGCCGCGGCACGCTGCACATAAATCGAGGCCAGTTCGGCGGGCTGGCCGGAACGGCCGAGCGGCGTCATGCCTCCGCTGTCGAAGAGGCCAGCGAAGCAGCAGCGAGCGTTGCGCTCGCCGCTTGGACGACGTGCCGGCGGGATACTGAAGTCTTGTCGTGATGTGTCATGACGATCTCCGCGATCTTCGATCTCACTGCGCGGAGACAGGCATCGTTGCAAAACGAGAGGACGCCGGTAGGGCCGGCGTCCTCGTAAGATGTTTACTTGGTCTGACCGACGCTCGGCGCCTTGCCGAGCTCCTTGGCCATGTCGAGATGGTGCTTGAGCGCCGGCAGCGTCTTGCCGGCCCAATCCTTCAGGTCGGAATTGTCGCCGCCCTTGGCGTAACGCTCGAACAGCGAGACCGCGTCCTCATGGGCGCTGACCTGGTACGAATTGTAATCCGAACTGAAGTCCTTGCCATTCGCGCTCTTGAGCTTGTCGAGTTTGCTCTGATGCGAGCTGTCGAGTGCTGTCGGCAGCGTCGCCTGCACCTTGCCGCCGCTGACAAGGCCCTTAAGTTCGCTGCTGGTCTTGGTGTGGTCGGTCACCATCTGTTGCGCAAAGGTCTTCTCCTGCGCGTTGCCTTTCTGCTCGGCGAGCTTGCTCGACTCGATCTCGAACATATCGCTGATGGCGACTTCCTTGACGAAGTCGGCGGTGGCGGGCGCGACGCCGAGCGCCGAGTTGACGCCGGTTTTCTCGCCGAGCGACTGGGCGAGTGCGGGGCCTGCGAGCAGCACGCAAGCAGCTGCGATAATCATTCGTTTCATGGTCCGATCCCTCCGAATGGGCGCGCAGCCTCTCGCCGCGCGACGTTGCGCCCACCAACACACTGCAGCGGCCGGAGTTCCTAACGGCTAATCCGTCGGTCTCCGCCCGCTCCGCGGGTTGATTGGATCGGTAGGCTTGCGCCGAAGCCGTTCGGGCAGAAATGGCTCGCTCGGCGTGGCAGTGGCCTCGGCACGCACGTCTGCATGGCGTTGTGCCCGTTCATGCGGCGTCCGGTTGTCGTTATCTGCCGCTTCACGTCGAGGCCATCCACGGGATCGTTGACGCCGTGCTGGATATCGCGGAAATCGCTCATGCTTCACCTCATTCGTTTCCAGGTAGGATCTTTTCCAGCACCTGCCGCGCCGCCCCCTTGATCACTCCGCTCTCGTTGGGATCGCCCTTCAGCAGCGCAAGCGAGAAGTTCTTGGCCTGCTGCAAGGTGATGTGCGGCGGCAGCGGCGGCACTTCGGGATCGATCTTCACCTCCAGCACCACCGGCATCTCGCTCGCCAGCGCCTGCTCCCAGGCCGAGCCCAGCAGCCGCGGGCTGTCGACATAGATGCCGGAGAGGCCGATCAGTTCGGCAAAGCGCGAATAGGACACGTTTGGTATGCGCTGCGATGCCTCGAATTTCGGATCGCCGTTGATGACGCGCTGCTCCCAGGTCACCTGGTTGAGGTCTTCGTTGTTGAAGACGCAGACGATGAAGCGCGGATCCTTCCAATCGCGCCAATACTTGGCGGCGGTGATCAGCTCCGCCATGTTGTTCATCTGCATCGCGCCGTCGCCGACGAGGGCGATCACCGGGCGGTCGGAATGGGCGTATTTCGCGGCGAGCGCATAGGGCACCGCGGCACCCATCGAGGCGAGCCCGCCTGAGAGCGAGGCCATCATGCCGCGGCGCATCTTCAGGTCGCGCGCGAACCAGTTGGCGCAGGAGCCGGAATCGCTGGTGACGATGGCGCGGTCGGGCAGGCGCGGAGACAGCTCCCAGGCGACGAGCTGCGGATTGACCGGTGCTGCGGGCTGATGTGCCCGATCATCGAGCGTCTTCCACCATTTCGCGACGTCGTCCTGGATACCCTGGCGCCAGGCGCCATCGCTCTTGGGTTTCAGTCGCGGCAGCAGGGCGCGCAGCGTCTCGGCGGCATCGCCGACGAGGCCGACCTCCATGGGAAAGCGGATCGACATCATGCTGGCGTCGATGTCGCACGCCGCGCGCCGCGCCTTCCTTCGGCAGGAATTCGGCATAGGGAAAGGCGGAGCCGACCATCAGCAGCGTGTCGCATTCCATCATCATGTTGTAGCTGGGCTCGGTGCCGAGCAGGCCGATCGAGCCGGTGACCCAGGGGAGATCGTCGGGGAGCGCCGCCTTGCCGAGCAGCGCCTTGGCGCAGCCGGCGGACAAGCGGTCGGCGACCGCGATCACCTCCTCGGTGGCGTGGAGCGCGCCGGCGCCGATGAGCATCGCGACCTTCTTGCCGGCATTGAGCACCTCGGCGGCACGGTCGAGGTCAGCGTCACGAGGCTTGATGCTTGGCGCGCTATAGCCAATGCCGGAGTGCAGAGTGCCGTGAGCGCGCGGCGGGTCCTCGTAGGGCTCCTCCTGGATATCGTTGGGCAGGATGATCACCGTTGGCGTCCGCCGGGCCAGCGCGATCCGGATCGATCGATCGATCAGATGCCGGATCTGCGCCGGCGAGGAGGCCTGCATGACGTAGGCGCCAGCCACATCCTTGAACATCGAGACGAGATCGAGTTCCTGCTGATATTGCCCGCCCAGCGCATTGCGTGCCTGCTGGCCGACGATCGCGAGCACGGGCTGGTGATCCAGCAGGGCATCGTAGAGCCCGGTGATCAGATGCGAGGCGCCGGGGCCCGAAGTTGCGATACAGACCCCGAGTTGGCCAGAGAACTTCGCATAGGCGCTCGCCATGAAAGCGGCCATCTCCTCATGCCGGGTCTGAACAAAGCCGATCTTGCCCTCAGCACGCTGAAGGGCTCCGAACACGCCGTTGATGCCATCGCCAGGATAGCCAAAGAGGTGGCGCACGCCCCATTGATGCAGACGTTGAACGATGAAGTCGGAGACGGTCTGGGACATCAAGGGCGGCCCTTCGTTTTCCGGTATTTGGTTTCCGGGATTTGAAGTTGAGAGAACCACCCGTTTCCGGCGATGTTCCTCAAGTCTGACGGAACATGCCGGAACGATCGCGCACCTCTTCGGGTTGTCTCCACAACTGGCTGAGTGGAGAATTGAGATGTTGAATCAGGGTGAACTGGACCAAAACGAGATGGGTCGGTTGATCGGCAGCGACAAGGTCGAGGGAACATCGGTCTACGGTGCCGATCGCAACAAAATCGGCTCGATCGAACGCGTGATGATCGACAAGATCAGCGGCAAGGTGTCCTACGCCGTGCTCGGCTTCGGCGGATTTCTGGGCCTCGGCAACGACCACTATCCGCTGCCGTGGCAGTCGCTGAAATACGACACGGAGCTCGGCGGTTACGTCACCGGCATCACCACCAAGGAACTGGAAGGCGCGCCCAAATACGGCGAACGGAGTGATTGGAACTGGGGTGATGACGCCGCGGTTCGCGGGATCAACTCCTATTACGGTGTCCCCTTCGCGTAAGCGTTTCCACCGAAAGGAAGCTCGATGAGCAAGGAACGGCCTAACGACGATCCCCGGCAGCAGAGCGACTGGGGTTCGCACAAGCAGACGGACAAGCCCTGGAAGGGCACTCCGGAAAAGGAGCAGGGATCGGACGAGGTGAAACCCGATCTCGAGAAATGGCACGCGACGAAGACGCACTGAGACCGGGTGCGCTTCCCATGAGATATCGAGGCGAGCGCGGCATGCACTGTGCCGCGCTCGCTTTTTGGGCAGGGCGTTCACGAACGCGATGGTGCTCGCAACAAGCGGAACCATGATCAGGAGTTGCAGTTGGGCTCGCGGCGCGTGTGCCGGCCTTGGCGGCTCTGCCGCCAGTTTGATCCCCGAGAAAGGTGTTCACCGTGGATGCTCAAACACGGGAGCGTGGACCGTCCGCGGAGCAGCCGCAGAGGGCGAAGGAAGCTCCGAAGATATCTCCTGATCAGGCCCGTGACGCCACGGACTCGAAGCCGGCCAAGGCGCCGTCGCTGCGAGAGCGGATTCGCGAGCATTGGTTGCTGGCAAGCGTTGGCACCATCGTCTTGCTCGCGGCCCTTATCGGCGGAGTGCTCTATTGGCTCCAGGTGCGCCACTATGAATCCACCGACGATGCCTTCGTCGCCGCGCGCAGCTTTTCCGTGGCCTCCAAGGTTGGCGGCTACGTGACCGACATACCCGTGACGGACAACCAGCATGTCAAAGCCGGGGACCTTCTCGCCAAGATCGACGAGCGCGACTATCGCATCGCCATCGATCAGGCCAATGCGCAGGTCGCGGTCGCCAGGGCGAACATCGCCAATGTCGAGGCGCAGATCGTCTCCCAGCAGGAGCAGATCAAGCAGGCGGAGGCGCAGCTCGAACAGGCCCAGGCCCAGCTCCAGTTCTCGCAGGAAGAGTTCGCGCGCGCCCAGGATCTGGTCGAGAAGGGGGCCAGCACCGTGCAGCGCCAGCAGCAGACCCGCTCCGACCTTCAGGCGCAGCAGGCCAACACTGAACGCGCGAAGACCGCGGTGACGGCCGCGCAAGTTGGCATCAAGTCGCTGCACGCGCAGCTTGAGGGCGCCCGGGCGCAGCTCGAGCAGTCGCAGGCGCAGCTCGATCAGGCCAAGCTGAACCTGCAATATACCAGCGTGGTTGCGGCGCAGTCCGGCCGCGTCGTCAAGCTCAGCGGCGCCAAGGGCACTTTCGTTACAGCCGGACAGAGCCTGATGATGTTCGTGCCTGACGAGGTCTGGATCGTCGCCAACTACAAGGAGACGCAGCTCAACGACATGCGGCCGGGTCAGCCGGTCGAGATCCGCATCGATGCCTATCCCGGGCGCAAGCTGACCGGCCATGTCGAGTCCGTGCAGCCGGGCTCCGGCACCGCGTTCAGCCTGTTGCCGGCGGAGAACGCCACCGGAAATTACGTCAAGGTGGTGCAGCGCGTGCCGGTGAAGATCGTGGTGGACAGCTGGCCGGCCGATCTGCCCGTTGGTCCCGGCATGTCGGTCGTGCCCTGGACCAGGGTGCGATGACCGACACGGCGCAGGGCAGTGCATCCGCGGGCGGCTGGTCGCCGGAGCGCTCGGCGGCGGGCGGTCATAATCCCTATCTCATCGCGTTCGTCGTCTCGATCGCGACCTTCATGGAGGTGCTCGACACCACCATTGCCAACGTTGCCTTGCGCCACATCGCCGGTGGGCTTGCCGTCGGCATCGACGAGAGCACCTACGTCATCACCAGCTATCTCGTCGCCAACGCCATCGTGCTGTCGATCTCGGGCTGGCTGTCGACCGTGATCGGCCGCAAGCGCTTCTACATGATGTGCGTTGCGATCTTCACGGTCTCCTCGCTTTTGTGCGGCTTCGCCTGGAATCTGCAGGCGCTGGTGCTGTTCCGAATCCTTCAGGGCCTTGGTGGCGGCGGCATGGCGACCAGCGAGCAGGCGATCCTCGCCGACTCCTTCCCGCCGCACAAGCGCGGCCAGGCGTTCGCGATCTATGGCGTCGCGGTCGTGGTCGCGCCCGTGGTCGGTCCGACGCTCGGCGGCTGGATCACCGACACCTACACCTGGCACTGGGTGTTCCTGATCAACGTCCCCATGGGATTGCTGTCGCTGTTCCTGGTCGGCACGCTGGTCAAGGAGCCCTCGGGCGCGGAGGAGGAGAGGGAGAAGCTGCTGAGCAAGGGCCTGCGCGTCGACTATGTCGGCTTCCTGCTGGTCGCGATCGGGCTCGGCTCGCTCGAATACGTGCTGGACGAGGGCCAGCGCAACGACTGGTTCGGCTCGAACATGATCGTGTTCTTCGCGGTACTTTCGGCCATGTCACTGCTTGCGCTGATCCCGTGGGAGCTGACGCGGGAGGATCCCATCGTCGATCTCCGCCTGCTGGGCCGTCGCCAGTTCGCCGCCTGCTTCCTGGTCATGCTTGCGACCGGCGCGGTGCTGATCTCGACGACACAGCTTTTGCCGCAACTGCTCCAGAGCGATTTGAACTACACCGCCATGCTGGCCGGTCTCGCTTTGTCGCCCGGCGGCGTCGCGACCCTGGTGCTGATGCCAGTGGTCGGCCGCCTCGTCAGCAGCGTGCAGCCGAAATATCTCATCATGTTCGGTGCCGCCATCGTCGCCTTCTCGATGTGGCATCTCACGGGCCTTACCGGCGATATCACCTACGGCTATGCCGCGATGTCGCGGATCTTCCTCGCGCTCGGTCTTCCTTTCCTGTTCCTGCCGGTCACGACCGCGTCCTATGACGGTGTGCCGCCCGACAAGACCAACCAGGCGTCGGCGCTGATCAACGTCGCCCGCAATATCGGCGGCTCCATGGGCGTCGCGCTGGCGCAAACAATTCTGGCGCAGCGCCAGCAATTCCACCAGAGCCGCCTGATCGAGCACGCCGCGCCATCGGACCTCGGCTATCAGCAGACCATCGAGACGATGACCCGCTTCTTCCAGGCTCAGGGCTCGAACGCGGGTGATGCAGCCTCGCAGGCGGTCGCCTGGGTTGGGCGCACCTTGCAGCAGCAGGTCGATTTGCTCGCTTATATCGACGTGTTCTGGACGCTCGCGATCATCGCGGTGCTGATGATCCCGACCGCCGCGGTGCTGCGCCCGATCAAGCTGGGCGCTCCCGCGCGGGGGCATTGAGCAATGGCCGTTCGGAGAGAAAGGGTGACCGCGGCGCAAAAGTCTGGCTAGACTGGTCCGAACGTCAAGCAAGAGCCCGGGAGGTAGTTTAAGTGAAGACCGCGATCACCGAACTGTTCGGCATTGAGCACCCCATCATCCAGGGCGGCATGCATTTCGTCGGCTTTGCCGAGCTGGCGGCTGCCGTCTCCAATGCCGGCGGACTCGGCATCATCACCGGTCTCACGCAGAAGACGCCGGAGCTGCTGGCAAAAGAGATCGCACGCTGCCGCGATATGACCGACAAGCCGTTCGGCGTGAACCTCACTTTCCTGCCGACCTTCGCCGCGCCGCCTTATCCGGAATACATCGCCGCCATCGTCGAAGGCGGCATCAAGTCCGTGGAGACCGCCGGCCGCAGCCCGGAAGCCTACATGCCGGCGCTGAAGGCTGCCGGGATCAAGGTCATCCACAAATGCACCTCGGTGCGCCACTCCCTGAAGGCCGAGCGCATCGGATGCGACGCCGTCAGCGTCGACGGCTTCGAGTGCGGCGGCCATCCCGGCGAGGACGACATTCCCAACATGATTCTGCTGCCGCGCGCGGCGGAGGAATTGAAGATTCCGTTCGTCGCGTCCGGTGGCATGGCGGACGGCCGCAGCCTCGTCGCGGCGCTGTCGCTGGGGGCGGCCGGCATGAACATGGGCACGCGCTTCATCGCGACCAAGGAAGCCCCGGTGCATCAGAACGTCAAGAACGCGCTGGTCGCGGCGACCGAACGCGACACCCGCCTCATCATGCGGAGCCTGCGCAACACCGAGCGCGTGCTGAAGAACGCCAATGTCGACCGCCTGCTCGAGATTGAACGCGAGAAGGGCGACAAGCTGAAGATCGACGACATCCACGACCAGGTCGCGGGCGTCTATCCCAGGATCATGCTGGACGGGCAGATGGACGCCGGCGCCTGGAGCTGCGGAATGGTCGCAGGCCTCATCCACGACATCCCCACCTGCAAGGAACTCGTCGACAGGATCATGGCTGAGGCGGAAACCATCATCCGTACCCGTCTAATGGGGTTTCTTGAAGGGACGGGTGCACCGCGAAAGGTCGCCTGACACCGCCAAACTTCTTAACCACGGCGGCAGCTGACCGCTGGAATTGCGCGCGACGCCTCCTAAATAGAGGTAAATTACCTCTTAACAATCAATTTCAGGAGGCGTCCGTGATTCTGAAGAGCGCTCCTTTTGCAATGGCCGTTGCCCTCGTGCTCGCATGGGGCGGCGTCGCGCGCGCTGACGACTACAAGCCCGACGACTATCTCGGCCTCGATCTTTCGAAGGCGGTGTTGTCGCCCAAGCGGCTCGGGCCCGAAACCCGGTTCGCGCCTGTCGCGCTGGAGGCGCGCGGTGGCAACGAGGCGCAGGCGCGCGCCGAGCCGGTCGACGTGCCGAAGAAGGTCGCCGCCGAACGCGTGCGCGTGTCGGAGCCGAAGGTCGCGCACGTCAAGCCCGCGCAGCCACGCGGCGCGGCACGCACCAAGCTCGCGCATCGCCACGGCAATCCGCTCGACGCGCAGGCGATGGACACCCGGATCCAGACCTGGCCGTGCCGCAGCGGCGGCATCTGCAACTGGAAGCACTAGGTCAGCTCCGAGCCGTCATCCGCACGTCGCAAAAAACCGTAATCCGGGGGTCAAACGACGCAGGCACCTTCCGTCGCTAGTCGACGAAGGTTTCCTGAATGGTAGCGCTCCGCGCCTCGCGCGCCTGGACTCGGCGGCAATTCCTGGTCCGTTCCACCTCGAGCCTCGCCGTTGCCGCGCTCGCAACGCCGCATCTCAGCCGCGCCGCGGATCGTCCGCAGATCGCAGGCGGCATCCAGTCCGGCGACGTCTCGGATGGCTCCGCCGTGATCTGGGCGCGCGCCGACAGGCAGGCGCGGATGCGGGTGGATTATTCATCCGTGGAAAGCTTCAAGACCGTGATCGCGTCGGCTTCGGGCGATGCGTCGCCCGATGACGACTTCACCTCGAAACTGCTGCTGGACGATCTGCCGCCCGGGCAGGACATCTTCTATCGTGTGCGCTTCGACGATATCGCGACCGGCATCGCCGGTGAAAGTCGCATCGGCCATTTCCGCACTGCGCCGGCTGCCGGCCAGTCGATCTCGTTCCTGTGGTCCGGCGATACCGCGGGGCAGGGTTGGGGCATCGACACATCGCGCGGCGGCTACCGCAGCTATCGCACCATGCTCGACAATCGCCCGGACTTCTTCATCCACTCGGGCGATCACATCTACGCCGACTGCACGATCCCCTCCGAGCAGAAGCTGCCGAACGGCGAGATCTGGCGCAATGTCGTGACCGAGGAGAAATCAGAGGTCGCGCACACGCTGGCGCAGTTCCGCGGCAATTACAAATACAACCATCTCGACGAGCACTTCCGCGCCTTCCACGCCGAGGTGCCGATGTTTGCACAATGGGACGACCACGAGGTCACCAACGATTGGTCGCCGACCGGCAGCTATGACGCCGCCGGCCACGAGGATGACGGCACCCCGCGCCTGGTCGCGCGCGCCCGTCGCGCGTTCTTCGACTTCATGCCGATCCGCGACATCGGCGCGCGAAAGGGGCGGGTCTATCGCAAGATCGCCTATGGTCCGCTGCTCGACGTCTTCATGATCGACATGCGCAGCTATCGCGACGAGAGCTGGAACAAGGGCGACGATCATCGCGGCTGGATCCTGGGTGCCGAGCAGCTCGCCTGGCTGAAGCGTGAAGTCGCGGCCTCGCGCGCGACCTGGAAGGTGATCGCGGCCGATCTGCCGATCGGCCTGGTCAGTCTCGATGCGGTCGCGCTGGGTGATGGGCCGCCCGACCGGCGCGAGCACGAGATCGCCGATCTTCTCGCGTCCATCAAGCGCGCCGGAATCCGCAACATCGTCTGGCTCACCGCCGACATGCACTACACCGCCGCGCATTATTACGATCCGAACAGGGCGCAATTCCAGGAGTTCGAACCGTTCTGGGAGTTCGTCTCGGGGCCCTTGCACGCCGGAACATGGGGCCCGGGCGAGCTCGACAATACCTTTGGTCCGGTCGCGATGTACCAGAACGGGTGCAGTGAGGCGCAGGGCGAAAACCTCGCGCCCTGTTTCGGACTGCAGTTCTTCGGCAAGGTCGACATCGATGGCCGAACCGGCGTGATGACCGTGACGCTGAAGGACGTCGACAACCGGGATCTCTGGTCGGTCGATATCGAGCCGCAGCCGCAGACGCGTCCAGCCGTGGTGGCGCAGCATTCCTAGGTCGCTAACCCGATCTTGATTGGCCGCCGTGCGTCTGCCGCACTATGCTGTCCGCTCCCGCCACCTCTTTTCCATCCCCGAAGAGTCTGCTCACGCAGCATCGCTGCTGGCCTCCGGCGGGCCGAACGATGTCAGGAACTTGTTCATGGATAATCTCAAGACACAGGGCATCAGCATGCCCAAGCTCGGCCTCGGGACCTTCCGCATGCAGGGCGATACCTGCCGCGCGGCGGTCGAGAGCGCACTGTCGATCGGCTATCGCCATATCGATACCGCCGAGATGTACGGCAACGAAGAACCGATCGGCGCGGCGCTCGCCGCGGCCCGGCTGCCGCGGGGCGAGCTGCACGTCACGACGAAAGTCTGGCACGAGAACCTCAGCCCCGACGCCATCCGCCGCTCTTTCGACGCCAGCCTGACCAAGCTCAGGCTTGACCATGTCGACCTCTATCTCGTGCACTGGCCGTCCAAGGCGGCGAACTGGGGTGCTGTGTTCGAGACCTTGATGACGCTGAAGCAGGAGGGGCGGACGCGGGCGATCGGGGTCGCCAACTTCACCACGGCGCTGCTGAAGATCGCGGTCGAGGACATCAAGGCGCCGATCGCATGCAATCAGATCGAATACCACGCCCTGCTCGATCAATCGAAGGTGCTGGCCTATCTCAACGCCAAGTCGATCCCGCTGGTCGCCTATTGCCCGCTGGCGCAGGGACGCATCGCGTCAGATGAGGTGCTGGCCGAGATCGGCGCCAAGCATAATGCAACTGCGGCGCAGGTCGCGCTGAAATGGCTGCTGGACCAGGACGGTGTGGCCGCGATCCCGAAAGCCTCGCGCCGAGAGAGCCAGCAGGCCAATCTCGACGCGCTGAAGATCACGCTCGACGATGCCGACCGCAACAAGATCGCCGCGCTGCCGAAGGACAGGCGCTGCGTCAATCCCGGCTTCGCACCGGCATGGGACTGAGAGTCGACGCTGGGCCGCACCGCCGGACCCTCTCCCCTTGTGGGAGAGGGTGGCTCGCCGCGCAGCGGCGAGACGGGTGCGGGGTCTCTCTCCGCGCGCACATTTGTCAGTTTGAATTCGCCGAGGGATACCCCTCATCCGGCGCTTCGCGCCACCTTCTCCCACAAGGGGAGAAGGAAGAAGGCACGCAAAGAAAATGGCCCCGTGAAGGGCCATTTCCATATTGCGTTGCGCATTAGTCCCAATGATGACGGTGACCACGCTTGATCACGACGACGCGGTCGCGATGGCGCCAGCCGCGATGCCAGCCGTGATCGCGATGCATGCCGTATTCGGCGCGGGCGCCATACATGCCGTGATGATGACCACCGCGCTTGATCACTACCGTCTCCGCGCTGGCGAGCGTCGGCATTGCAACCGCGAGCGCGCCGACAGCGGCAAGCACATAACCAATCTTCTTCATGATGTCCTCCTCCAATGGAATGCAAATCTAAACGGCGCATTCGCGGGAACGTTCCGGAGGAATCGCAGGAGATTTCTGAACGCCTGTTCAGGTGGGTTAATCGCAGCGCTGTTGTGAAGGTGTTGGCGCGCCGGTCGCGACGTATTTGCCGTCCCTGATCGTGTACTCGCCGCGCTCACTGCGATTGTAGATTGCGCGCAAGCTGCCTTGCTTCGAGAGTAGCAGACCGAACTCGCGCGTCTGCTGCAGCAAGGGGAAGTACACCATCACATTGAGCAGGCCGTCGGCGTTGACCATCGCCGATACCACTTCGTTTTCGTCCTTGGCCTCGCCGAAATTGCGCCGGTACATCACCCTTCCGTCCTTCCGGATCTCGTAAGTCAAGAGCGCGCCCTTCTCGCGGTCGGGCCGGCCGGCGCAATCGACCGCCCATGAGCCGAGCAGGCCCCATTGCTCGACGGTCGCCGCAAGCGACTCGGCACCGGCCGCGGGCGTGAACGCAACCCACAGCACTGCTGCCGCGATAGAGCGGCACAAACAACGTCTCATGTCCTGAAAGGCCCCACCTGCAAAGAATTCCGAAGTGTAGCATGCCGCGCGCCATCGTCCACGCTGACCGCCATTCGCGCGCGAATTTGATCCGCGTCAATGAGGCAGCCCGTTTCCCCGGTAGGATGGCGCTCCCGAAGGGAAATTGGATAAACCGATGCTGAATCAAGTCAGGGATTTCGCAGGCGAGGTGCTGCCGGGGAGCTGCGCCGTGCCGCCTTATTCCGAGAGCGCGTTTCTGGCCGAGCTGGGCGACCGCTTGAAGTCCTCGCGCATGCGCTGCGTCCTGTCGCGGCGGGAGCTCGCCCGCCGCTCCGGGATATCCGAGCGCTACATCGCCCAGATCGAGGCCGGAAAGGGCAACGTCTCGATTGTGCTGCTGCTGCGGCTGGCCTCCGCGATCCACGGCAGCCAGCCCCAGATCGTCTGAAGGCTCAAGCTCGATTCTCCACATTGGCACTGCGGGCCGGCACGCCGAACTCCTTGCGGCAGACCTCGGCCAGCACGGCCACGCCCTCGCGGATCTGCTGATGCGAGGGGCTCGCAAAGCACAGCCGCAGTCGCGATCTGGAGTGGTTTTTGTCAGTCGACCATTCCGGCCCCGGATTGATCGATACGCCGGCGGCAAGCGCGGCCTGATACAGCTTCAGCGTATCCACCTGATCGGGCAGCTTCACCCACAGGAAGATCCCGCCCTTGGGCTCCTCGAACTCGGCGGCCGTCCCGAACTGCTCGTTGACGGCCTCCATCAGCGTATCAAGCTTGGTCCGTAGCGCCTTCGTCAGTGCCGGCACGTGGGTCGAAAAATGCGGCTTGCAATAGGCAGCGAGCACCATCTGCTCCAGCGCGCCTGAGCCGGCGTCCGTCTTCAGCGCCAGCATCCGCGACATCACATCCCAGGGCGCGACGATGAAGCCCACGCGCAGCGCCGGCGCGATCGACTTGGAGAACGAGCCGATATGGATCACGCCGCCGTTCGGGCTCATCGCATGGATCGCCGGCGGCCGCTGTCCCGACCAGACCAGATCGGCATAGCAATCGTCCTCGAAAACAGGCACGCCGTAGTCTGCCGACAGCCGCAACAGCTCGGTGCGGCGGCCCTCCGGCATGATGCTGCCGGTCGGGTTCTGCACGGTCGGAATGGTGTAGATGTATTTCGGACGGATGCCGCGGCCCTTGAGGTCGGCCAGCGTCGTGGCCAGCACGTCCATGCGCATGCCGTCGTTGTCGAGGGGAATGCCAATCACGTTGACTCCGAGCCGTGCCAGGCGGGTCAGCGAGCCCTGATAGCTATCCTGCTCGAAGATCACGGTGTCGCCGCGCGTCAGCAGCGTGGCGTTGACGAGGTCGAGCGCCTGCAGCGAGCCGGACACGATCAGGAGATCGTCGACCGTGCAGTTGATGCCGGCATCGCGCTTGAGTTTTGCCACCAGGAATTCGCGCAAGGGCAGATAGCCCTGGGGACCATGTGCCAGCCCGTAAGTGGCGAGCGAGCGGCCTTCGCGTTGCAGAGCCAGATTGGCCGCCTCGATCAGATCATCGAGCGGCACCTGCTCGGAGTCGTTGTTGCCGCCGACAAAACTGTATTTGGCGAGGCCCGTCCAGCGCGCAGAGGGGGCCGGCAGCCCTGCGGGAAACAGGGGCGCAAAATCGAAGCTGGACGTCATGGGAGCGTTCCTCGTTGTTTTCTTTTTGAGCCGGCCGGCGTTGCGTCGGCCATGCCTATTTCTTTTGCCCGCATCCGGCGGACAGACGGCCTTAGTTCTTGCCGGCCGTCCGGGTCGGACGGCCTTGGCTGATGAAAGCGTAATGCGCATTGGCGACGCCGCCAACCATCAAGGCCTCGACAGCAGGCTCGGCGATCTCGCTTGCTGCGGCCCAATCGACCAGGAAATTGGCTCCGGTCCCGCCGCGTACGTCGTCGGTCGGAATGAAGATCGAGACGGTGGCGAGGGGCTTCAACGCGACGGGCGCCTTCAGATAGCTCTCGACCTGCTTGCCTGCGGTGTCGAAATAGGCGATGCGTTTGACGACCAGCGGCTGGGTCTCGGAGGCGTTGTGCACGCTCAAGGTCACCGAGAAGTCGACGCGCAGCTTGCCCTGGCTCATCGCGACACTGGAATAGGCGGGCACGTAGAACCCGCCGGCGACGGCGAGTTCTTCTTTCGGCAGCGCGGTGAGGGAATCTGCAAAGTTTTGTTCGATATTGACCTTGGATTGAGCGGCTGCGGGCACGGAGCAGGCGAGGGGGCATAGCAGCAGTGCAGTGGCGAGCCCCATCCGCATGTGACGAATTGCTTGCTTGCCGCACCGCACTCGATCACTAGGGTGCGGCAAAACGGACCAATCTGGCATGCACGAGCTCATTCGCGACATCACTCTCTGTATCCTGTTTGCCTGGATGCTGGGCCTGCTTGCCCACTTCTCCAGGCAACCGCTGATCCTTGCCTATCTTATCGCCGGCTTCTGCATTGGTCCATTTGGCGCCGGCTGGGTCAAGTCGCAGGAATCGATCAGCGTCATCTCCGAGCTTGGCCTGATCTTCATGCTGTTCATGATCGGCCTGGAGATCGACCTGAAGAAGATCGTGCGGGCCGGAAAGGTCATCCTGTTCGCGGCGGGCGGCCAGCTCCTCGGCGGCTGCCTGCTCGGGGTGCTGTTCTTCGTCGGCATCGGCCTGTCGCTCGGGGGCGGACAGTTCGATGCGGTTTACCTCTGTGTCGCCTGCGCGCTGTCGAGCACCGTCATCATCGTCAAGGTGCTCTACGAGAAGCGCGAGCTCGACACGCTGCCCGGCCGCATCACCCTCGGCGTGCTGGTGCTCCAGGACATCTTCGCCATCCTGTTTCTGGCGGTGCAGCCGAGCCTTGCCAATCTGGAAATCAGCGTGATCCTGCTCTCGATCGGGCGGGTCGCAGTGCTGGTCGCCGCGGCACTGCTGGTGAGCCGCTACGTGCTGCCGCGCCTGTTTCACCAGATCGCCCGCCGCCCCGAGTTGATCCTGCTCGGCGCGCTCGCCTGGTGCTTCCTGGTCGCCGAGACCGCCGAGCGGCTGTCGCTGTCGCGCGAGATGGGCGCCCTGATCGCCGGCGTCTCGCTCTCGACCTTTCCCTATGCGCTCGATGTCACGGCCAAGGTCACCACGCTTCGCGATTTCTTCATCACGCTGTTCTTCGTCGCGCTCGGCATGACCATTCCCGTGCCCGGCCTCTCCGTGATCGGACTTGCCCTGATGATCGCGGCGTTCACGGTGGTGAGCCGCCTCGTGACCACCTTCGTCCCGCTCTATCTGATGAAGCAGGGCCTGCGCGCCAGCCTGTTGCCGGCCCTGAATCTCGCGCAGATCTCCGAGTTCTCGCTGGTGGTGATCCAGACCGGCGTTGCCGACCACCACATCGCAGCCCAGACGGCGAACGCGGCCTCCTTCGCCTTCGTGGTGCTGGCGGTGCTCTCGACCTTCGTGATGACCCGCAGCGACGAGATCACCCGCTGGGCGATCGGTCCCCTGAAGCGGATCGGCCTGCGCGATCTCGACCACGGCAATGGCCACGGCGAGGAAGGACACGAGGGCCATGGCGAGGCGCGCCGCATCGTCATCCTCGGCTTTTTCCGTGCGGCGAGCGCGCTGCTGGCCGAGATCGAGCGGCAGGCACCGGTGCTGCTCGAGCAGATCACCGTGATCGACTTCAATCCCAATGTGTACCAGACGCTGCTGTCGCGCGGCCTGCACGTGATCTATGGCGATATCAGCAGCGCCGACACGCTGCTCCATGCCGGCGTCGGCAAATCCGAGATGATCATCCTCAGCGTCCCGGATGCGCTTCTGAAGGGTGCCAGCAACGAGAAGCTGGTCCGCCACGTCCGCACCCTCAACCCGACCGCCATGATCATTGCCACGGCCGATCTGTTGTCGGATGTAGACGAACTCTACGCGGCTGGCGCCAGCTATGTCACCGTGACCCGGCTCAGCGACGCCCATGAGCTGTTCACGGTGATCGAGGCCGCCCAGGCCGGCCTGTTGGCCGACAAGCGGGCCGAGCTCGATCAGCGGCTCGGCGAGCGGCGCGAAGTGCTGCCCTGACCGCTCCCGGCCGGCTTCTCACCGGGCTTAGGCCCGACGCGAGCCGCCCGTCGGGCAGGGCTGCGGTCCGGCATATGCGGTTGCGCCGGGGACACTAGCGCCCCGGCTCAAGTCCGGCTAAGCCTCCGGGCCATAACCGATAGAGATTGGGAAATGCCGGATAACGTCCAGGAAGTCTTGCAGGCCTTTGCCCGGGGTGAGCTCGTGGTCGTCACCGACGACGAAGACCGCGAGGGCGAGGGCGATCTGATCGTCGCCGCCTCGTTCTGCACCGCCGAGAAGATGGCGTTCATCATCCGCCACACCTCCGGCATCGTTTGCGCCCCGATCACCAGCGAAGATGCGCGCCGCCTGCGGCTCGATCCGATGGTGGCCCACAACGACTCAGCGCACACCACCGCATTCACGGTCTCGATCGACTACAAGCCCGACGGCGGCACCGGCATCTCGGCCGAGGAGCGCGCCTCGTGCTGCCGCGCGCTGTCCAATCCCAATGCCGGCGCCAACGACTTCGCCCGTCCCGGTCACATCTTCCCGCTGATCGCCAAGGACGGCGGCGTGCTGCTGCGCTCCGGCCATACCGAGGCCGCGGTCGACCTGTGCAAGCTCTCCGGCCTGCCGCCGGTCGGCGTCATCAGCGAGTTGATGAACGACGACGGCAGCGTGATGAAGGGCGAGCAGGTCGCCCGCTTCGCCGCCCAGCACAAGCTCAAGCACGTCACCATCGCCGACATGATCGCCTACCGCCAGGTGCGCGAGAAACTGATCGAGCGGGTCTCGACCTTCGTCACCGAGAGCCCGATCGGGCCGCTGCAGGGCTATGCCTACCGCTCGCCGTTCGATTCCATCGCCCATGTCGCCTTCGTCTACAACGGCGTCGGCGACGGCAAGAACGTCCTGACACGCTTTCACAAGCCGAACATCGTCAAGGACATCTTCACCGGCCACAAGCGCATGGCGGCGGTGCTCGAGCACTTCAAGAAATCGGGCCGTGGCGTTCTGGTCTATCTGCGCGACGGTGCGGCCGGTGTCCCTGTGGCGCCGCTGCCCGATGAGAGCGCGACCGAGGCCGACCGCAACCGCCAGTGGCGCGAAGTCGGCGTCGGTGCACAGATCCTGCGCGATCTCGGCGTCACCTCGATCCGGCATCTCACCTCCTCGGTGCACGACTACAAGGGCCTTTCGGGCTTCGGCATCGAGATCGTCGCCAACGAGCTACTCGAAAGCTAGCGCTGTCATCCAGGGGTGCGCGAAGCGCATCCCCCGAGGCGCGCCTCGCGGGTCCCCGGGAATCACGCAGACCCGTACATCTGCAACGCAATTGCACTTGTTGCCGCGGCGCTTTACTTTGTCGGGCAAATTTTGACGGAACCAGACGAAAGGACGTTTCATGACCGCGCGCCCTCAGGCCAAGGACAAGCCGGCTTCGGCTTCTTTCCAGTGGGACGATCCGTTCCTGCTCGACGAGCAGCTCACCGAAGACGAGCGCATGGTGCGCGACACCGCGCGCGCCTACGCCCAGGACAAGCTGCTGCCGCGCGTCGCCAAGGCCTATCTCGAAGAGAAGACGGATCGCGAGATCTTCAACGAGATGGGCGAACTCGGCCTGATCGGCATCACGTTGCCGGAGGAATATGGCTGTGCCAATGCAGGCTATGTCGCCTATGGTCTGGTCGCGCGCGAGATCGAGCGGGCCGATTCCGGCTACCGCTCGATGAACTCGGTGCAGTCCTCGCTGGTGATGTATCCGATCTACGCCTATGGCGACGAGAACCAGCGCAAGAAGTACCTGCCGAAGCTCGCCAGCGGCGAGTGGGTCGGCTGCTTCGGGCTGACCGAGCCCGATGCCGGCTCCGATCCGGCCGGCATGAAAACGCGCGCCGAGAAGGTGTCGGACGGCTATCGCCTGACCGGCAGCAAGATGTGGATCTCGAACGCGCCGATCGCCGACGTGTTCGTGGTCTGGGCCAAGTCGGCCGCGCACGACAACCAGATCCGCGGCTTCGTGCTGGAGAAGGGCATGAAGGGCCTGTCGGCACCGAAGATCGGCGGCAAGCTGTCGCTTCGCGCCTCCATCACCGGCGAGGTCGTGATGGACGGTGTCGTGGTTCCGGAAGACGCGCTGCTGCCCAACGTCTCCGGCCTGAAAGGCCCGTTCGGCTGCCTCAACCGCGCCCGCTACGGCATTTCCTGGGGCGTGCTCGGCGCGGCCGAGGACTGCATGCACCGCGCCCGCCAGTATACGCTCGACCGCAAGCAGTTCGGCAAGCCGCTCGCCGCGACCCAGCTCGTGCAGAAGAAGCTCGCGGACATGCAGACCGAGATCGCGCTGGGCCTTCAGGGCTCGCTGCGCGTCGGTCGCCTGATGGACGAGGGCAAGTTCGCTCCCGAGATGATCTCGATCATGAAGCGCAACAATTGCGGCAAGGCGCTCGACATCGCCCGCGTCGCGCGCGACATGCACGGCGGCAACGGCATCTCGATCGAGTATCACGTGATGCGCCACGTCCATAACCTCGAGACCGTCAACACCTACGAGGGCACCCACGACGTCCACGCCCTGATCCTGGGCCGCGCGATCACGGGCATTCAGGCGTTTTTCTGAGCAAACCGCCCCAGTGTGGGATGCGACTGAACTCTCCAATCGCGTCATGGCCGGGCTTGTCCCGGCCATCCACGTCTTAGACCACGCGAAGAACGTGGATGCCCGGCACGAGGCCGGGCATGACGAAGTCAGCAAGGTACGAGCAAGCCATGTCCGACAACGACGACGTCCCGTTCAACCGCGACTTTCCGCTGAAGCCCGGCATCGTCGAGGAAGTCCGCCCCGGCGTGCGGCGCGTGCTCTGTAACAATCCGAGTCCGTTCACTTTCACCGGCACGCTCAGCTACATCGTGGGCCGGGGCAACGTCGCGATCATCGATCCCGGTCCGGACGACGAGGCGCATGCGGCGGCGCTGCTCGATGCCGTCAGCGGCGAGACGGTGAGCCATATCTTCGTCACCCACACCCACCGCGACCATTCGCCGAACACCGCGCGGATCAAGCGGTCGACCGGCGCGCCAGTTTACGCCGAAGGCCCGCACCGCGCCTCGCGCCCGCGCTTCGAGAGCGAGAAGCACAACCCGGAATCCGGCGCCGACCGCGACTTCGCGCCCGATATCAGGATCGGCCATGGCGACGTGGTCGAAGGAGATGGCTGGCGGCTCGAGGCCGTGGCGACACCCGGCCATACCGCCAATCACCTCGCTTTTGCCTGGTCCGAGCGAAAATTCAACTTCGTCGGCGATCACGTGATGGGGTGGTCGACCTCGATCGTGGCCCCGCCCGACGGGTCGATGATCGACTACATGGAATCGCTGGATCGTCTCGCCGCGCGCGAGGAGGATGTGTATTTCTCCGGTCACGGCCCCGAAATTCCGGACGGTCCGCGCTTCGTGCGCTTCCTGATCCGTCACCGCAAGGCGCGCGAGGCCTCCATCCTGCACCGCCTTGCCAAGGGCGAGACCGACATCCCGACCATGGTCCGGGCGATCTATATCGGCATCGATCCGAGGCTCACCACGGCGGCGGGCTACTCCGTGCTGGCGCATCTGGAAGACCTGGTCGCCCGCGGCGTGGTGGCGACGGACGGCGATCCCGTGATCGGCGGGACCTATCGGATGGCGAACGCTTAGCCTTCCGTCACTTCTTCACCGTCTTTGCCTGCGCCTTCGGCGGCGCCACTGGCGTCTTCTTCACCGGCTTGAGTGCGTCGGCATCGGCGGCGGTGTTGAGATCGTCGATGAATTTCTTCACGCGTGCGGCGTTGCTGCCGAGGTCGCTCTCGAAATAGCGCGAGGCGGAGCGGATATCGACGCGGGAATCCTCGCCGTCGGGCACGACCCGGATGGCGATGTCCTCGCGGAAACCCATGATCGGGGAGCGCGCCACCGCCTCGATGCGGCCGATGCGGCGCGGCGGCTGCGGCGCGCGCTCGTCGATGATCAACCATTTGCGCTTGTTGACCAGCTGAAGCGCGATCGCATAGGCGCGGTCGACTGAAATCTCGAGCTCGATCGGCTCGATATCGGGATAGGATTGACGCTGCTGCTCGGCCGAATAGAGGCCGGCATACACAGCGGTATTGGCACCATCCCCAGTGCGCAGGCGAGCCAGTGCGTCGAAGCGCGGCGGGTCGATCGGGTCGGTGGTGATGTCGTGGATCGCCGGCAGCTTGCGGTATTGCAGGCCGAGATAAGCGGGATAGGCGAGGATCGCGCCGTCGATCAGGAACGCAAGCAGGATGCGCGCCATGCCGCGCGAGCCGTTCTGCCAGATCGCGGCAAAGCCGGCGAGCCCGAACAGGATCGAGAGCGCGGCGATCCCGAGCCCGCCGAAGAAGGTCGCGAGCGCCGGCTTCATCTCCAGGAAGCCGAACCGGACGATGATGATCGAGACCACCACCGCCACCACGGCGAACACGGCCAGATTGCGCGCCCAGCTCGCGAGGCTGGACACGGGCTCCGACTGGTAGGGAGCGGAAAACCTGCGGGCCATCGGGTGAGCTCTGCCGGGATCTTGGGGACGGTGCCGGCCGATCTGGCACGACGATGGGCCGTTGAGACCACGGCCCGCGGGCAAATTCAAGAGTTCCGCACAAGGCTGCATCGTCATGGCCGGGCTTGACCGGCCATTCACGTCTTTTTGCCACGAGGACGCGGATGCCGGCCTTCGCCGCGCCGAAGCGGCTTCGGCCCCGCAGGCGGGACGAAGCCCGGGCACGACGTCCGAGATGGCCTACGCCGCCGCGTTCGGGAAGCGGTATTCCCTAAACTGATCGCGCAGCGCGGTCTTCAGGATCTTGCCCGTCGCCGTGTGGGGGATACCGTCGACGAAGGCAACGTCGTCGGGCATCCACCATTTGGCGATCTTGCCATCCATGAACTTCAGGATGTCCTCGCGGCTGGCCTGCTGGCCCTGCTTCAGCTGCACGATCAGCAGCGGACGCTCGTCCCATTTGGGATGGAACACGCCGATCACGGCGGCTTCCGCCACCGCGGGATGGCCGACTGCGAGGTTCTCCAGCTCGATCGAGGAGATCCACTCGCCGCCGGACTTGATCACGTCCTTGGAGCGGTCGGTGATCCGCATGTAGCCGGCTTCGTCGATGGTCGCGACGTCGCCGGTGTCGAAGAAGCCGTCCTCGTCGAGAATGTTGGCGTCGACCCGGTAATAGGCCTTGGCGACGGCCGGGCCGGCGACCTTGAGGCGGCCGAAGGTCGTGCCGTCCCACGGCAGTTCCTTGCCGGCATCGTCGGTGATCTTCATCTCGACGGCGAACGGCGCGTAGCCCTGCATCTGGAGCACGTCGAGCCGCGCCTCGCCAGTCGCATTCTGGAACGGCGGCTTCAGCGCCGCGACGCTGCCGATCGGGCTCATCTCGGTCATGCCCCAGGCGTGACGGACGTTCGAGCCCATGTCGAGGAAGGCCTTGATCATCGAACGCGGCATCGCCGAGCCGCCGCAGATCACCATCTTCAGGTCCGGCAGCTTCAGATTGTTCGCGGTCATGTGCTGGAGCAGCATCAGCCACACCGTGGGCACGCCCGCGGTATGCGTCACCCTCTCGGTCGAGAGCAGCTCATAGACCGAGGCGCCGTCGAGCTTGGCGCCGGGCATGACGAGCTTGGTGCCCTGCGACGGCGCGGAGAAGGCGATGCCCCAGCTGTTGGCGTGGAAGAGCGGCACTACGGGAAGCATGGTTTCGGAGGCGCTGGTACCGAGCGCGTCGACATTGTTGGCCATCAGCGCGTGCAGCACGTTGGAGCGATGCGAATACAGCACGCCTTTGGGATCGCCGGTGGTGCCCGATGTGTAGCACATCGCGGCCGCCGTGTTCTCGTCAAAGTCCTTCCATTTAAACTTGCCGTCGGCCTCCGCGATCCAGTCCTCGTAGGCGACCACGTTCTTCAGCGTCGTCTGCGGCATGTGCGCCTTGTCGGTGAGCACGACATAGCGTTCCACGCTTGTCAGCTTGTCGGCGATCTTCTCCAGGACCGGAATGAACGTGATATCGGTCATCACGATGCGGTCCTGCGCATGGTTGATGATCCAAGCGATCTGCTCGGGGAAAAGGCGGGGATTGACGGTATGGCAGATGGCGCCGATCCCCATGATGCCGTACCAGACCTCAAGATGGCGCCAGGTGTTCCAGGCGATCGTTGCGACACGGTCGCCGAGCTTGATGCCGTCGCGCTCCAGCATCTGCGAGACCTTGAGCGCGCGCTTGTGGATATCGGCATAGGTGGTGCGATGGATCGGTCCCTCGACCGAGCGCGTCACGACCTCCTGCTTGCCATGAATCTTGGCGGCGTGTTCGATGATCCTGTGGCAGAGCAGGGGCCAGTCTTGCATCAAACCAAGCATTCCGTCGTTCCTCCGAGAAGCCGCTGGGCGGATTGTCGCTCTCAGCGTTGGGCCAAAGAATTGTCATGAGTTTTAGCCTGCCCGCCTTTCGCCGCAAATGGTCTTATCGCGGCTATATGTCCGTCGGCGCGGCAATGGTTACCGTCGCGCTCGGGCTCGCGGATCGGGCAGAGGCGCGCAAATATGGGTCCCCGCTGGACATCTTTGGTATTGCGGCACCACGGCCGCGCGCCACGGTTCATTCTGCCAATATCTCTGGCAGGATCCCGCTCCCAAGACCTCGCCCCGAGGAGGCCCCCAAGGCATCGGCCAAGGCATCGGACGAGGCTCCTGCGGAGACCGGCGGCAAGCCTTCCGCGGAAAAGCCTTCCGCGGACAAACCTGGCGCCACCAAGCCCGCCGAGTCGGCGCCGCCGCCCGAGAAGCAGGCCTCGGCGTGCCGCGTCGCGCTGACCGAGGAGATCGCGATCGCGCCTTCGATCCCGGATATCCGCGGCCCCGGCGCCTGTGGCGGCGAGGATCTGGTGCGGCTCGAGGCCATCGTGCTGCCGGACAAGCGCAAGGTGGCGGTCAAGCCGGCGGCGATCCTCCGCTGCACCATGGCATCCGCAATCGCCGATTGGGTGCGCAAGGACGTGGTGCCGCTGGCCGCGAGCCTCGGCTCGACCATCAGCGATCTCGACAATTTCGACAGCTTCGAGTGTCGTGGCCGCAACCGCGTCGTCGGCGCCATGCTGTCCGAGCACGGCAAGGCCAATGCGATCGATGTGCGCGCCATCAAGCTCGCTAACGGGCAGTCGATCGGCCTGACCGACCGCACCATGCCGCGCGAGGTGCGCGAGCGCGTGCTGCATTCGGTCTGCTCGCGCTTTTCGACTGTGCTCGGCCCCGGCTCGGATTGGTACCACGAGGACCATATCCATCTCGATCTCGCGCAGCGGCGCAACGACTACCGGATCTGCCAGTGGAACGTCTGGGATCCGCTGCCGCAGGTTGCCCCGCTGCTGCCGGCGGAACGGCCCGAGGAGGCGCCGCCGCGTGAGGTCGCGGCCAAACCCGAAGCGAAGCCCGAGGCCAAGCCCGAGACGAAGCAAGGAATTGACGACGAGGCGGCGGAGAAGTCGGCTGCCTCCCCGGACAAGCCGGCGGCCGACGGCCAAAAAGCCCGGCCGCACAAGCCGGCAACAAAAAAGCGCCGGTGAAACCGGCGCTTTTGAATGTCAGAGATCAGGTACCTGATCAGTAGCTGCCCGCCTGGCCAGTTTGGCTGCCGCCGAGCGCAAGCCGTGAATTGTAGGGCGAGTCGCCATGCTTGGGCTCGAGCACCACAACGAGGGTGCCGACCTTGACGCGATCATAGAGGTCGATCGCGTCCTCGTTGGTCAGGCGGATGCAGCCCGACGAGATCGACGCGCCGATATATTCCGGCTGGTTGGTGCCGTGAATGCGGAACAATGTGTCCTTGCCGCCGGAGTAGAGATACATCGCGCGGGAGCCCATTGGATTGTCCGGACCGGGGGCGACGAAGGTGGGCACGCCCAGGCGCGAAATTTCGCCGGGGGTAGGGTGCCAGGCCGGCCACTCGGTCTTGCTGCCCACCTTGGCGATGCCCGACCAAGCCATGGCTTCTTCACCGACGGTGATGCCGTAGCGGATCGCCTTGCCGCCATCCAGA
Organism: Bradyrhizobium sp. 35; assembly: GCF_023073215.1. NCBI lineage: Bacteria > Pseudomonadati > Pseudomonadota > Alphaproteobacteria > Hyphomicrobiales > Nitrobacteraceae > Bradyrhizobium > Bradyrhizobium sp. 35. Next base: position 206,372 of record NZ_JADPJC010000056.1, read on the forward strand.
ACGTAGTAGAGGTAATGGTTGTCGGAATCGACCACGATCGAGCCCGGCGATTCCTTGCGGTGGTACTCAACGATGGCGCGGCGGAACGGCTCTGCGACCGGGGTGTTCTCGTACCGAACCTTGGCAAGGAGTTCCTTGTCCTTCGGCTTGAAGGCCTTGGTGTCGGTCGCTTCAAAATGCGTGGCCTGCATGCAGCCCGACAGCATCAGGCCAGCAGCCAAAATACCCAGCGTAACTTTCAGCGACGACATGATTTGGTTCCAATCGACAACAACAAGCTTTCGTGGAGCTTGAGTAAGCCCAATTCCACGATTCCGTTGGCCCCATTATCGTTGAAATCTGCCACAATTCCAGCCTCACGACGCTTCTCCCGCGCTGCAAGACCTTACCTGTGGCTTTTCTGCCGCAAGTTTTGCGGGCCAGAGCCGATTTCTGGGCAAAACGGTCGTAAGTGTCGATTCCGTGCCACAGTTGGGCCATGGCGTCGCCACAAATGCAAACGCTCCGTTAATGTGCTTGTCATCATCAACTTGTCAGAATCGCGCTAAGCGCTGTCAGTCTGTCGCAGGCCCCTGCTGGAGTTGTGCATGTTTTCTGTGTTCGTTCCCTTCGAGTCCTCCCTCAAGAAGGCCGTCATCGAGGATCTCGCAGCAGTCCCGGAGCATGCGGTCTGGATCGACCTGGTCAACCCCACCGCGGCCGAGGACAAAGCCGTCGAGAAGCTCTCGGGGATCGCAATCCCGACCCGGGAGGACATGCAGGAGATCGAGATCTCGAGCCGCCTCTATATGGAGAACGGCGCACGCTACATGACCGCGACGCTGATGTGCCAATCCGATACCGATATGCCGAGGACCACGGCGGTCACGTTCATTCTGGGCGACCACCGCCTGGTAACGGTGCGCTATGACCAGCCCAAGCCCTTTGCGCTGGTCGAGGCCAAGCTGGCCCGTTCCTGCACACCGGCCATCACCGGCGAGATGGTGCTGATGGAGCTGCTCGATGCCGTGATCGACCGCTGCGCCGACATCCTGGAGCGCTGCGGCGCCGAGATCGATCAGGTCTCCCATGACATTTTCGAGCCGGAGAGCGAGCGCCACGGTCACGCCAAGCAATATTCGCAAATCCTGATCTCGATCGGCCGCAAGGGCGATCTGACCTCCAAGGTTCGCGAGAGCCTGGTCTCGATCGGCCGCGTCGTCGCCTTCCTTTCCGCGGTGGTGGAGGGCGTGAAATGGTCGAAGGACATGCGCGAGCAGCTCAAGACCATGCAGCGTGACGTCGTCTCGCTGACCGATCATGCCTCCTATCTCTCCAGCAAGATCACCTTTGTGCTCGACGCCATGCTCGGCGTCGTCAATCTCGAGCAGAACAACATCATCAAGCTGTTTTCGGTCATGGCGGTTGTCCTGATGCCGCCGACGCTGATCGCCTCGATCTACGGCATGAACTTCAAGTCGATGCCGGAACTCGAATGGGTGCACGGTTATCCGTTCGCGCTGGTGCTGATGCTGATTGCGGCGATCGTTCCGTACTGGATCTTCAAGTGGAAGAAGTGGCTGTAATAGTGACCGAGACCTTACGCCGGACGCAGAGACACAGTGTCTGGTGTCGCAGAATAGAGCGGGATTGCGGCCGCACGGCGATGTGTGCTCGCCGCCCCAATTCCTCCGGTAAAATTTGAGCGGTGGGCTGAACGTTTGCGCGAAACTTGTCTGCGATAAGGAGCAGGTAAGCCGCGAGGAACAGCCATGGTTGAAAAACACATAACGACGCCCCCCAACGTCATCGATCTGGCGAGCTATCGCCACGTCGCGACGAGCGGCAAGGCGTCGTCGCTGTCGGCACGCATGTGCCGGCACTGTGGTGCTCCGCTGCTCGACGGCGAGAACGACGACGATTGCTCGACTGCAATCAGCACGGCCGCTCCGCAGCCACGCGAGAGGTCACGTCGGATTCGACTCGATTGAGGAACGGAAGCTAAGGGCGATCCAGGTCTTGCGGCGGCGTTGTCTGGATCGCCTTGCTTCTCCGGCGTTATTTCCAACATCATCATTGCGAGGACCTCGCGACAAAATTGCGAAGCAATTTTGCACTGAAGCGACGAGGCAATCCAGACTGTCCTCACCGAGGCAGTCTGGATTGCTTCGCTTGCGCTTGCAATGACGCGGTAGCCTACACGTGCTGGCCGCCGTTGATGTGGATCTCGGCGCCGTTGACGTAAGAACTGGTGTCCGTGCACAGCACGTAGATGATCTTGGCGACCTCGTCCGGTGTGCCGAGCCGGTGCATCGGGATCTGCTGGTCGACGATCTTCTCGGTGCCCGGCGACAGGATCGAGGTGTCGATCTCGCCCGGCGCGATCGCGTTGACGCGCACGCCGACGCGGCCGAAGTCGGAGGCCATTTCGCGCGTCAGGGACGCCAGCGCGGCCTTCGAAGTGGCGTAGGCCGCGCCCGCGAAGGGATGCACGCGCGAGCCCGCGATCGAGGTGACGTTCACGACAGAGCCCTTGGCCGCCTTCAATTCCTCGATCAGCCCGCGCGCCATCATGATCGGCGCGAAGAAGTTGACATTGAACACGTGCGTCCAGGTGTCGAGGTCGGTGTCGATCGAGCCGAGCCTGGAGCCGCCGGCCCCCTTCGGCGAGATCGCGGCGTTGTTGACCAGCGCATGCAGCATGCCGCCTTCGAGACGGTCGCGGATGTCGGAGATCGCGCGCGTGGTATCTGCGGGGGTGGCGAGGTCGACCTGGATATGGTCCTCAGGGCCCGCGTCCCAGGGACAATCCTCCGGGAACGGATGCCGCGAGCAGGTGATCACGCGCCAGCCGGCCGAGGAGAAACGGATCACGGTGGCATGGCCGATGCCGCGGCTCGCCCCGGTCAGGAGCAGCGTACGGCGCGGCGCATTGGACGACTGCGGCATGGACATCTTTCAGGCTGGAGCATGATCCGGACCCGGAGGGCCGCGTTAGCGCAAACTGTGCAGCGGTTTTCCGAAGGGATCATTCTCGAACAAAATTCTAGGGATACATTCGCGTCTTGGACCATTTCTGGCCGGCCGCGTCACGGCGAAATTCAATGCGGTCGTGCAGGCGGAACGGGCGGTCGTGCCAGAACTCGATACGCGACGGTGTTATACGCCAGCCGCTCCAGCCCGGCGGACGCGGCACCTCGCCGATCATGTGCTTGGCGGCGACCTTGGCGATCGCCTGCTCGAAAGCGAAGCGGCTCTCGAGCTCCTGCGACTGCTTGCTCGCCCAGGCGCCGATCTGCGCTTGCTTGGGACGGGTGGCGAAATAGGCGTCGGCTTCGGCCTCGGTCACCGGCGTCACGTTGCCGCGGATGCGGACCTGACGGCGCAGCGACTTCCAGTGAAAAAGTAACGCCGCCTTAGGATTTGCGGCGAGTTCGCGGCCCTTCTGGCTGGCGATGTGGCTGTAGAAGACGAAACCATCGGTATCGAAGCCCTTCATCAGCACCATGCGCACGTCCGGCAGGCCGTCGGGATCGACGGTCGCGAGCGCCATGGCGTTCGGATCGTTCGGCTCGCTCTTGATGGCTTCGTTCAGCCAGGCCTCGAACAGCGCAAACGGCTCGTCGGCGGCGGTGAAATCACCGGATGTTAAGGGTGTCTGGTGTTTCATCGAGGTCGTGTCGGTCATGTCTGGGGTCCGAGTTGCGTCCTGCGGTCCAAAACGCGTTGTTGTCTGCTACCGCCCTATATAGGGTATGGGGACGCGTTGGCCTATCGGCGATCCGGCCGTCCGGCTTCGTCATGACGATCATTCTGATCGGACTCGGCACCGGCGGTTGCAGCTTTTCCCGCAACGACAAGAGTGCCTACGCCAAGGCCGAGGACAGCGACCTTACCGGCTCGATCGCAATGCCGGCCAGGGTGGCGGCACCGACAGAGACCGATCTCGCCTTCGCCCGCAACGCCGCCTCCGACGTGCTCAGCAAGAACGATAAGGATTCCAGCCAGCATTGGGAGAATCCGGAAACCGGGGCGCGCGGTTCGGTCACGCCGATCGCGCAATCCTATGCCGCCGAGGACGGCCGCAAGTGCCGCGACTTCCTGGCGAGCTACGTCAATGGCAGCACCGAAAGCTGGCTCCAGGGCGCGGGCTGCCAAAGCAGCCGTGGCAGTTGGGAGATTCATACGCTAAAGCCGTGGCGGAGCTAGGAATCGCTTCACCAGGCTAGTTGCAAAAATACCACTCGCCCCCCACATGAGGCTCAGTTGGGGCGGGGAGCCCTTTGAACAATTCGATTTCTTGAAGGAGACGTCACGGATGCGCGACCCCTATGAGGTCTTGGGGGTGCCGCGGAGCGCCAACGCTGCCGCGATCAAGAGCGCCTATCGCAAGCTTGCCAAGAAGCACCATCCCGACAGCAACAAGAACGACCCGAAGGCGGCCGAGCGCTTCGCTGAGCTCAATACGGCCAATGAGATCCTCGGCGACGAGGACAAGCGCAAGCAATTCGACCGCGGCGAGATCGACGCCGACGGCAAGCCGCGCTTCCAGGGTTTTCCGGGCGGCGGCGGTGGGCCGCGCGGGCGCGCGGGTCCCGGCGGGTTCGAGAGCTATACGTTCCGCGGTGGCGGCGCGGGCCCTGGTCCGGGCGGCGGCGCGTTCGAGGACATCCTCAACAGCATGTTCGGAGGAGGGCCGCGTCCGCGCCCCGGGGCCGGCGGCGGTGCCCAGTTCGAATTCGACACCGGCGGGATCGGGCTCGATCTCGACGTCAATGTCGCCATGACCGTCTCGCTGGAGGAGGCGGTGAAGGGCGGCGAGAAGCGCGTCCGGCTGCCGAACGGCAAGGAGCTCAACGTCAAGATTCCGGCCGGCGTGACCGAAGGCCAGCAGATCCGGTTGCGGGGGCAGGGCGAGAGCGCTCAGGGCCATCCGCCGGGCGATCTCCTGATCACGATCGGCATCGCGCAGCATCCGTTCTTCAAGATCGAGGGCGCCGATCTCAGGATCGACCTGCCGGTCACGCTCTACGAGGCGGTGCTTGGCGGCAAGGTCCGCGTGCCCACCCTCGGCAATGCCGTGGAGCTTTCGGTTCCGCAAAACACCTCCAGCGGCCGGACCTTCCGCCTCAAGGGCAAAGGATTGCCAAAAACTGGTGGAACCGGGGATCTCTTCGTCACCGTCAGGATTATGCTACCGGACGGGAACGACGCCGAGCTTGAAGCATTGATGGAGAAGTGGCGGGAGCAGCGCCCCTACAATCCACGTAGCGGGCTTGGCTAAGTGTGATCCGGAAACTGTGAGGGGTTCTCCTAAAGACTGAGAGCGTCGTCCATCGAGATGATGCTCATCATATGCCCGAGGCGTGGTAGCCCTTCTTGGCTCACGTGCTCGACGTGTCGGCTGTCCGGCGGGGCAGCCGATAAAAAGGTGCGGCCTCGAGAGGGGGACCAGCGCGGTACCAAAAACCCCAATCGAGGCCGCCCGCGTCGATCGGCGGATCGAACGCTGCTCATTTTCGCGTGATCATCCGGTGCGATAATGAGACGCGCCGATGTCTTCATTCCAAATTTTCAATGTCGGAATCGAGGCACCGCGTTTGCGTGGTTGTCTAGGTGCCGCTTTTCTCTGCTTGGTCGTAGACCGCCTGCGCCACTTTGGTCAGCCGGTCCCGGTCGCCGCCACCGCTGACGACGTAGCCGACGCCGCGCTCCGACCAGAACAGCGCCCCGTCCTTGTCCGTTCTGGCATACCGCATCTGCGTCGCGCCATTCTCGGTCTTGGCGGTGTAGATCGTGTACCGCTCGCCCGAGGCGCCCTCATACATCAGGAACGACGCCGGGCCGTTCGGCCCCGGCAAGAGCCGGCCGCCGACGAGCTTTAGTCCACTCGCCTCCAGGTTCGGAGCAAACACGGTCCAGCCGCAGCGTCTGGTCAGCCAGGCCTGGAGGTGGTCGCGCTCGTTGCCGCCGACCTCGACGGGATGGCGAACCTCGACGACATAGAGGCGGTGGGCGTCGAGTGCGTCGGTCGTAAAGCTCTGGAAAGTCGAGGGCGCGTTGGCGGCACCGTGCGCCAGCCAGCCGGCGGTGCCGCCGGCCATGAAGGCCACCAGCACAGCCGCGGCGGCGCCATAGAGCCAGTGCCGCGGGCGGCGCTCCAGCCGTTCGAGCTCGAGCCGCGCCGGCACCGGCTCCTGGGCGACGGAATCGTAGCGGGCGTGCAGCATCTCGGCCATGGCGCGCCAGGACTGCACGCGCTCGCCATCCTCGGGCTGCGCGGCAAGCCAGGCCTCGACATCGGCGCGGCGCTCGGCCGGCAGCTCGCCGTCGACATAGGCGTGCAGTTCGTCCTCGGTGACTGGGATCTTGCGGTCGTTCATATCGATCGTCTCTGGCTCTGCGGCCCAAAATGTTCTTCGTGGTTCAACTGCGCCGCTTCCCGCGCCATGCAGGAGAAACGACCGGCGCGATGCATCAATCCTGCCATCATTTCACCCGCCTGAGCGCCGGGCGCTCGCCCTCCAGCGAGGCTTTGACGTGGGCGCGGGCGCGTGCCAGGCGCGACATCACGGTGCCGATCGGCACGCCCTGGATGTCGGCGACCTCGCGGTAGCTCATGCCCTCCAGCATCACCAGGAGCAGCACCGAGCGTTGCTCCTCGACGAGCGTCGCCAGCGCCCTCTCGATATCGCGCCCTTCGGCTTCGGTCCCGCTGGCATCCGGGTTGTTCTCCGTCAGCTGCATGAATTGCGGCCGTCGTGCCAGCGAACGCCGCCGGTTCTTGTTGAGGTTGGTCAGGATCGTATAGAGCCAGCTCCTGACGTCGCCTCCGAGGAACAGACGCTCCGAACGCAGCGCCCGCACCAGCGTATCCTGCACCAGATCGTCGGCCGCATCCGCCTCGCGCGTGAGCGCGCGGGCGTAGCGGCGCAACGCCGGGATCATGGCTTCAACACTCTGGCGAAACGCACTCATTGCGGTCTTGACGTCCTGATGTCGGCGCGAGCGCCACAACGATCATAACACCCGAGCGGAACGGCTATTCCGGCGCTTGAAACAGCGTTAACGCCGCGTATTAGGACTGTACCGCAACGGAGGGCTGGTGTACCTCCAAACCTCACCGGGAGCTCGACGGGACGTTAGCAAATGGCGCAGAATTCAGGTCTGATGCAGGGCAAGCGGGGCGTGGTCCTCGGCGTTGCCAACAACCGCTCGATCGCCTGGGGCATTGCCAAGGCATGCCACGCGGCCGGCGCCGAGCTTGCCTTCACCTATCAGGGCGATGCGCTGAAGAAGCGCGTCGAGCCGCTCGCCGCCGAGATCGGCGGGCTCGTGCTCGGCCATTGCGACGTCACCGATGCTGCGACCATCGATGCGGCCTTCGCGGTGCTGAAGGAGAAGTGGGGCAAGATCGACTTTCTGGTGCATGCGATCGCCTATGGCGAGCAGCTCGACGGCCGCTACGTCGACACCACGCAGGAGAATTTTTCGAAATCCCTGCTGATCTCCTGCTATTCGTTCACAGCGGTGGCGCAGCGCGCCGAGAAGCTGATGACCGACGGTGGCTCGCTCATCACGCTCAGCTATTACGGCGCCGAGAAGTGGATGCCGCATTACAACGTCATGGGCGTCGCGAAAGCGGCGCTCGAAGCGAGCGTGCGTTATCTCGCCGCCGATCTCGGCGAGAAGAACATCCGCGTCAATGCGATCTCCGCGGGGCCGATCAAGACCCTCGCGGCGTCCGGCATCGGCGATTTCAGATATATCCTGAAGTGGAACGAGGCCAACGCACCGCTGCGGCGCAACGTCTCCACGGAAGACGTCGGCGGCAGCGCGCTGTATTTCCTCTCCGACCTCTCGCGCGGCGTCACCGGCGAGGTGCACCACGTCGATTCCGGCTATCACGTGCTCGGCATGAAGCGCCCGGACGCGCCGGACATTTCGTTCGGCGGGAAGGACTAACTTTTCACCCAGCAATGCCCGTCCCCACGATCTATTACCTTCGCCACGGCGAGACCGAGTGGAATGCGCTCGGGAGGCTTCAGGGCATCAAGGACATTCCGCTGAACGCACGCGGTCGCGGTCAGGCGGTGCAGGCCGGCGGCATTCTCGCCGATCTCTTCAAGCGCGAGGACCGCGACAAGGCCGCATTACCCTACGTGTCGAGTCCGCTTGGCCGCGCACGAGAGACCATGGAACTGGCGCGGAGCAAGCTCGAACTGCCGACTGCGGGCTATACGCTCGACGATCGCCTGCGTGAGATCGGCTACGGCACCTGGGAGGGACTGACGCTGGCCGAGAGCGAGGCCTCCGATCCCGACATCTACGCCCGGCGCCTCGCCGACAAATGGACGGTGGGCCCCGCGGGCGGAGAGACCTACGCCGATGTGCAGGTCCGCGTGCGCGCTTGGTACGACCAACTCCGGACCGACACCGTCGCGGTCGCCCATGGTGGGACCTGCCGGGCCCTGATGGTTTCACTCGGCCTGGAGACGCCGGCGAGCGCCGCCGAACTTTATATCGAGCAGGGCGCCGTCTACGTGTTCCGCGACGGGCGGTTGGAGAAGTTTAGTTAAGCCGGTTCGCTTGCGCGTCCTGCGCCGTCATGCCCGGGGCGCCCTTTTGCGCTTGTGGGCCAAGAACGTGGATGGCGGGACAACCCCGGCCATGACGACCGTGTAGGCATTTGACCCCAATTTCAGGGCGAGTTAAGTCAGCACTGACTTACGAGCTAGATACGGATGTCCTTCAACACCTTCGGCCACATGTTCCGCGTCACGACCTTCGGCGAGAGCCATGGGGTGGCGATCGGCTGCGTGGTCGACGGCTGCCCGCCCATGATCCCGCTCGTCGAGGCCGACATCCAGGGTGATCTTGATCGCCGCCGACCCGGCCAGTCGCGCTTCACGACCCAGCGTCAGGAGCCGGACCAGGTCAAGATCCTCTCCGGCGTGATGGCGCATCCGGAGACCGGCGTGCAGGTGACGACGGGCACGCCGATCGGGCTCCTGATCGAGAACACCGACCAGCGCTCAAAAGACTATTCCGAGATCAAGGACAAGTTTCGGCCTGGCCACGCTGACTTTACCTATGAAGCGAAGTACGGCCTGCGCGACTATCGCGGCGGCGGCCGCTCCTCGGCGCGCGAGACCGCGACGCGCGTCGCCGCCGGCGCGATCGCTCGAAAGGTGCTGCCCGATGTGAAGGTGCGCGGCGCGCTGGTGCAGATGGGGCCACACAAGATCGACCGCGCGAAATGGGACTGGGACGAGATCGCGAAAAACCCGTTCTTCTGTCCGGACAAGGACAAGGCCGCGTTCTTCGAGACCTATCTCGACGGCATCCGCAAGAGCGGCTCCTCGATCGGCGCGGTGATCGAGGTCGTCGCCGAAGGTGTGCCGGCCGGCCTTGGCGCCCCGATCTACGCCAAGCTCGATGCCGAGCTCGCCGCCGCAATGATGAGCATCAATGCGGTGAAGGGCGTCGAGATCGGCGCCGGCTTCGGCGCGGCCGAACTCACCGGGGAAGAGAATGCCGACGAGATGCGCACGGGCAATGACGGCACGCGTTTTCTGTCCAACCACGCTGGTGGCGTGCTGGGCGGCATCTCCACGGGGCAGCCGGTGGTGGTGCGTTTCGCCGTCAAGCCGACCTCGTCGATCCTGCAGCCGCGTCTCACCGTCGATCGCAACGGCGCCGACACCGAGATCATGACCAAGGGCCGCCACGATCCCTGCGTCGGAATCCGCGCCGTCCCCGTCGGCGAAGCCATGATGGCCTGCGTGTTTGCGGATCATTTCCTGCGCGACCGCGGCCAGGTCGAGCGCTAGCGTTCCGCAGGGCGCTTGTATCGCGCCACTAGTCCACCGCGCAGCTTGACGATCCCACAACTTCGTCCGCAAATGCGCGCATGGAAAGCTCCGAGCTCCAACGTATCACCAACTGGCTGATCGACGGCGCCTGGTCGTCGAAGGCCCCGGCCGAGATGACGGCCGAAGCCTGCGAACGGATGGTTGCAGCCGGTCTGCCGCTATGGCGGTTCGGCATCTTCATCCGCACGCTGCATCCCGAAATTTTCGGTCGCAACTTCATCTGGCGGGAAGGCGAGGAGGTCGAGATCGGCACGGTCGATTTCGAGATCCTGGAGACGCCGGAATTCGCCAGAAGTCCGCTGCGGGTCGTGTTCGAGCAGGGACTTGAGGTGCGGGGACGCATCGACGATCCCGGCAGCAAGCATTTCCCTTTTTTCGACGATATGCGTGCCGAAGGCGTAACCGACTACGTCGCGACGCCAATGCAGTTTCTCGACGGCTCGGTCCACGCGACGAGCTGGACAACGCGCCATCCAGGCGGCTTCACCGATGAACACATCGCGGCGATTCACACCATCGTCAAGCCGCTCGCGCGCATCACCGAGATCATCAGCCTGCGCCGCACCGCCGAGATGCTGCTCGACACCTATGTCGGCAATCGTGCCGGCGCGCGCATCCTTGGCGGTCAGATCCGCCGCGGCCACAACGACACCATGCAGGCTGCGATCTGGCTCTCCGATCTGCGCGGCTTCACGGCACTGTCGGACCGGCTGCCGGCCGAGACCGTGGTCGAGATCCTCAACCATTATTTCGACTGCCAGGTTGCCGCGATCCGCGGCCATGGCGGCGAGGTGCTGAAATTCATGGGCGACGGCCTGCTCGCGGTATTCCCGATCGACGAATATGTCGGCGATGCCGCGCATGTCTGCACGCGGGTGCTGGAGGCAGCGCGCGAATCTCGCGCCAGTGTCGAGGCGCTCGCGTATCCTGTCGGCGACGTCGTCGAGCGCTTCCGCTTCGGCGTGGCGCTCCACGTCGGCAACATCCTCTACGGCAATATTGGCGGCGGCAACCGCCTCGACTTCACCTGCATTGGCCCCGCGGTCAATCTTGCTGCGCGGCTGGAGAAGATCACGGGTCGCCTGGGGCGGACCGTCGTGGCCTCAGAAGGCTTCGCCAATGTCTGCCGCCACGACTGGCACGAGCTCGGCGAATTCCCGATCGCGGGCTTTTCCAAGGCGCAGCGCGTGTACGGGCTGACGGAGGAGACGCCGGTGGTGATGGCCTGAGGTCATCCTCGGATGTCCGCCGCCGTCAGCCTGGTGAGCAGAATTCAGGCGTTCGACGCCATCACCGACTTCAGCGGTACATCCAGCTGATAGACAAATCCGGACGGTTCGTAGGCCAGCCGCACCTGTCCGTTCAGTTGCTGGCCGAGCGACTCGATCATCCGGGTGCCGTAGCTCCGTCGTGTCGGCGGCGCCACCACGGGGCCGCCGCTTTCGCTCCACTTCAGGCGCAGCCTTTGCTCGATCTCGTCCACCGTCCATGCGATCTCGACATGTCCGGAGGAACTGGACAGTGCGCCGAACTTCGTCGTGTTGGTGCAGAGCTCGTTGAACGTCATCGCGAGCGCTATCACGGCACCGGATGTGATCCGGAGATCCGGCCCATTGAAATGGAATCGTCGACCTCCCTGACCGTCATAGGGATCGGTGGCGCCGCTCAGGGTATGAGTGAGGCTCGCATTGGACCAGCTGACCTGTATCAACAGGTCGTGGGCGCGCCCCAACGCCAGCAAGCGGCCATCCATGGCTTTTTGGCCTTGCTCGAGATTGATTGCGGCCCGGAAGCTCTGGGCTGCGATTGCGCTCACCGTCGCAAGCGTATTCTTGATGCGATGATGCAGCTCTCCGAGGATGAGCTTTTGCAACTTGTCGGCCGCCTCGCGTTCGTGGGCTTCGATGCCGGCTTGAGCGAGCAGGACCTTGGCGTCGGTGTCGGCCTGTTCCAGCAACAGGCGCAGATTGTCGTTCTCCGCCACCAGAACCGATTCCTGTGGCGATCGAGCAACCCCAAGGTTTTCCCCGGGATCCGTCGTTGTGGTCGGAAGGATTTTTAGCGCGCCCGCTCCGATCATCGTCTGCAACTGCGAGATCATTTCGTCGACGGCGAGCGGCTTGCGAAAGAAGCGGCTGTCCGCCGGCGTTTCGGTTTCAGACGGCTTTACCTGACCGGAGACCAGTACGATCTTGATGGCAGGCCAGCGATCGTGCACCGCGTGGGCCAGCTTCAGGCCGTCCATGGTCCCGGGCATCTGGATGTCGCTGAACAGAAGCGAGATGTCCGACCGCGACTCGAGGATCGAAATGGCTTCGTCGGCGTTGACGGCCTCCACAGGGCAGAAGCCTGCATCCTCTACGATATCGACCGCGCGCATGCGCAGGATCATCTCGTCTTCGACGACGAGAACGTTCGGCAAGGAGGTTGGGGGCGTTGACATCTGTGCACGACACTTTCCTGGATCATCCGACAAGCTCGGCCGGCGCTTTGCGATGGTTGGTCTAGCGGCGAGCCGTCACCAAACGAGCTTCATGAACCCTGACATCGGATTCACCCCGGCGCAGACACGATGCTTCGAAGTCCGGCCAGACCTGGCCCAGGCAATTCCGCGCCACCGGAAGGCTCGCCAGCCGGTCCGCCTTCGCCAAAGCAACGGTTTCGCGCGCTTTTACTTGCGGAGCAAAACCGGGCAGCACCATTACGGACACTCCGAGGAGCGCGAACATCGCGAACGCGACAAGAGATTTCATCATTTGGGCTGCTTTGGCTGTTGACCGCCCCGTTTCGTTTGGGGACGCTGTTATAACAACCAAAATGAAATATAGTTCATTTCATACAACTTATATTTGAAGTGCGATTTGAAGGCGGATGCCGCCCTTGGCCCGGATCGTCGCTCGACGTGAACAGGCGGTCGACAAGGTTTGCTTGCCATTACCTCGGGGTTTTGGGGCCAGGCAGGCTTATCCAATCATGAATGTGCGAGGCCGTTTCACTCAATCGCGCCGCCTTGAGCAGCGATTCCCGCTGAACGCCGGGCGGGGCAATCTCTGCGCGACGGCGAGCCTCGGCTGCCAATTGGGCAAGGCGATTGCTCAGAGGGATGGTGCGCTTGGTGGTGTCTTGCATAGGACGCTCCGCATTGGGCGGGAGCGCAAAGACTCTCTCAGTCACCGATGGATGCCGTGATGAGCCGGTGATGGCTCAGCATGCGCCTGTTGACAGCCAATAGATACACTATTCGGCAGAGCAGATTCGGCGCCGAAATCGAAAGCGGGCGCAAAAGCACCAAAGCCGGACCGGTGCACTATTCCTCCGGCTCCGTGGTGAACAGCAGGGGATAGCCCTTGGTGCGGCCGGCATCCGTTGCGCGGGTAGCCTTGGTCTCGGCGACGTCCTTGGTGAAGACCGCGACCACGCAGGCGCCGAGCTTGTGGGCGGTGATCATCACCTTGTAGGCCTGATCCTCGGTCATGCGGAACTCGGCCTTGAGGATCATCGTGACGAATTCGCGGGGCGTAAAGTCGTCGTTGATCAGGATGACCTTATGCAGCTTCGGCCGCTCGACCTTGGTCTTCGTCCTGGTTTTCGGTTTGGCAACGGTATCGTTCATTCCGCCTCCCGGATATGGCGGGCTCGGGTTCCTGCCGGCGCGCTCAGCGCGCGGCCTTCTCACCATATTGCAGGACCTGCACCTTCTCCAAGGTGATCAGGCCGCTCGACATCATGCCATCCAGGATGGGCAGGAATGCATTGATGTTGTCCTCGCTGTCGACGATCTCAATCAGCAACGGCAAGTCTTCCGAGAGCCGCAGAATCTTGGAAGTGTGGAGCCGGCTGGACTTGCCGAAGCCCATCGGGCCGCGCAGCACGGTGGCGCCGGCCAGATGCCGCTCGCGCGCCGTCATCACGATCGCTTCATAGAGCGGCTTGCCGTCGAATTGGTCGTTCTCGCCAAGGAAGATCCGGAGCGAAACTGCCTGATTAAGGATTTGCATGGTCAGCTCCTTCGCAAGCGGTTGGTGCCGCTGGCTATCATATGGCCTGCCCATACCGACACCAGCCAGCAGATGACGGATGCCGCGATATAGGCGAGCGCCGTATATTTCATGCCGCCGTGGAACAGGCGGAAGGTCTCCAGGCTGAAGGTTGAAAAGGTCGTGTAGCCGCCGCAGAACCCGGTCATGACGAACTGCCGGTGCTCGGGCCGCGCCAGCAGGCGGCCGTCGGGCCCGGTCAGCGTCGCGTAGAAGCCGATGATTAGTGAGCCGGTGGCGTTGATGAACAGCGTCGCGACCGGGAAGCCGGAGCCGGTGTCGAGCGCGAGCCCGACCAGATAGCGCGTTAGCCCGCCGACCATGCTGCCGGCGGCAATCCAGGCATAGAGCGTCGCGGTGCGCCAGCGATCGGCAGAGGAGGGGGACTTCATCTGCCTCTAGCCTCCCAGAGTGTCCGCGAGGAGGAAGCCGCAACTGACGGCCGCGAGGCAGAGCACGACCGAGACCGCGAGATTCCCGAGCGCGTGCATCGCCTCGCCGTTGCGCGCCAGCGTCAGCGTTTGCAGGCTGAACGAGGACACCGTGGTGTAGCAGCCAAGAAAGCCGGTGACCGCGAACAGCCATGGATCGGGCGCGGCGAAGACCGAGCCGGGATGGGTCGCCAATGCGCCAAAAATGCCGATCAGGAAGGCGCCGGTGACGTTGACGGTCACGGTGCCCCACGGAAACGTCTCGCCCAGCCGCCGCGCGATCGAGCCGGAGATGAAATAGCGCGCACAGCCGCCCAGCACGCTGCCGATCATAATCGCAAGCACTCCGCTCAGCACGGCGAACAGCCCCCCGTCATCGTTTCTCCTCCGTTGCCAGCCCGTTGCCGACGGCAAATAGTCCCATGAGCGCGACCAGCGCGAAGCCGAGCCCCGCCAGGAACGTGCCGGCCGGACCATAGGCATCCCACAAGGCGCCGGCGATCACGCTTGCGGCCAGCAAGGCAAGGCCGGTGAACAGGTTGAAATAGCCGAACGCGGTGCCGCGCAAGCTCGGTGGCGCTGCGTCGGCGACGAGGGCCGAGAGCAGGCCTTGCGTCAATCCCATATGCAGTCCCCACAGCACGACGCCGAGGGCGAGGCCGCCAAGGTTTGGCAGCAGCGCGAGCGCGAGATCGGCGCCGGCGAGGAAGACGAGGCCGAGCGCGAGCAGGCCGGTGCGGTTGATCCGGTCCGAGAGCACGCCGGCCGGATAGGCCGACAACGCATAGACGATGTTCATCAGCACCAGCACGGCCGGCACCCACATCGCATTGAGCCCGATATTCTGCGCACGCAGGATCAGGAAGGCCTCGCTGAAACGTGCCAGCGTGAACACGACGCCAACCGCGACCACGCGCCAGTACACGGACCCGAGCTGGCGCATCGCAGCGGTATTCAGCGGATTCCTTGACGGCTCCCGGCCGGGGTCCGGCTCCGGCTCGCTCACCGCGAACGCGATCAGTCCGAACGACAGGAAGCCCGGCAGCACGGCCACCCAGAACACCATCGTAAAATTGTCCGCCGTCCACCACATCAGGCCGATCGCCATCAGCGGCCCGACGAACGCACCGATGGTGTCGAGCGACTGCCGCAGGCCGAAGCTCGCGCCGCGCAGACCGATAGGTGCTATATCGGCGATCAGCGCATCGCGCGGCGCGCCGCGAATGCCCTTGCCGACGCGATCGATGAAGCGCGCGGCAACCAGCCATTCGACGCTGGGGGCAAGCGGGAACAGCGGTTTTGTCAGCGCGGCCAGCCCGTAGCCGAGCGCAGCGAGCAATTTGCGCCGACCGAGCCAGTCGGACAACGCGCCGGAGAAGATCTTCGTGATCGAGGCGGTCGCCTCGGCAATGCCCTCGATCAAGCCGACGGTGAGCGTGGAGGCGCCGAGCACGGTGACGAGATAGACCGGCAGCAGCGCGTGGATCATCTCGGAAGAGACGTCCATCAGCATCGAGACGAAACCGAGCACCCAGATCCCCCTGGGCAGCCCCGCACGCGCAGCATTCGGTGTTGTCGTCATCACGTCCAGGACTTCTCCTCGGCCTCTGCTTGACCTCTCCTCGGCCTTCATCCAGGCAACAAAAAACCCGCCGGCGGCGGGTTTGTCCATGCTCCCGCCGAAGGCAGAGGCCTAGAAATTGCCTCTCCTCAAGCAGGAGTCATCAGCCCACTACGGTCACAGGCCGCCGGGCGGTTGTCGGGGGACTCCATCCCCATCTGTCCGGCCAGCCTAACATGGAAATCGCGCCGGACAAGTGGGCGAGGTGCGCTGTCCAGTGGCCCGTCAGTCCGGGAGCGGACCGCACATGACGGCATGCCGGCGCCAGCGATCGCGCAGTCCAGCGGCGCGAGCGCGGCAACATCGCGGCCGCTTTGCGTACTGCTTCGCAATTCCGCCTGCAAATGCCTAACTGGCAAATGCCTAACCGGAATGTGAAGCGCGAGCGATCTTCGGACTTTGCGGCAAGGCGATTGCATGTCACCATCAGGTCATACGACGGGAGGCTGCGATGCGCTTGCTGTTCTCGATCGGGGCTGTGCTGGTGACCGGCATGTTCGCCGGAGGGGACGTCGCGGGCATCGCGGCACCAGGACCCAAGTTTGAGTCGCCCAGACTGGCGCTACTCAAAAATCAGCCGCAGCGGCAAGCAGCCGACAGAGACGCGCAGACGGTCGATGTCGAGCTGATCCTCGCCGTCGACGTCTCCTACTCCATGGACATGGACGAGCTCGCGGTCCAGCGTGAAGGCTATGCGCAGGCGATCCAGTCGAAGGAATTCCTGCAGGCGCTGAAGCTGGGCCCGAACGGCCGGATCGCGGTGACCTATTTCGAGTGGGCCGCTTCGACCGACCAGAAGATCATCATTCCGTGGCGGCTGGTCGACGGACCGGAGACCGCCGATGCCGTCGCCGCCGAAATCCTGAAGACGCCGATCCGGCGTGCCTCGCGCACCTCGATCTCCGGCGCGATCAGTTTCGCGATGCCGCTGTTCGACGAGGATCCCTATCGGGGCTTGCGCCGCGTGATCGACATTTCCGGCGACGGTCCCAACAACAATGGCACTCCGGTCACGATTGCGCGCGACGCAGCGATCGAGAAGGGTATCGTCATCAACGGCCTGCCGATCATGGTCAAGGAACCCTCCTACTCGACTATGGATATCGACAATCTCGATTTCTACTATGAGGATTGCGTCATCGGCGGCCCCGGTTCCTTCGTCATCACGATCAAGGACCGCGATAAGTTCAAGGAAGCCATCCGCACCAAGCTCTTGATGGAGGTTGCGGGCCGTATGCCGGAGCGTCCCGTGATGCGGGTTGCGGAGAAGGACAAGGAGCCGCGTGTGAACTGCATGATCGGCGAGAAGATCTGGTCGGACCGCTGGGGTCGCTGAGCGCGGCCACCGGACGAGACCTTTTGCCCTATTTGCCGGCGATGGAATTTTAACCATGCGTTTACCGTTGCGTGGCCCTAATCGGCTGCTTTCATTTGTTTCCGGATAAGGTTCTGACGTTGCTGTCGGGGCGCGAAAGAAGCGGGCCTGTCAGACACATCCGCCGAGCAACCCAATGGCCATCGTCACCTCGAGCACCAGCCAGATTTCTCCCGCTCTCGAGCGAGTGTATCACCAGAGCTCCCTGCTCGGTGAGTGGAATGGCAATTGGGCTGGCAACAACCAGCCCGTCAGCTTCAAGGTCGTGAACATCCGCGGGGCCCGGGCGCAAGTCGAGTACACCCATAACGGGCGCACCGAGCGCGGCTTTGGCGAGGTCGCCGGTTCGCTTCTCACCTTCGGCACGGTCACGGTCGGCACCAAGGACGGCAAGAGTCTGGTGCTGTTGTCATCTGCAGGCGCGGGCAAGCAGACCGCGACTCTCGAGAAGCAGGCGCCGCCGGCCTCCGACAGCCGCCTGATGGGAAGCTGGGGCGGCTATTCCAGTGACAATGGCAAGAGCGCGAGCTTCAGGGTGCTCGCTGTCAACGGCAACGAAGCGCAGGTCAGCGTCACCACAGATGGCGTCACCCGTCAGGGCACCGGCACCGTCTACAAGAACGTCATCATGTTCGGCCAGGCGCAGATTGCGACCGACGACGGGCAGAATGGCAAGATCATCTACCAGGTCCGCAACAAGTCCTTCGTGGTGCCCGTGACCAAATATCCGCCGTCGGATACATCGTCCTCGGTGGACAGGACGGCGTAGCAGATCACGGCTGCTGCTCGCTGGACCGCGTCAGCGCCTTCAATTGCCGGTCGATCTGACGCAAGACGTCGCAGGCGGTCGCCAAAGCGCCATTGCCGATCAGTCGCCAGATCTCCGTCGCCTGCTCGTCCAGATGCGGAATTGTCAGCGGTAACCGCGCTGCTTCCATAGCGCACCCTTCTCGTTGATGAGATAGCGCTCGTTCAGTGCGAACACGATCTGCGCAACGCAGGCCAGCGACCGGTAGACGCATCCGGCGATAATGGGTCTGCTCGTTACGTGCGGCCGCAAGCTCCGCATTCTCGATGCCGAAGAGGATTTCCCACTGGAAGCGCCGGATCAGAGCATTCCGCAACGGTTACGGGTAGGGCAGCGCGATCGATTTCAACCGGTTGATCAGGTCTTGCGGATCGCGCAGTGGTTGGCAATGCGATCTCGCCCATCCAGATCGCCGAGCAGAAGCCGTGTGGATGGCCGGGTTGGTAGTCCATGGTGATGATGCCGGCCCGACAGGATTCCATGATGACTTCGACAGCGTCGGCGTTGCGATAGAGCAGGTCGACCCTTTGTCCGCCAACGGACAGCCAGGCACCTCCGATGATCCACGGCCCCCATTCAGCGCCATCGCAAATTCATGGAGAGCGGCTTCGTCGTCCTCCCGTCATGACGGACTCGCGTCGCCTTGTCCGATCGCCAGCTTATGTCGCGGCGCGAGCGAGGGAGGGTGTCGGCGCCGGGCGTGGCTGCAGCATCGGCATGGCATATGCCGCGGCCACGCGCCGGAATCGGAAGATCAGATCCGCGCCTCCAGAATCAGATTGAAGGGCGTTTCAGCGGCGCGGCGGAAGCGCGTCAGTCCGCCCTCTCGCGCGACCTTGCGCAGCCTTGCCTCGCCCGCTTGCGCGCCCAGTGCGAGGCCCACCTCCTGGTCGAGCGAGGCCGGCGTGCAGATCATGGTCGACGCCGCATAATAGACCCGCCCGACCGGGTTGAGATTGTCCTCGAGGCGGTCGCCTGCGAACGGCTCGACCAGCATGCAGGTGCCGTCCTTTGCCATGGTCTCGCGCACGTGGCCGATGGCGCCGACGGGATCGCCCATGTCATGCAGGCAATCGAAGAAGCAGACGAGATCATAGCCCTCGGCCGGATAGGTCTTGGCGGAATGAACAGCGAAGCTGACCCGGTCGCCCAATCCGGCTTCGGTGGCCGCCTTTCGCGCGGCCTCGATCGAACCCTCGTGATAGTCGAAGCCGTAGAAGCGGGAGTTCGGGAAGGCTTCCGCCATCAGCCGTGTCGAGACGCCGTGCCCGCAGCCGACATCGGCGACCTTGGCGCCGCGCTTCAGCTTGTCCACGACGCCGTCGAGCGCGGGCAGCCATTCCTGCACCAGATGATGCATGTACCCGGTCCGGAAGAAGCGGGCGGTGCCGCAGAACAGGCACTCGCTGCGCCGGTTCCAGCCGACGCCCTTGCCGGATTTGAATGCGTCCGAGATCTTCGGCTCGTCGAGAAACGCCGAAGCAATGACATTGCCGAACGCGCCGAGGAACACCGGACTGTCCTCATCGGCAAGCGCCATCGCCTGCTCCGGTAGCATCGAGAATTTTGCCGAAGCGGAATCGTATTCGATGTAGCCGGACGCCGCCTGACTCGCGAGCCATTCGCGGACGTAGCGCTCCGCCGTCCCGGTGGCGCTTGCGAGCTCGGACGAGTTCATCGGTCCCTTGGCGGCAAGGGTACGGTAGAGACCGAGCTTGTCCCCGAGCAGGACCAGCGATGCATTCATCGCCGCCCCGAATTCGGTGACCATCTTGCCCATAAAGGCATTCAACTTGTCGGAATTGACCTCCATGACAGCCTCCGTGCTGACGCGCCCCCTTAGGTGGGTCAATCCGGCATGGGGGAAGTTCAAATTGGCAGAAAAACGTGATCCCCGAACTCAGGGAAGAATGGTGTCGCTATGCTGGCATTCATGATGTCTGGTGGGTATAATTCGCAAGCTTTTCGACGGTTATTTGAATGTTCAGGCTTACACCCTCTTGCGGTCTCGCGGTTTTTCTGGCCCTGCTCTGCCTCGGCGAAGCGCCGGCTCATGCGCAAGCCGCACCCCTGCAATATTGGATCCCCGGCGGACCTTTCGGCTTCGGCGGTGTTGCCGGCCAGAGCGCCGATAGCTACGGCATTTTCCCGAGCTTCAATGGCGGCGACGCAAGCGGCCGCAGCAATTCTGCGAACGGCTTCTTTGTCGGCAGCCAGCATGGCAATCTCAATTGGAGCGGCCTCAGCCCGGCCGGACTGAGCGGCAATTTCAGCGCGCTCTCCTACGACAGCACGCAGTTCGGCTACAACACCAAGACCGCGGGCGGCATGCCCGTCACGTTCTTTGCCGGGTTCGACACCCTGAAATACGGCGGCGGCATTGGCAGCTCGCTTGCGCCGCTCACCTCCAGCGCCTCGCCCGGCTACGGCGCATTTGCGGGTGTCGAGCTCAAGCCGACCTCCAACCTCAGCCTGTCGTTTGGGGCCGGGTTCACCCAGCAGGACTCGGGCCGCATGGATAGCGATCTCAGATCGAACATGCTGCCCGGCGAGTCGCCGGCGTTGAATGGCCTTCGACGCTAACTAGCGCGTGAACTTCGCAACGAGCTCGACATGCGGCGTGTGGCGGAACTGATCCACCGGCACGACTACGTCGATCTTGTACCCGCCATCGATCAGCAGCCGCGCGTCGCGGGCAAAGGTCGCGACATTGCAGGAGACCGCGACCACCACCGGCACCTTGCTCGCGACGAGCTTCAAGGCCTGCGCCTGCGCGCCCTGGCGCGGCGGGTCGAACACGACGGCGTCGAAATCGCGCAGCTCCGGCGCCACCAGGGGACGGCGAAACAGATCGCGCGGCTCGGCCTTGATCGGCTTGAGACCCGGCGTGCGCGCGGCCTTTGCGAGCGCTGCAATGGCGCCGGCGTCGTTGTCATGGGCGGTGACGCGGGCCTTCTCGGCGAGCCGCAATGCAAACGGCCCGACGCCGCAGAAGAGATCGAGAACGTTCTTCGCCTTGCCGATGCGCTCGGCGACCAGCGACGCGAGCGTCTCTTCGCCGGCGACGGTCGCCTGCAGGAATGAGCCCGGCGGCAGCGTCACCTCGGCGCGGCCCATCTGCAGGGTCGGTGGCAGGCGTTGCAGCACCAGTTCGCCGTGCCGTGTCAGCCGCGCCAGGCGGTGCTGCTCGGCGACGCGCGACAGCGCCGTCACGAGCGACGTGGGCAGCGGGCCGGAGCCGCGCACGTCGACATCGAGACCGTTGGCGGTCGCGGTGACCTGGATGTCCAGCGGTTTCGTCACCGGCATTTTGGACGTCAGCAGCTCGGCGAGCGCCCAACCGGCATCGAGTGCACCCTCGAGCCCGGGATCGAGGATCGGGCAGCGATCAATCGGGATGACGTCGTGCGCGCTGGCAGCCGAAAAGCCGACCTTGAGGATGTCATGGGTGCCGAACCGGCCGTGCAGCGTGATGCGCCTGCGCCCCGCGCCGTGAGCGTCGACCAGCGGCGTCACCTCGCAGTCGATGCCGGCCTGGGCCAGGGTCTCGACCACGATGCCGCGCTTCCAGGCGTGATACGGTTCAGTCGCCCAGTGCTGGATCGCGCAGCCGCCGCAGACGCCGAAATGCGGACAGAACGGCGCGACGCGCTCGGGACTGGCGACGTCCACTACCAGCAGCTTGCGGCGGTCGGGATGATTGCCGACGACATGATCGACTTCGACGGTCTCGCCGCCGAGCGTGTAGGGCACATAGATGGCATCGCCAGCGTCGAGCGAGACGCCGTCGCCGCGATGGCCGACGTGATCGATCGTCACGCGCTCAACCACGGCGCGCGCCCAGGAAGAATTCGATGTTGCCGTCGCCGCCGGTGATCGTCGACGGGAACACCTCGATATCGGTGCAGCCGAGCGAGGCAGCAAAGGCGGCGATGTCGTCGCAGATCTCGCGGTGCACGGCGGCGTCGCGGACGATGCCCTTCTTGTTGTGCTTCCGGTCCGCCTCGAATTGCGGCTTGATCAGCGCCAGCAGGCTCATCGGCGCGGCGGCCAGCGACAGCGCGATGGGCAGCACCGTCTTGAGCGAGATGAAGCTGACGTCGATCACGACGACATCGGGCCGCGCCGGCAGGCGCTTGCCGTCATAGGCGCGGATGTCGGTCTCTTCCATCGACACGATCTTGGCGTGACCGCGCAGCGAGGGATGCAACTGGCTGGTGCCGACATCGACGGCAAAGACGAGGCTCGCGCCATTCGCCAGCAGTACCTCGGTGAATCCGCCGGTGGAGGCGCCGACGTCGAGGCAGACATGGTCCTCGATCTCGATCGGGTAGCGCTCCAGCGCGCCGGCGAGCTTGACGCCGCCGCGGGAGACGTAGGGGTGCGCGGGCTCGGCCTGGATCACGGCGTCCTCGGCGATGGTCTCCGACGGCTTTGCGACCTGCTTGTCGTCGGCGGTGACGAGCCCGGCCTCGATCGCCGCGCGCGCCCGCGCCCGGCTCTCGAACAGGCCGCGCTCGACCAGCAGAACATCCGCGCGCTTGCGGGCAGGGGACATCATCTCTCCGAAGACGCCTGAGGCGCTTATGTAGCGATCAATCGCGCGGCCGCCATCCGGACGCAAGCCTCGAACGCGGCCAGATCGTGCCAGACGTCGATCGGCATCTGCGCCGGCGTCACCAGCGGGCAGCCATGCAGCTCCAGCGCGTGGATCATCATGAGATTGTCGACGAGGCCAAAATCCTCGACCGTCAGCCCCTGCACGTCGACCAGCCGTCCGTCTTCGGAGGTCACGTCCATGAAGCGACTGACACGGTCGGCATAGGCGGCACCGTCATTGGAATAGGCGAGGCAGAACTTGCGGCGGCCGGCCATGTAGCCGAGCTCGTAGACGGTGCCGGGATCGGCGCCGGCGCCGCGGAACGGCGTGAGGTTGGCGATGATCGCATCGGCCGCGTCCATCATCGCCTCGTTGCCGCGAAAGATCTGCCGCGAGGCGTCGGGCGCGGCGAGGTCGATTTCGTTGTCGAGGGGATAGAGGCCGGTGACGCCGTGCGCGGCACAGACCGCGACTTTGTGCCGGCCGATCTCGACCGCATCTGGCAGGAACACATCGGGGCCTGCCAGATAGATTTTCATCACAGCTGCTTCGCGGAAGGTCGAAGCTCGCTATCAGGCGAGCTTGACCGTCTCGGCCTTGACGTCCTTGCCGAGCGCCTCGAACACCTTGGCGACGATGCCCTTGGCGTCGAGACCGGCACGACCGTACATCGCCGCCGGGGTGTCGTGGTCCTGGAACACGTCGGGCAGCACCATGGTGCGGAACCGCACCAGGCCGCTGTCGAGCGCGCCCTGGTCGGTCAGGTACTGCGCGACATGCGAGCCGAAACCGCCGACTGAGCCTTCCTCGATCGTGATCAGGATCTCGTGGTCGCGCGCGAGCTTGAGCACGAGCTCGGTATCCAGCGGCTTCATGAAGCGCGCATCCGCGATCGTGGTCGAAAGGCCGTGGGCAGCGAGCTCGTCGGCGGCCTTCTCGCATTCGGCGAGGCGCGTGCCGAAGGAGAGCAGGGCGATCTTGCTGCCCTGGCGGACGATGCGGCCCTTGCCGATCTCGAGCGGAACGCCGATTTCGGGCATCTCGATGCCGCGGCCTTCGCCGCGCGGATAGCGCAGCGAGCTCGGACGATCATTGATCGCGACCTGGGTTGCAACCATGTGCACCAGCTCGGCTTCATCGGACGCGGCCATGATCACCATGTTCGGCAGACAACCAAGATAGGCGTTGTCGAACGAGCCGGCATGGGTGGCGCCGTCGGCGCCGACGAGGCCGGCGCGGTCGATGGCGAAGCGAACCGGCAGGCTCTGGATCGCGACGTCATGCACGATCTGGTCGTAGCCGCGCTGCAGGAACGTCGAGTAGATCGCGCAGAACGGCTTGTAGCCCTCGGTGGCGAGACCGGCGGCGAACGTCACTGCGTGCTGCTCGGCGATGCCGACGTCGAAGGTGCGGTCCGGGAAAGCCTTGTTGAAGATGTCGACGCCGGTGCCGGAAGGCATGGCCGCGGTGATGGCGACGATCTTGTCGTCCTTCTCCGCTTCCTTGACGAGGCTCTGGCCGAATACGTTCTGATAGGCCGGCGCGTTCGGCTTGGACTTGGCCTGGGTGCCGGTCGCGACGTCGAACTTGACGACCGCGTGGTACTTGTCGGCGGAGGCTTCCGCCGGGCCGTAGCCCTTGCCCTTCTGCGTCACGACGTGGAGCAGGATCGGGCCGGTCTCCATGTCGCGCACGTTCTTCAGCACCGGCAGGAGATGGTCGAGGTTGTGGCCGTCGATCGGGCCCACGTAATAGAAGCCGAGCTCCTCGAACAGCGTGCCGCCATCCATCATGAAGCCGCGGGAATATTCCTCGACGCGGTTGGCTCGGTTGGCGAGGATCTTGGGCAGGCGCTGGTTGATCTGCTTGGCCACATCGCGCAGCGTGCGATAGGTCTTGCCCGAGTAAAGCCGCGACAGATAGGCGCTCATCGCGCCGACCGGCGGCGCGATCGACATGTCGTTGTCGTTGAGGATGACGATCAGGCGCGAGTTCATCGCCCCCGCATTGTTCATGGCCTCATAGGCCATGCCCGCCGACATCGCGCCGTCACCGATGACGGCGATAACGTTGTTCTTGCCGCCGGAGAGGTCGCGCGCGACCGCCATGCCGAGGCCGGCGGAGATCGAGGTCGAGGAATGCGCGGCGCCGAACGGATCGTAATCGCTCTCGCTGCGCTTGGTGAAGCCGGACAGGCCGCCGCCGGTGCGCAGCGTGCGGATGCGATCGCGCCGGCCGGTGAGGATCTTGTGCGGATAGGCCTGGTGGCCGACGTCCCAGATCAGCCGGTCGCGCGGGGTGTCGAAGACGTAATGGATTGCAGTGGTGAGCTCGACCACACCGAGGCCTGCGCCGAAGTGACCGCCGGTCACCGAGACGGCATCGATGGTCTCCTGACGCAGCTCGTCGGCGACCTGGCGAACCTGCTCGACCTTGAGTTTGCGCAGGTCGTCCGGCGTCCGGATGGTGTCGAGAAGCGGCGTTTTACTATATGCGTTCACGGCGATTTCCAATTTGTCAGCGCCAGAAGATCGTTCCGGCGCGCGATGGGTTTGCTCAATATCGGCGCAGCGCGAGTCCTTAAACCGTCGGAGCCACCTGCATGGGGCAAAGCCCCGTCTTCAAGCTTAGGTGAGCTTAAGTGCTCTCCGGTTCAGTCTCTGTGATCCCTGTCACTTAGATCGGCTTCGTCCATCCCAGCCAATTCATCAGCAGTTTGAAGCGCTTGTCGTCGGTAATCAGTGCCCACGCAAGGCTTACAAAAAGCCACACTCCGCGCAGCTTTACACCAAAGCTTGGGCCAAAGCCAACCCGCTGGGCCCGATTACGGGCATGCACCTGCAACCCGCGGGCCAGAGTGGTTAATCCTGGCGCCATCGGAAGGGTTCCAAGCTAGCCCGGTTCCTCGGCAAGGTTTTTCGCGTGGGGAAGCTATTTTTAGGCCGGATTCAGGAGGACGAGGGGCGCTCTGAGGGAGGTTCCATAATCTCCGGAGCGCCGGTTCCCTGGAATCAGGCAGCAGCAACGCCGACGGCGGCGTGCGATCATGAAAAATTGCCGGTGCGCGCTGCGTGAGATAGGCGGCTTTGAAGGCGGCCCTTACTGGACGTCGAGCGGCGCGGTGCCGGTCGCCTGGCCGCTGGCATCGGTGGTGATCTTGTCGACGCGCGCCTCGGCCTGGCGCAGCAACTCCTCGCAGCGGCGCTTCAGGGCCTCGCCGCGCTCGTAGATCGTCACGGATTCCTCGAGCGGCACCTTGCCGTCCTCGAGCCGTTTCACGATCGTTTCGAGCTCCTCGATGGCGCGTTCGAAGGTCAGCCTGGAGATGTCGATTTGGGTATTTTCGGCCATATAAGTTTCCGATTGCCCGATTCGCTTCACGTCGGAGAAAGCAAAGTTTTGCGGGCGCAATGTGGCGGGTGTGTCAGGCGCCCATCAGGGCGCCGACATGCGCCGTAACAGATTCTTTCAGTCCTTGCAGGTCGTAGCCGCCCTCGAGCACAGAAACAACGCGCCCTCCGGCGGTCTTGTCAGCGAGGTCCATCAACTTACGCGTCACCCAGGCATAATCCTCCGCGCGCAAATTCAGCGACGCCAGCGGATCGCGATAATGCGCGTCGAAGCCGGCAGAGATGACGAGCAGCTCCGGGCTGAATTTTTCGAGCTGCGGCAGGATCAGATTCTCGAACGCGATGCGGAATTCCGGCCCGCCGTCCTCGGAGGCGAGCGGTGCGTTGACGATGGTGTCGTGGTCGCCGCGCTCGCTCTTGGCACCGGTGCCCGGAAACAGCGGCATCTGGTGCGTCGAGCAGTACATCACGGTCGGGTCCGACCAGAAAATATCCTGCGTGCCGTTGCCGTGATGCACGTCGAAATCGACGATGGCCGCGCGCTTGACGCCGTATTTACGCTGCGCGTGGCGCGCGGCGATCGCGACATTGTCGAAGAAGCAGAAACCCATCGGCTTGCCGATCTCGGCGTGGTGGCCGGGCGGGCGCACCGCGACGAAGGCGTTGCGATGCTCGCCCGCCATCACCGCTTCGGTCGCCGCGACCGCGCCGCCGACGCCGCGCATCACCGCTTCCCACGTGCCAGGCGACATCGAGGTGTCGCCATCGATATAGACCTGTCCGCTGGTTGGCGCGATGTGGCGCAGCTCCGTGACGTAGTGCTCGTTGTGGCAGAGCGTGACGAGGTCGAGATCGCCCTCCGGCGCCTGGTCGCGCACCAGGAACTGGAAGCGCTCATGCGACAGCGCTTCCTCCACCGCGCGCAGGCGGTCCGGCCTTTCAGGGTGTCCCGGCGGCGTGACGTGGTCGAGGCAGGCCTTGTGGGAGAGGAGAAGCGTACTCATCAGTCGGCCTCATGGGATGCGGGCTCTCGATGTCGCTTGGCGCATCCGGCGCCAAAACGCAAATGCAAAACCCAATCTATGCGTTCCCCCGGGAATGGCAAAGGGTGTCCCGGAGCGGCCTGTTTGATCCGGATCAATTCACGCGCAGGATGCGGCTCAGCGGCAGCGGTCCGATCGGTCCGTGCGCCCGGAAGAACGCGAACAGCGCGTCAGCGTCGTAGCCGCCATATTGCGGCCCCGTGCCTTGTTTGGCGACCGTAAACCCGTCGCCCCCGACTGCGAGGTAATCGTTGAGGGTGACGCGGTAGCCGCTTCCGGCTTCGATCAACCTGCCATTGAGCGTCATCTTCTCGTTGATCACGCGCTCGCCGTATGGCTTCGCCGCATCCCAGGCGTAACTGAACCCGTTCGAGACCTGGAGAATCCTCGGCCGCTTCGGATCGAGCCATTGCTGCTCCAGCATGTCCTTGAGCTGGCTGCCCGTGAGCGTCATGGTGACGAGCCGGTTGCGGAACGGCTGGCTGGCGAAAACGTCGCCGAAGGTGATCGCGCCGTTCTCCTTTGGCACGATGTCGGTGCGGATGCCGCCGGGATTGGTGAGCGCGATGACGGCGCTGCCGTCCTTGGCGTCCCTGGTCGCGGCCAGCTGCGCGTCCGCAATGACGTCACCGAGCGGGCTTTCGCCGGCCTCGTTCGGCACGCGTGACAGCGTCTGCGTCACCGATCCAGCCGGGCGATTGGCGATCGGCGCCGAAAGCCTGTCGTAAGCGTCGATCAATGCGGTCTGCTCGGGATCCCTAGGCAGCGAGGCATTGGCGACGAGGACGTTCTCGGCCCTGGCGCTGACGATGTCGCGCGTTGCCGGATCGAGCTTGAGGTCGATCGCGGTAACCAGGGTACCGTATTTGTCGCCGCTGGTGACGAGCCGCCCGTCAATATCGCAGACATAAGCACGATGGGTGTGGCCGCTGACGACGACGTCGACGGCGGGATCGAATTTTTTCACGATGTCGACAATCGGCCCCGTGATGGCAGGGCATTCGTTGTAGTCGCCAGCCGGCTCGCCGCCCTGGTGGATCAGCACCACGATCGCCTCGACCCCGCGCGCCTTCAGCTGCGGCACCAGCGCATTCACCGTCTCGGCTTCGTCGCGGAATTCGAGGCCCGTGACGCCCGATGGCGAGACGATGCCCGCGGTCTCCTTCAAGGTCAGCCCGATGAAGGCGATGGGGATGCCTTCGAATTCCCTGATCTCGTAAGGCGGCAGCACGCTCTTGCCCGTCGCCGTCTCGATGGTGGACGCCGCTAGATAGCGGAATCTGGCGCCCGTAAAGGAATGCGGCCCCTGACAGCCGTCGACGGGATGACAGCCCCCGTTCTGCATCCGCAGGAGCTCGGTCTTGCCTTCGTCGAATTCGTGATTGCCGACCGAGCTGATCGCGAGCCCCATCATCGAGAGCGACTCGATCGAAGGTTCGTCGTGGAACATGGCCGACAGGAACGGGCTCGCGCCGATCAGGTCGCCGGCGGCGACGAAGATCGTGTTCTTGTGGCCCTCGCGCAGCTGCTTCACCAGCGTCGCCATGTATTCGGCACCGCCGGCCGCCACCATCACCTTCCTGGCCTTGTCCTCGGGATCGCTGATCCGGATGCCGCCCGGCGGCGGGCGCAGATTGCCGTGGAAATCGTTGATCGCCAGGATGCGCAGCTCGACGGGTGCGGCGGTTTGGGCGGACGCGGGCAGGGCGGCGAGCGCGAGCGAGAAGACGGTCAGCCGGAGAACATGTTGCATGAAACCAGACTAGGGTTCAGACTCAATTGATCCAATAAGCGACGAGAGCGGCGAGGTGGACGGCGGCCAAGAAGTTTCTGGCAAGTTTGTCGTAGCGAGTAGCAACACGCCT
>NZ_JADPJC010000039.1:0-6704 GCF_023073215.1 Bradyrhizobium sp. 35
CCGACCTGCTGCCCTTCAACTTCCCCAAAACCGCCGCTGCCTGAACGGGTCAGATGCCGCCCTCGATACGAAGGCCATCCGTCAAAAGCGCGGGCGTCACCGTGCGGAGAAAATCGCGCTTACTCTCTATCAAGTACACCGAGCGCTTGGCTGAAGCTGGCGTCGAGCCTTCCGTTGGTAGTGTCGGAGATTCCTATGACAACGCTCTCGCCGAAACCATCAACGCCTCTACAAGGCCGAGGTGATCCATCGGCGCGGGCCATGGCGCAGCTTCGAGGCCGTCGAGTTCGCGACCCTGGAATGGGTGGACTGGTTCAACAACCGACGGCTCCTGGAGCCCATCGGCAACATCCCCGCCAGCCGAAGCCGAGCAACGCTACTACACCATGCTGGAACAACCGGCCATGGCGGCGTAACTTAAACCAAATAGCCTCCGGCAAACCCGGGGCGGTTCATACCTGCCATGATGGGGCACTTCCATTTGGCCGAAATTGTGGGTTCGGAATCGATTGTCGATGTGATGAGCTGGTCCAGTAGTCTGAACAGAATCTCCGGGTCGACAAGTGGTGCCACAGCCGCTCGACGAAGACCTTGCATGGCCATACACCCTTACCGTCCATGCTGATCGCAACACCGTGGCTGGCGAGCAGGCCGGTGAAGGCCGCGCCGGTGAAGTGAGCCCTGATCGGTGTTGAAGATGTCGGGCCTGCCGTGACCGGCGCGAGCATCCTCCCGGGCCTCGAGGCAGAAAGCGGCTTTCATCGTGATCGACAGCCGCTACGACAGCACTCGGCGGGTCGCTCAATCGAGCACGACGGCGAGGTAGACAAAGCCGCGCGCCATCGGGATGTAGGTGATGTCCATCGGCCAGACCTGGTTCGGCCGCGTGATTTCCACAGCGCGCAGCAGATACGGACAGATTTTGCGACCGGGCTCGAGCTTGGTGGTGCGGGGGCGGCGATAAAGCGCCTCTATCCCCATCCGCCGCATCAGCGTCCTGACATGCCGGCGGCCGATCTTGCCAGCAGACCTCTCAACATCCGCGAACCGGCGAAAGGAAACTCCAGAAGCAGCCTATCGAGACGCCGCATGATCGCAAGATTGACGTCCGACACCGGGCGCGGCAGGTAATAGACCCTACAACGGCTGATCTGCAGCGCTTCCGCTTGCCTTGTGATCGACAAATCGTGCTCGCGGCCGATCATCGTCTTGCGCTCAGCAATCCCGCCTTGGTGAGCGCGCTTTCTAAAAATCGTCCTCCAGGGTTAGTTCGCCGATCTTCGCGTGTAGTAACTTTACGTCCACGCTCGGGCGGCGGGCGTTACAGTTCCCGATCCGAAAACCTCGGAAGCTCCGCCCTCCAGCGGCGCCTTCCACGCCGCAATCTGATTCGCGATGGACGCCAAATCGGTCGGCCAGTTGAGCTATCGTCCGGTCGCCGTTCACGACGGCCAGCCTTGGCGTTGAAGGCTGGGTGTGAATCCGGCGCGGTCGTCTGCTCATGGTCTCTCCTGTTCTGGACGATTATCGCCGCTGTAATTATGACTGTTCAAATTTGCGGCGCCGGCTCTTGCCTGTAAGCGGGCCATGCCGCTGCTCCGATGTCTAGAACAATCGTTAGTCACTGATTGCTGTACGGGCGACAATCACGAAGGCACAGCCAACCCGCTTCCGTCCTGACGAGCAATTAAGGTTTTCAATTCCTCGGCGGTTCTCCAGAAAAGCCACTCTTCCTCCTCAATATCCTCCGCCACTAGCCGCAATATAGAGCCCCCCGGTTCGCGATGCGGCGCATCATAGACTCCTTTGTCCACTGACCACTGCCCTGCGAGTCCACACGTAAAATCCGGATCCCACATGGCAACAGACGCACCTATTGATATCCTTGACATGATTTTGGCCATACCCTGTCCTCTGAAATCTTTGCGTACCCAAAGGTCACCGTGGTATACTACCCTTCCAGCAATTTTTTGCGCACTTGGCGCCCTGCAAACACAACGATCGTTTGGATGTGCATGTTTGGCGGGATTAGCGTAGAATAACTTCAAGGATTGAAGGTGTTCTGCAAGGTTGCTGTGCGAGAGATCATACAGTCGCGCAGCCTGCACATGAGCAACCTCCTTGTTCTTATCCACCCCGACCACCCAATATCCCTCACCTAACTTAATCGGGGAGCGATCAGGCCGGAACGTTGGATATGTCCTCCCTTTGGTTGGTACGGCCTCTGTGATCGAGATATACTCATCAAAATCGAACCCTATCGAGAGCTTGATACCTTTACGAATGGCAGCATCGTCATACATATGAACGAAGCGTGAGAGGTCTAAGGGGTTCACTACTCTTTTCATTGCTGCACCTTTTCGCCTATCGCGATTAGCCGCATTACGGCCTGTATGTGGTCTGGCAGCTCCTCGTACGTCATCCGCGAGATGTAGAGGACTATCTATTCTTGTAGCCGAATTGCGAGCAGGACCGTAGGAGCTCGGGGCTGACTTGCGGCAGTTAAATGACGCAGGCGGCGCGCTCGTTCCAGGGGCTGGCCTCTGATCGTTACCGCGGCGGTCGGCGATGATCGAGCACCGACCTCGGCGCGCCAACGCACGTCGCGGTCCAGCGACAGCCAACTGTCGATCGGGTTCGCGGCCCGGGGGGACATCTGTCTCGCAAACTCGCCATACCGAGAGCGGCGACACGCCGTTGCGGAGGAGTCGCGCAGCCGAGTTCAAATCCTCAGAGTCGCGACGTTAGTCGCACTTGCCCATGCGCCGCATCCGGAACCTCCGGACGTATCAACTCCGCGCTCGGATATGCCTCCGCGACCTTCACCGGGACGGAGAGGCGCCACCATGATGCAGTGATGCTCCAATGACTAGGGCAGTAGCTGGTCGATGTCGCGGTTTGGATGCCCCTCGACGATCCTTGTCAGGACGTCGGTGCGATACGCGAGCGGATCGACGTCGTTGATCTTGCAAGTCTCGACAAGCGAAGCGACAACAGTCCAGTGTAGGGCTCCCGCCGGATGCGGCAACGGCATCTGACGCATTCGAGCCTCGCGGGTACAATCGAGGGGTGCCGCTGGGGTCGGCGGCCGTTAAGTTCTGGGCCCGAAGAAATTCAGAGGGACCGCAGCGTTTAAGAAGAATCCAACCCGGATTCCCATCGAGAAAATCTCAAGCAGTCTCCGCGACTGTCGGTCATCCGGGACGATGCATCCACATTGGTCATCGCGAGAGTGACATTTCGAGCTTTTACTGGACGATCGCCACGGTCGCGCCTCCACCATCGTCACCAGCCAGGTACCTGTTGAACATTGGCACGACGCTATCGGCGACCCAACCCCACGCTGGAAACCATGGTGTCGATGAGCGATGATCCCAGCGCCAGCCTTTCAAGCTATCGCCAGCTGACCGGCCCGGCTCCTGCCGGCGAACGCGGTGACCCGCCGCGAGCTACACCACGCCACGGGACGCGATCTCCGGTAGGATCGGGTACGACACGCCAAGGCAACCGAGGACCCAGCGATGACGGACGATATGATGAACCTGCGCACACTCGGTGGAGACCCTCGATGCCGATCTGTTGCGCGAGATGATCGGCTTTGCCGCCCAGCGCCTGATGGAGCTGGAAGTCGAAGGCCAAACCGGGGCCACCTATGGCGAGAAGAATCCCGAGCGCCTGGCCCAGCCCAACGGTTACCGCGAGCGGATCTGGGAGACCCGCGCCCGCGCGGTTGAGCTGCGGATTCCCAAGCTGCGCAAGGGCTCCTACTTTCCGGGTTTCCTGGAACCGCTGCCTGGCCGAGAAGGCGCTCGCCGCCGTGTTGCAGGAAGCCTATGTGCAGGGCGTCTCGACCCGCTTGGTGGACGATTTGGTGCAGGCGACGGGCATGACCGGCATCTCCAAGAGCCAGGTCAGCCGGCTGTGCGGCGAGATCAACGACAAGGTGAAGGCGTTCCTCGCCCGCCCGATCGAGGGTGACTGGCCTTATCTGTGGATCGACGCCACCTACGTAAAGGTGCGCCAGAATGGCCGCATCGTGTCAGTCGCGGTGATCGTTGCGGTCGGCGTCAGCAGTGAGGTGCGGATTCCGATTTATTCCGGCCGGGTATTCCGACTTGAAGCCGGCCATCGTGCCGACTTGAAGCCGGTCGGGTTTTGGAAGTCGGCGTTTTCGTTTGGGTCAGCCCCTCAGGCATTAAGTCCCTCCTTGATCAACGAGGGGAAGAGGCTGCCGGCGTGGCGAGAAGTGACCATGCGACAGATACGACAGATGCTGCGGGTTGCCCGTGATGGGGTGAGCGCCCGGGAGATCGGGCGCACTCTCGGGGTGGCGCGCAGCACGATCCAGGACAATCTCAAGCTGCCTCGACTGCCGGGCTGGCGTGGCCGTTGGCGGGCGATCTGACCGACGCCGTTCTTGAACAACGTCTGTTTGCCCATGCCGGCGTCAGATCCGGCTTCCGCCGCCGAGCTGAGCCGGATTGGGCCTCGCTGGCCTGTGAGCTGAAGCTGCCTGGCGTCAATCTGATGCTGCTGTGGGAGGAGTACCGGGCGGTCCATCCGAAAGGTTATGGCTACAGCCGGTTCTGCGATCTGGTCCGGGATCGAGCGGCGGCTGTCTCCGACGATGCGGCAGGTCCATCCGGCCGGCGACAAGGTCTTTGTCAACTATTCCGGCAAGAAGATCATGATCGTTGAACGCGCAACCGGGGTTGGTGCGCGAGCCGGAGATCTTTGTCGCCGTGCTTTGCGCCCCGAATTACACCTATGCCGAGGCGACCTTGACGCAGGCACTTACGGACTGGATCGAGGCCCATGTCCGCATGTTCCGTTTCTTTTGCGGGGTGCCCCGCCTCGTCGTCCCTGACAATCTGAAGTCCGGCGCGCACCCGGCTTCCTTCTACCGCCCCTGAAATCATTCGCAGCTACGGGATGATGGAGTCCCATTAAGGCGTGGCATCCTTCCGGCACGGCCAAGAAAACCCGGGATAAGGCAAAAGTGCAGGCTGGAATTCGTTTTGCCCAGACCTATATCCTCGGGCGGCTTCGCCGCAATCACCGCCGCGTTGGAGCGCATCAACGCCCACGTCATGCGCCGGATCGGCGTCAGCCGCGGAAAATTGTTCGGGACCGTCGAAAGGCCTGTCCTGGCGCCGTTGCGGGATGCCGAAAATTAGTTCGCGGAATGGCTCCTGGCCCGCGTCTCGCTCGATTATCACGTCCCAGGCGACGTCCCATCTCCTCTATGGAATGGCCCTGCAGCTTGAGAAGTGCGATCTCCTCGCGCTCAATCAACGAGAGATACCGCCCGGAGAGCGCCTTTGCCGAAGTTCTGAACACCGCTGGTGGCAGAGCTATCGCCCAAAGTTGGTGACGGCGGGAATCGGAAAGGCGGCATATCGTGGGGGTGCTTGACGCCTCCACTTCTCCCCCGAAGGAGCGATATGCCGTGTCCAACGATAACGTCATCCATCTGATTCAGCCAGGAATCTTCGACGATCAACTCACAGAAGTCTTGCGCAATGGAGCGCGTGCCCTGCTGGCCCAGGCGGTCGAGGCCGAGGTTGCAGACTTTCTCGGCCAGCATGCCGATTTGAAGACCTGGGACGGCCACCAGCGCGTCGTCCGCCACGGTCACCTGCCGGAGCGAGAGGTGATGACCGGCATCGGTCCGGTCGCCGTCCGCCAGCCGCGTGTACGCGATCGCGAAGCGGACGCCGCCGATCCTGGCCGCATCCGGTTCTCGCCGTCGATCCTGCCGCCCTACATGCGCCGGTCGAAGTCGATCGAGACGCTGCTGCCGATCCTTTACCTGAAGGGTATCTCGACCGGCGACTTCTCTGAGGCGCTGGCTGCGCTGCTCGGCAAGGATGCTGCCGGGTTGTCGGCATCCGCCATCGGTCGCCTGAAGGATGGCTGGCTCGACGAGCACGCCGCGTGGCAGAGGCGCGATCTGTCGGCGAAGCGCTACGTCTACATCTGGGCCGATGGCATCCATCTTCAAGCGCGCCTCGAAGACGAAAAGCAGTGCATCCTGGTGCTGATCGGCGCGACGCCGGAAGGCCGCAAGGAACTGGTCGGCTTCACCGATGGCGCCCGCGAGAGCGCGCAGGACTGGCGCGATCTGCTGCTCGATCTGAAGCGGCGCGGGCTCGACGTGGCGCCGCAGCTTACCATCGCCGATGGCGCACTCGGGTTCTGGAAGGCGGCCGGCGAGGTCTGGCCGAAAACGCGCGAGCAGCGCTGCTGGGTGCACAAGACCGCCAACGTAATCGCCAAGTTGCCGAAGAGCCAGCAGCCGAAGGCCAAACGCGCGTTGCAGGAGATCTGGATGGCTGAAACGAAGCTCGCCGCCGAGCTGGCGTTCGACGCCTTCATCGAGAGCTACGCGCTGAAGTACGAGAAGGCCGCCGATTGCCTGAGCAAGGATCGAGACACGCTACTGGCGTTCTACGACTTCCCGGCCGAGCACTGGAAACACTTGCGGACGACGGATGAGATGGACAAGCGATTTTTTTCATGACCGAGATGACGATTGCAGAAATCGCGTACGTCCATTCTTTTGTTCGGCTGCGCCGCAGGCCATTCTTCCGTCCCGGCCATCGATCTCGCAGCCGCCGCGCGCAGGGGCGGTCAAGGCTGGCCGCGTTTGCGGCCACCGCAAGGCTTGGCCTTGACCGGCCCGAGCACGGCGGCATGCTGGC
>NZ_JADPJC010000079.1:0-665 GCF_023073215.1 Bradyrhizobium sp. 35
GTTCAAGGAGCTGATCGCGGGCAATCTACTTTGTTGCCGGAATGCCTGGACGACTGGGTTGCAGATGACAATCCGGTTCGCGTGATCGACGCCTTCGTTGCAGCCCTCGATCTGGCTGAACTTGGGTTCGGTGGCGTTGAGCCTGCCGGCACAGGTAGGCCGTCGTATCATCCGGCCGCGCTCTTAGGGCTCTACATTTACGGTTATCTCAACCGTGTCCATTCGAGCCGCCGGCTTGAGCGTGAAGCTGGCCGCAACGTCGAAGTGATGTGGCTGCTCGCCAGGCTTGCGCCCGATCACAAAACGATTGCCGATTTCCGCAAGGACAATGGTCCCGGCATCAAAAAGGTCTGCGCGCGCTTCGTCGAGGTGTGCCGCAAGATGGGCTTGCTCGCGACAACCAGCGTTGCGATCGACGGCAGCAAATTCAAAGCAGTCAATAATCGCGATAAGAACTTCACGCGCGGCAAAGTCGAGCGGCGGCGCACGCAATTGGAGGAGAGTGTTGCGCGCTATCTCGCTCAGCTCGATACCGCCGACCGGCAGGAGCCGTCGGAAACACTGGAGTTAAAAAAGACGCGGATCAAAGAACGGCTCAAAAATCTGACCGTTGAAATGGCGAAACTCGCAGCGATTGAAAAACAGGTTCTGGCGTCGCCCGATCA
>NZ_JADPJC010000109.1:0-6389 GCF_023073215.1 Bradyrhizobium sp. 35
GAGTCCGAGCAAATTGGCGGTCCGAATCCGGGCCCCCACCGAAACGGTCGAGCATGAATGATTGCTTGACGGACCACAGGGTCCAGCTCTTGGTAGCGGAGTTGCAAATAACGCGTCGTCCAGCCGGGCGGGTATGTTGAAATCAGATTCGGATCATCGCCTCCCTTCTTGGGGAGCCCGAGATAGGCGAACGACGATAGATTCAGGGCTTTGGCGACGTCAGCCATACTTTGCTGCAGAGCATTCCGGTCTCTGCTCTCAATTAGTCCGTCGATGAAAGTTTGAATGGTCCGATTCATTTGCCGTAGAGGTAGCGTTTTCCAAGCAACTACTATCTCTGGGGTGTGGCGTCCTTGCAAGTGCTTCATATTCAAACCTTTCGCACCGAACTCCCGCACTGCCTTAGGTGCGTTCCTCTGCCCAGCCGGCGGTCGTGGCAGGAGTGCAATTGGCAGGTATCGGACGGTCGCAAGGAGCACATTGCTGCATCCTCGCTGCGTGAGCCCACGGCCGCGAAACAGATCCAGTTCGTTGCTGTATGTTATGGACCGAGATGCTCTGAAGGCTTCGCCGGAGATTACCGCGTGGTGCGATAGGCTCGTCTTGCTAGAGATTCATTGGCAGCGTCGTTCAAGCATCCAGCCGATACGCGCGCGTGAGGCGTCGCAATCCTCGCGTCGCGTCAAGCAACGTCTACTCGCCCGCCCAAAGCAGCCGCAGTCGCATCCCGCTGCATCCACCGAATCTATGGTCTCGCCCCAGCGGGTCATCTTGGGAGCAGCGGCCTCCCTATCAAACTGATCTAGTCGTGATGTGTTTTGGGTCGTGACAACCGAATGGTGCGCTCGTCCAGCCGCTCTAGCCGTTCGAAATCCTGCGCAAACCGACCAACAACGCTGTATTTCTCCACCATTTCACCTTCTATGAACCAGGATCGCGTCGATTTCTGATTACAAGGGCACATCCAGTTAGGAGATTGCATATGAAAGTGGGTGTTCCCAAGGAAATAAAGACGCATGAATACCGAGTGGCCTGACGCCTGGAGCCGTCCGCGAATATGTGACCGCTGGTCACAAGGTGATGGTCGAGACCAATGCGGGCGCCGGCATCGGGTCGACTGATGATGACTACCGCAAGGCTGGCGCCACCATCCTGGACAGTCGTCGTCCAAGCCGCACCTACGCTCCGAATCAGCGCGCCTACAGTGGCAAGTACGCTCGCCAGCCATATCCGTCGAAAAGTGAGCTGGCGAAGCGGGTGATGCCGTCCTGGCTAATGCCGACGGATTATGGCTGGGTCATTGCGGATTGTATGTCGCCTCCGGCGTCGCATCACGTTTTGGATGCAGCTCAAGCGCAAAACCGCGCAGCGTGATTTGCGCAGTTGAACAACAGACTCCTTGGCTCTGCCTGATGCTAGTCTTCTTTCCAACGTTTCGCCTGGTTCGCGTGGTCTCCTTCTGCCACTGCAAGCACCAAGAGGCGGATCCATTGCGCGGCTAAGGGTGGGAACAATTAGCGACCCCGCCAGGGAACAGGTCGCTACGTGCAAGAGGACTCAGCTTGGCCACGGCGAATCCTATTAGCCGACACCGCGATGCTCGGCAGTGATATGAACCGAGACGCGACTTGCGGCCCCCTTCCGCCAAAGAAACGTGAACTATCCTGCAGGGCAAACCGCCGATGAAGTCCCGCCAAGTTCCTAGTATCCGCATCGTCCCGTTCAGAAAGTAGATGAATGCGCCGCCGCTTCAGCTCCAAAAACGACCAGCTGTGCATCAAATGCATTCATGGCTCATGATAGAACGGCCCGACAGTGATTTCAGGCCTTTTACGCGAGTGCGCGATGAAACCCTTCGCGCAATAGAATTAAAGCAAGTGCGCTAATCCTCGGACGGCGTTTCGATCGGAATGGCAAACCCTGCTTTTACGCGATCCATTATAACCATTGTCTTGAAGCCCTTGATGTCCGGGTTCTCATAAAAGAAACGACGCGTGAACTGCTCGTAGTCTTCCATTGTTCGCGCCGTAAGATAGAGAACGAAATCCGCGTCACCCGTGACGTAGAATCCGTTGACGACCTCTGCTGACGATTTGATCGCCTTCTTGAACTTGTCGATGATGTCCGAGCGCTCTCGCTCGAGGCTCACCAAGACCAGCATCTGAATGGGCCTTCCAACCGCTTTGGCCGAAACGATCGAGACGTCTGCTTCGATGACTCCATCCGCGCGCAGTCTCTTCAACCGGCGTTGACAGGCCGTAGCAGAAAGGCCCGCCATTTCCCCGATGACATCGGAAGTCAGACGATTGTTCTTCTGCACAATCTCCAGGATACGGGCATCGATCCGGTCGTATTGCATGCTGCGCTCCAGCCAACCCTCAGGTGCATTCCGCCGCTAATCCCCTGCACGCCGCAGGAATTCCTCCAGGTGGCAGGGAAATGCGGCGCAAATCTTTGTCCAATACCCACTATCCTGAATTCCTGGATCATTTCAACAATTGAGCGTGCGTGACCCACACATGACGTTTCAGGCGACTGCTCCCCAAAGCGTCCGTCCCGCTGGCATAGCTACTCGTTTTCTGAAAACTCTACGGCGGCGCGACTTCCTGGCGGGAGCGGCGCTGGTCGACGGTCGATGGTTCTCAAAGGGAGAGCGAGAACACGTGATCGACCCCGCGACCGGAGAGCGGATCGCGGATGTTGCTCGATGTAGCGCCACAGAGATGGAGTTAGCAATCGCCTCGGCTGAGCGGTCTTTCCCGGCTTGGCGAGAATTACTTCCAGTAAGAAGAGGGGCGGCTCTGAGGGCATGGGCCTCATTGATGCTCGATCATGCCGAAGAACTCTCGATCCTGGTGACGAGCGAACAAGGTAAACCACTAGCCGAGGCACGGCAGGAAATCGCTTATGCGGCTGGCTTTCTTGACTGGTTCGCGGCAGAGGGCGAGCGTTCGTACGGAGAGACGATTCCCAGCCATAAGGCTGGTAGTCTGCTCCAAGTGCGTATGCAGCCGATAGGCCTCGCAGCCGCGATTACGCCCTGGAATTTTCCTGTCGCGATGATCACAAGGAAGGCGGGCGCCGCTCTTGCTGCCGGGTGCCCAATCATCGTCAAGCCTGCGCCTGAGACTCCGCTGTCTGCACTTGCCCTTGCCAGACTGGCCGAACAGGCAGGTTTCCCACCGGGCGTGCTCCAAGTGCTCGTTGGTAATCCGATGGAGCTTTCACGGCCACTGTTGAGCGATACGAGAATACGCGCACTTTCGTTTACCGGTTCAACGGAGGTCGGCCGCTTGCTCCTTAAAGGAGCGGCCGAGAGCGTTAAGAAGGTCTCGTTGGAATTGGGTGGCCATGCCCCTTTTCTGGTCTTTGACGACGTCGACGTTGGTAAAGCCGTGAAGGGCGCGATCGCAGCTAAATTTGCCACCTCCGGCCAAGATTGCTTGGCCGCCAATCGCATCTATGTGCAACGAAGTATCTATAGCGCCTTCGTTGACGAATTTGCCGCAGCGATCGCCGGACTGAATGTTGGACATGGGTTGGAGCCCTCGACTGATATTGGTCCCATGACAAAATTGTCTGTAGCCCAGAAATGCCGGGCGCAGATCGACGATGCGACCCAGCGAGGTGCGCGCGTTTTCTCCCCAAAACAAGAGGCCGCGCTCGGTCCGCACTTCGTCGCGCCAACGCTGCTCAGCGACGCCACGGAAGAGATGCTCATTGCTCGCGAAGAGACATTTGGGCCTGTCGCAGCTGTACTTCCCTTCGATTCCGAAGAAGAGGTCATAGCCCGAGCCAACGCCAACGAAATGGGGCTCGCTGGCTATGTCTACACCGACAGCCTACGCCGAGCTCTTAGACTTTCTGAGCAAATCGAGTGCGGCATGCTCGGTGTCAATACAGCGTCATTCACGGGACCGCCCATCCCGTTCGGAGGCTGGAAACAATCTGGACTTGGTCGCGAAGGATCGCGACACGGGTTGGCGGAATACATGGAACTTAAATACGTCTGCTTCGGCGATCTAGCAGTCTAGGAGATATGAAATGATGGACATCAAAACCATTGCTGAACGGGATCGCTCGAGCGTTTTGCATCCCTTCACTCAGCTCAAAGACTTCGCCAGGGGAAAAATGGGCGATCCGACGATCGTTACCGGCGGAAACGGGATCTGCATTAATGACGCTGAGGGGCGCAATTACATCGACGCCTTTGCTGGCCTTTACTGTGTCAACATCGGCTATGGCCGTACGGAGGTTGCCGAAGCCATCGCCCGTCAGGCTCACAGTTTGGCATATTACCATACATATGCGGCGCACACGACCGAACAGCTGGCGACGCTGTCGGATCGACTCGTGCGGATGGCACCTGGCAGAGCAAGTAAGGTGTTCTACGGCCTATCCGGGTCCGATGCAAATGAGACCCAGGCCAAACTCGTCTGGTACTATAACAATCTGCGTGCTCAGCCCAAGAAGAAAAAAATCATTTCGCGTGAGCGCGGTTACCATGGCTGCTCTGTGGTTTCGGGATCGATGACGGGTATGTCGTTCTACCACGATCACATGGACCTGCCGTTCCCGGGCATTCTGCACACGGGTGCACCGCATCACTATTGGGGCGCTGAGCCGGGCGAGACGGAACTGGGCTTCTCTCGTCGGCGCGCCGCCGAACTCGAAAAATTAATCGTGACCGAGGGGCCAGAAACAATCGGCGCCTTCATCGCTGAGCCGGTGCTAGGTACCGGCGGCATCACGCCGCCACCTGAGGGGTACTGGGGGGAAATCCAGGCCGTGCTCAGGCGTTACGACATTCTTCTGATTGCAGACGAGGTTATCTGTGGCTTTGGTCGCACCGGCGCGGACTTCGGTAGCACTCTCTACGCGATTGAGCCGGATCTGGTGACAGTCGCCAAAGGGCTGACATCCGGCTACATGCCGCTCTCGGCAGCCATTGTAGGTGAGAGAGTTTACAAGGTCATGGAGGAAGCCGCCGATCGCGTCGGGGCATTCTCGCATGGGTACACTTATTCGGGCCACCCGATTGCGGCTGCAGCTGCGAATGCAGTGCTCGACATCGTAGAACATGAGCAGTTAGCCGACCGAGCTAAAACCGTCGGCGCGCACTTTCAGAAGCGATTGAAAGAACGATTTGCGCAGCTAGAACTCGTGGGGGAGGTTCGGGGCGTTGGCCTGCTCGGCGCGATCGAGTTTGTAGCAGATCGCCAAACGAAACGCCGGTTTGATGCGGAATTAAAAGTTGGCGCACGAATCTCAAAGGCTGCCCGCGATCGGGGGCTTATCGCCCGAGCGATGCCGCATGGAGACATTCTTGGCTTTGCACCCCCGCTCATTGTTTCAGAGGCCGAGATCGACCAGATTGTGGACTTGGCTTATCGAGCAACAAAGGATGTGATGGATGAGCTGGCCAAGGAGACAACGGTCGCTTGACTTCTGCTTGCAATAGGCTCGGTGGATTCTCGGGTCAGCCGAGGGGCGTGTGCACAAGTCTTCTGAGAATGCGCATGAAGACCATGCATATTGGCGCGACATTCTTGCTTGGAAGCACTCTCATTCTGATTGGCAATCGGCAGTGAAGGACCCTCGGGACGCCGCGTGCGTTCGGAGACTGAGAGAGCTCGATCGTTACGGAGAGTCTGCTACCGGTGCCGAGGCGTCCGAGTGGCCGGCAAGCACGGAGCGACGCGCTGGCAGATTTACGATTAGCGACGACGCTTCCGACAGCGAGGCATGTTGGCGCCGTGCGAGGCGTCGCCGTCGACATTCGCGTCGCTGGTCGTGGAAAGCGCGTTGGAGGCGGGTCACGTTCCGGCCATCAAGCTTGAGATCGCGATCGCCGATGTCGTGCTGCGGACGGACACAGCCATAGATGGCGAGCAGCTGTCCCGTTCAGCGGCGCAGCCTTCGTGTTCCGATCGAAATGAGCGGACCGAATCAAGATTTTGGTCTTGGGGATCGAACGGGCCTGGTGTTAGTCCATAAGCGCCTCGAAGGCTGCAAGTTCGTTTGGCCAACGATCGCAGACGGCGTGATGCGCATATCGCCAGCGATGTTCGCAGCCCTGAGTCGAAGGGCTGGATTGGAGGTTTCCGCCCGGAAGAAGCCCGGCGTCCCCAGGCAGCTGGATAACTGCGGCAGATTGACTCGGGCGCGCAGTGGTGATGCGCTCGAAATAGCGCATGAGCATTGCGGCGCGGCGCGAGGAAAACGAACGCCTGAAGGCTGCTTTTATCAGTATCACTTACCGCTGGAAGACGTGGAGATCGCGCAATGCATGCGGATTCCGACGAAGCCGGCCATGCATTCCAATTCGAAGCCGGCCGGGTATTCCGATCGGAAGCCGGCCACCCGTGGCGTCGTTCGCATGGGTCAAT
>NZ_JADPJC010000041.1:0-6383 GCF_023073215.1 Bradyrhizobium sp. 35
CGGGCGAAAACCATCGAGGCTCGCGGCGGAGACGTTGTCCAGCCGCATCAAGAAGCCGGATATACGTCAGCAGTTGTGGCCGTCGATCCTGATCAAGCCGGTCGTTGCAATCGGGCGGGGTCCATATACGTCCACACATGGCCCGTCTCGGACCAACTGGGCCGGTTCGATTACCTCGGCGACAGTATCGCGCGGGCCATCGTCCTGAACAATGCGGATCAGCCAGGCGATCGTGGTGGTGCCCGCGTCACGCTCGCGCGTCAGGCGCCAGCACTATCATGGCAAGGTCGTAGCTCAGCTCGATCTGCTCGGCGGATCAGAGGTTAGCTTGCGAGCGGCTTCAGCCTTAATTGCGAGCCGGGTAATCTCCGCGCGGCCACTGGCGAGGAGCCGCTCGACGATGGCATCGCTGATTACCTTGACACCGAAGCGCCAGCCTCCGCGCGGCCGCCGCTCAAACGGG
Source organism: Bradyrhizobium sp. 35 (assembly GCF_023073215.1). NCBI lineage: Bacteria > Pseudomonadati > Pseudomonadota > Alphaproteobacteria > Hyphomicrobiales > Nitrobacteraceae > Bradyrhizobium > Bradyrhizobium sp. 35. Next base: position 464 of record NZ_JADPJC010000041.1, read on the forward strand.
CCATGTTGGAGCAAGCGCAGGAAGTAGCGCTCGTTGTAGTTCTTCTGGTCGTTCATCACTTAGCCCCGCCTCTTGCCGGCGAGGAGGACCGTGATTTAGAGCTTGCGATAAGTCAACGGGTTGCCGGATCATGGGCCAGCGTCTTGGCCTGAGCCCATATAGCCTCGGTAACCAACCGCCAGCACCAGGATGATGATCAGGAAAACGCAACCCCGATCCGTCGCTCCGAGCGCCACACCGCTCGACAGGAAAGCTGGGACTGCGCACTCGGAATGACGAGTGTGAACTCGTGCGGAATGCCAGATGCGCTGGGCACGTCCAGATTGGCGCCCAGATCGGAGAAGTTTCGGACGACGCAACTGAAGGCGCCCCCGGGAAACTCGATGATTGCCGACTTAAATACACGTTGACGGCGTGCGGTTCGCTTTTCCATGGGGACAAAGTTTAAGCCAGATTTTCTTACAGATCGATAAAGCTGTCGTGGAAAGGCGGGAGTACATTCTGCGGGCAAATAGAGAAAGCATTTACTGTGGGCTGGTCCAGCGAGAGTCTCCTTCCAGTGGACCTGATGTCTTCACGCAGGCATCGGAGGTTGTGCGAGCGAGCGCAGAAAACCTTACGCCTGCAGTGTTCCGGAAATGCAACGCCTTGTCCGCCGTCCAGGTCTGCTCACTAAGAGGGATTGGCAAGCTGGGGATGCCGGAGCGATGGCACAGTCACGGTTACCGTTGGTGCCAAGGGGACGCCGCAGGAGCATCAACAACTGCTGGCGATGGCGGCGGCTAGGCGGCGACCAGATGAGATCGCCCGCGCGCTCGGCAGTACAGAGCCAGTCGTGCGAGGCCGCGCGCATCTCCCATAACATCCCGTCGCGACTGGTGATGCAAAAGCGGAAGAGGCCATGATCAAGGGCGTGGCCATAGCTGGTCTTGTATTGGTGGCGGCCGGTCTTGCGGACCGACAACTATCCCAAGGACGTTATACTGACCGCGCCCTGGCTATGCTGAGCGAGATCGAGCATTCCTTCCGGCGATAGGTGAGAGCCGGCTAAACCCGCGCCACGGCACGAGCACGGCCTTGGTGCTCCAGTCCCGCCGGACGTCCGCCCCGCGCACCGCAGGGCGAGGAGACGAAGCGCCCCTCGATGTCCGATAAATACGCAATCCTGGCGCCAGTCATTCCGGCTCATGAAAAAGGGCCAGCCCCGAGGCTGACCCTTTTAAGTATATTATGTAAGCCGTCAGTAACGAGAAGCCGAGGCAGCGCCCCAATTGAACCGATAGTTCAGGCCGGCCTTGATGGTGTGCTCGTCATTGCGGAAGCCGACGGCGGTAACAACACCAGCGGCGCTTGTGAAGAGAGCGTTCCGGGTGCCGAAGTCATAGTACTGGTATTCGACCTTGCCCGACCAGTTCTGGGCGAACAGGTATTCGAGACCACCGCCTACCGTGTAGCCGTCGCGACCACCGCCGTTGTTGGTGAAGGTGCCGCCGCCGAAGCCATTCGTAAGGCGGGAGTCAGCCCAGGCATAACCGCCTTTGACGTACACCATCGCCGGACCCCAGGTGTAGCCAAGGCGACCGGTGACCGAACCGAGCCCACGGTTGACGAAGGGATTGTCATTGGTGTCGAGGAAGCTGTAGTTCGCTTCAATGCCCAGCACCCAGTTCGGTGAGAACTGATGGTCGTAACCGACCTGCGCGCCGCCCATGAACACACCATCGTTGCTGTTGGTGCCGGTGAAGCCGGGGGCCAGAATGTTGTTGTTGCCACCGAATGCGCCACCGACGTGACCGCCGATGTAAAAGCCGGTCCAGTTGTAAATCGGCGAGGCCTCCATCGCTGGGGCTTTGGTGTAAGGACGCGCGGCCATATCAGCTGCCGATGCCGTACCCGCTAGGGCGGCAAAAGCGACGGTAGCTAGAAGGAACTTTTTCATTTCGACTCTCTCAGGTTTCAAAGCTGTGCCGAACGGTACCCCAATCCACCGGATTTGCTGTAGCGCGCCAGACACACAGCGCACTGGAATGCTGAAGCGCACCATTTTTCGCGCGCGACCGCAGGCAACGGCGCCAGCTTGATTGCGGGACATTCTGCCCTCGATCGCTGCCACTACACGCTTGCGAAGATCAAGAGAGCAAGGCTTGCCTACCCATGTTGGCCTCCCCCCAGCCAGCATGGCGGCGAGACACTCTGATTTGGGCATGCCAAATCGATTCCGCCTAACCGCGTCGCGCTTGAGTTTATCGAGTTATGCGCTTAGCCATCTTAATGCCTGCAAGGCGATCACTGGTCATCCTCGAGCGGTTCTGACGATTTAATCGCGTCGCCTCTTCCGGGGTCAGGAGCACGAGACGAAAGTGCTTCTTCACAAAATGGCGAAGGCGTCGTCGTCTAGCTCATCGATCCTGTTGATTGCTATTCGCGTGAGGTCTCCGACCGGGGAGACGTGCTCGATCAGAACCTTGCCACCACGGTCGAACGCTGCTCGCGCGGCAACAGAGAACTCGGCTCTGTCATAGTTGCGGAGATTGTTAATGTGGCTCAGCTCCGGGTAGACCAGATACCCGGCCGAGGATGTTCAGTATCCGCTCGGCGCTGTGAATGGCTCCGCCGTTATCGGTGAAGCCCGTCGCGCGCATTTGCTTGCACAGCTTCGAAGCCAGCCGGAACATCGGGATCAAGTTGCCGGGATGATACTTACGCCGCTTCATGGAGGGGGCTCTCTCGATGGAGCTGCTGTCATGGGTCGTGATACTGAGGCACGCAGGGGCGGCGGGACTATCTATTTCATCCGATAGGACAGCAGCACTGGCTTGATCCGCATCGTCGCCGCTGACACATCATAGTCCATCGGGGATACGTTGGCCCCGACATACAGGCAACGCATCGACTGCCTCATGCGATGACGCATCCACCTCATTCATGAAGGTTGTGCGTCCTGTGGGTGGCAGGCTTGGGCCACGTTCGAGCACCGCTCGGCGCGGCAAACCTCTACGCAAACGCAACGCAACGACACAAGCCGCTGAGGGAAACCTTGGCGGCTTTTGCGTGGAGGCACTATCACCGGTCGTCTTCATGGCCCAACAGCAGCTTGTGCGTCACGCGATTGATGAAATGGTTTTTGCCGCAGGCTGGGCATTGCACGAGGATGAAGGAGGCGCGTGCCGCATTCGACTCAGCGTCGAACCGGTGCTGAACGTACTCGCCACTTGTCGCGCAACGAACGTGTCCATCATAGCCCAGCATCGGCCATGGCAGCGCCCGGCCCATGACCTAGGTCAATGTTCCCGGTGCACTTACCGCCGCCGCGCTTGCCACGGTTGATATCCTCCGCCTGTGCAGAGGCAGGTCCGAAGCCCCATCATGAGGTGATGGCGATCTAAGCCAAACCTCATCCGAGTTTGCGACAGAGAAAATGCATGGAAGGGATCAATGAGCGCATCCAGAGTCTGGCCCGTCGGCCGCATCGGCGATCGCGCCATTACAACGAACTACCTCCGGCCTTTGTCAACGCAATCGGGCCATTTGCGAAGTGGCCGCCGACACCGACTACGTCCGATCATCGGGATAGACCGGAAGTGCGCGGCAAAACCAAAACGGCGCTTTGATCCGAGGCGGATTCCACCGGCCCGCTTCAGCCTTGTCGCGGCCACTGATTGCGGGCAGACTAGCAGTGGCAGAGAGGGCAAGAGCTATGCAACGTCGGCTTGCGGCCATTCTAGCGGCGGATGTGGTCGGCTACAGCCGCCTCATGGGCGCCGACGAGGTGGGGACCCTCAATTCCCTCAAGTCGCACCGCCGGGAACTGGTCGACTGCGGCATTTCCGAGCACCACGGCCGCATCGTCAAAACCACCGGCGATGGGATGCTGGTGGAATTCGCCAGCGTCGTGGATGCGGTCGGCTGTGCGGTCAAGATTCAGCGCAGCATGGTGGGGCGCAACGCAGGGATCGCTGCGGAACGGCAGGTCGTGTTCCGGATCGGGATCAACGTCGGCGATATTATCATCGACGGCGACGATATCTTCGGCGACGGCGTCAACATCGCGGCACGCTTGGAAACGCTCTGCGAGCCCGGCGGCGTATGCATATCCAGGGCGGCGAACGACCAGATCCGGGACAAGCTGTCGATGGCTTTTGCTGATTTGGGCGAGCAGGCTGTGAAGAACATCTCGCGCGCGGTCGGCGTGTTCGGGCTCACTGCCAAGGACATCGAGGCAATTCCAGACGCCGCGATTCCCTCGTCTGCGGAAGACACCGTGGCGGCGTCAACCGTGCAACACAAGCAGGAAATTCACTTCTGCCAGACCGGCGACGGCGTGCAGCTGGCCTACGCCCGGATGGGCCAAGGGCATCCGCTGGTGAAGACAGGGCACTGGATGACCCACATCGAATTCGACTTCGAAAGTCCGATCTGGCGGCATCTCTACCAGGAATTTTCCCGCGAGCACCTTTTCATCCGATATGACGCAAGGGGAAATGGGCTTTCGGATCGTGACATCCCGGACGTAACATTCGAGCGGTTCGTCGACGACCTCGATGCGGTGGTCGACGCCGCGGGCATCGAACGGTTCGCGCTGCTCGGCATATCCCAGGGGTGCGCGGTCTCGATTGCCTACGCGGTCCGGCATCCGGAGCGAGTGTCGCATCTGATTCTCTACGGAGGTTATGTCGTCGGCTGGAAGAAGCGCGCCAGGACCGAGGCGGAGAAGGCGGCCGGGGATGCGATGCTGACGCTGATGCGGCTAGGATGGGGTCAGGAAAACCCGGCCTTCAGGCAGATGTTCACGTCCCAGTTTATTCCGGACGCTAACAAGGAGCAGGCCGACTGGTTTAACGAGCTACAGCGTATCTCGAGCTCGGCCGAAGACGCAGCGCGCAATTTACTGGCAAATGGCGAAGTGGAAATCAGTTCACTACTGCCGCAGGTCAAGGTGCCGACCCTTGTCATGCATTGCCGCAACGACGCGAGAGTGCCGTTCGAGTCGGGCCGTCGGCTGGCCGCGGGGATTCCCGGCGCCCGCTTTGTCCCGCTCGAAGGCCGGAATCACATCATGCTGGAGGGCGAGCCGGCTTTGGCACGCTTTCTCGACGAGCTACGATCATTTCTCGCCTCCGATACTCAACACTAAAGGTACTGGATACGGCGGCTCCGTTTCGCCGACCAATATGCGCCACGGGTTTCCCCTTGATGTCTGTTCTAGGCCAAGCGAAGTGCACGATGTCCGCTATTTGGGTCGCTATCGGGGGAAAGCGGACGTCGCACACAATCCGCGGACGGTCTTACTGCGCTAAAAATCCGAATGCGACAACCAGTGCCACCATGCTTGCGAAAATCAGCAGTGCCGGGAGGGATTTTCGGGTCATTGGCCTCGTCGAATGGCGCGCAGCCGATTGACCGGGGTGAGGTCTAGGCGGTCTCTGGGACCGCACGGCTTTGCCCTCTGTCGTTGGCGTCCGAGCCTTTGGTTCCGGCGCTGCGCCTACGCCTCCCATCTCGCTGTAATAAGCGCTGTAGACCTCGCGAACGGCTAGGGCCATGGACTCGGCCTCGCTCATTGTCTCGAGCCGAGTTCGATAGTTAGTCAGAAAGCTTTGGGCGCTGGACGGCAGGTCATCGAAACCACCGAGCTTGGCCATCATGAGCCAGGTGGCAAAATCCGCCTCAGCCTTCGTGCGCGCTCTCTTGGCGATACTGGCGTTGGAGCTAGAGGACAGGAGGACATGGTGGTCCGATTGGTTTGAACCCGGCCGCGAAGCGCGGCGGGAAAGGCAATTGGCAATCCAATCACAGTAATGACGGCGCGGGAGAGTTCAAACGTAAGCGCTTAGCCGCAACCCTATTGAGGCTGGCTTGACGTTTTGCGGAATCGCCACGGCATGAGGTCTTCGATGCGGCTATGGGGATGGCCGTCGAT
>NZ_JADPJC010000098.1:0-6335 GCF_023073215.1 Bradyrhizobium sp. 35
CAGTCGATCGGCGCGCCGTAAACCCTGTGCAAAAAAGCGGGCTTCGAGCCCGAACCATTTATCTGGGAACGGCACGCGCGGATCTCATCATCGCCTGGCCGCAACAGCGGCCCACTTGCAAGAGGCCGGATACATTTGTGCAGACTGCATCGTCCTCATTAAACGACCTTGCACGGGCGGGGCGGGTCATACATTTTTTGAAAGGAGCTCCCGAAGGGCGGCCGCATCGAGCATCTGCTCGGCTAGAAGCTTCTTCAGCTTCGCGTTCTCCTCCTCCAGGGCCCTCAGCCGCTTCGCCTCGGAAACGTCCATGCCGCCGAATTTGGCCTTCCAATTGTAGATCGTCGCTTCGGAGACACCGTGCTTGCGAGCAAGATCGGTCGTCTTCGCTCCGGCCTCATGCTCCTTCAACACCGCGATAATCTGCTCTTCTGTGAACCTTGCTGGCTTCATCTGTCCGTCCTTCTTCAGGCCGGACTCTAACTCCTTCTGGCGGAAATACTCAGTGGTAGGTCACGTCTGGCCCTGCGATCACGAGACCTCGAATTCTTAACCTATGTCCAACCCGAAGGGGGCTTCGCCAAGCTCATCGCCCTCGGTGAGCAGAACTCTGATAGTCGCCAAAACCTCCGCCGGACCCCCCTTTATATTTTGACGAGCGGCTAAAAGGAGATGACGGTCGCGGAGCGCTTGACTCTTGCACACCATGAACCAGAAATCCTACCCCCCGCAAAACCGTTCAATTTGTCTCACAAGCCCTGACGGCGAACACATCGCCGCTGCGATGCTCTGGATTAATAGAGCCGTCAACGCGACTTAGCTTTCCCAAGGTGAATGGCTTTCAACATAGAGCGGTCAGCTTCCAACTAAGAAACCGGTTCAAGCGGTCCCGCCACGCGGGGTCCATTTCACCGCATCCTATTGCCGGGAGGCGCGGTCGGCGGCATACCGCAACTGGATGTATCGAGCATCTGATGCTCATGATGTGCTTTTAAAGCGAGCCATTCCGTCCAGGAAATGGCATCCGCTTTTTCAAGAGGTTGTTCTTTTGCATACTGAAAAAATGTGTCCATTAGCTCGCTTTTTTCGTTCCGCAACACCTCCTTTATCGCCTTGCTTGTTGTAGATTCGTCGCGCCTTCTTAATCCCATCTGGCGTTCTATGATATGTGCACATTGCACTTTGTCGGAATTGTGCAACATGTCTGCCAGGGTCATCAGCAGCGTTGTACGCCCCATGCCGCCCCGGCAATGAACATGCAAATGAACATCACCCGTATGAGCGACGTTTCGCAACTCCGATACAAGTTTATCTATTTCAGCATCGGTAGGGCGCGCATGATCTGGTGTCGGAATGCGCAGATACGCCGCACCCTTTCTTTTAACTAATTCCTCTTCCGTTTCTATTTTCACTTCACCGAAGTCGAGAACCTTTGGAGGCGCCGAAGAAGCCTTTCCTTTTACGACACTCCCGGATTGTATGGTCAGACCAAAAGGAAATTTAGTCGGTAGTTTTGCGAGCTTCTTTGCCTCCTTCGCGGGAATAATGTCAGCAGGCTTTTCCACGTTACCCCAATTATGATTATCTGCAGCAAACCAGGATATTGGTTCTCCATTTGCGAATCCATGGAACTCTTGCCTAGTATCTATAATGACGAGCCGTTTTGGATGTGTCAGTGTAATTAGTTGTTCTAGCTGCCGCTCAGAAATTTGTTCACTTCCAGACAAGTTTAAACCGTGAAACCCGGTCAATTCGCATCTCTCCAACCCAGATGTATCGGATGTGGCGCGAAATCTAGAGGGTTCAATCTTGTCATATACAAGTGTTGGCGGATTTTGGCCGGGTATTTTCTTCGGTATTGTTGTCGGTGGAATTCTAAATGGCTTGCGTGACTCAACGCTCGATGAGGCTGGAGCGCGAGCGCCGAGGTCAGCATCTGGCGGCGGCATCTGATATGAAAGACCGACAGGCTTGCTGGGACCACACCGCATAAGTCTCTCCTTTGAATAGCATAAAGATAGCCCCATCGAAATCACGCAGGCTAGGTACGGTAGGTCGCCTCCAGCACTGAACGGAGCGTGCACTCCGAGGCGGGGCAAACCAGCACGAGCGAGCGCGCTGCGTTCCGCATCCTGACACGGCAATACAAATCCTTCACCTACCTGCTTGCGTAGGGAGCGGTGGCGCTGTTTAACACTACTCGGGCCGCCTCCATGCGCGCGGAAGCCATCCTGCGCGGGCTGATCCACGGCTAGGCCAGCGTTTTTTTGGTTCGAATCATATCCAAGCGGCCTCGGCGAGTCTGTAGGACCAGGTGTGGACAACCGGATGGCGATTGACGTCGTCGATGCCGGCCATGATGCGCTCCTTGAGCTCGTGTTTTGAGGTCACGCGGATGTGGCGCAAGACAGACCGGGCAACTTGGAGAAGAAGCCTTCGATGAGGTTGAGCCAAGAGCCGTGTTTGGGCGTGAACGTAAACTCGAAGCGCCCTGGTCGTCGTGTTTCGAGCCAGGTTCTGGTTTCTTTCGAGATGTGCGCGGAATGATTGTCGAGGATCAGCTTGATCGCGGTGCCGGCCGGATAGGCGGCATCGAGAAGCTTGAGGAATTCGATAAACTCGCGGCTGCGGTGGCGGTCCCTGACGAGCGCGTGGACCTTCCCGGTGAGTAAATCGATCCCAGCCAACAGGCTGAGCGTGCCATGACGTTTATACTCATGATCGCGCGCAAAGGTGGCGTGGACGCCCGGCACTGGTGGCAAATCCGGTGCCATCGTCGCGATGGCTTGGATCCCCGGCTTCTCGTCGTAAGAGACGATCGTGACCGGCTTCTTTGATTTCTTCGGCCTGGCTGCGGCCTTTTTTAGGATCTGGACCTCGCGATAGACACACAGGACCTCCGCCATCTTCTGCTCGAACTCGCCGTCGCGACGTTCCAGATAGTAGCGCACTTTATGCGGCTTGATTTCCTCCTGGCCGAGAAGCTTGCACACCGTGCCCTGAACCAGACGGGCGAGAGATGGATGTCCGGCCGCCGGCCCGTGCTCGCGCGCATGGCGCGCCAGCAGCCGTGTCGTCCACAGTTCGTGCGGATAGCCGTGCTCCTTGGCCTTGTCGCACGCCAAAGACACCAGCCAGGCCTTGGCCTCCGGCGTGATCACCGGCTCCTTGCCCGGCCGTGGTCGGTCGTCGAGTGCCGCCAGCGCGCCATAAGCGACCGCCCGCTCAACGCAGCGCTGCACCGTCTGATGATGCACGCCAAGTCTTCGTCCCACGGCAAAGAACGATGGGTTCTCTCGGTAGGCCAGCAGCATCGTGGCCCGTGACACCCGGCTCGCCGGCTCGGATCGAGATCGCGAAAGAGCCGTCAACGCTTCAATTTCCGCCTCGCTCATCGCCAGCTCAACTGCTTGCCGCCATGTCGCCATGATACCAATCCTCGTTCAGCCAATCTCAAACGAGGAAGCCCCCAGCATGCGTTCAGTTCCGTGAGGGCTGGTTTCATGGAATCGATCGTCTAGTAGCTCGTCACAGTGATTTTGACTCTTTGGGTATGCCTGGATAGGCGCGCCCCAGTTTGGTGCGAGCTTTGTCCGTTGTGAACATCCAGTTACACGGGCGCGAGTTTTGTTTCGCTGCCGCTCCCATGCTGCGATCTCGCTTCTGAGGCGTTTTGAATCGTCGATCCGGCGGCCGAGACACTGCCCTTGGAGCACGCCGATCTCGATCTCGACCATATTGAGCCAACTGGCGTGTTTCGGGGTGTAGTTGGAATCGAGGCGGCGCAGGATGCGGCGGGCCTCGGCGGGGGCAAAGGCCTGGTAGAGGGCGCCGGGGGCATGGATCGACAGATTGTCTTGCACGACACGGATGCAGGCGGCCTTGGGGTAATGGACATCGACGAGTTCGCGCATGCAGTGAGCATAATCCACGGCGGTGCGCCGTTCGGTGACTTTGACCTTGCGCCAGGCCCGATGCGGATCGAAGGCGACCAAGAGATTGACGGTCCCGTTGCGGCGGTACTCGTAATCGTAACGCTCGCGCTTTCCCGGCTCGGGTGGAATTGGCTGGCGCACTTCGCCGATGAGCTGAACGGGGGTTTCATCGAAGCAGACCAGCGGCCGCTTGAGATCAGGCGCTTCAGCGTAGAGATCGAGCACATCTTCCATGCGGGCGACGTATTCGCCATCGACATGGGGAATGCACCACATGTCCCCTGCGCCACGACTTGAGGTCATTATCGGCCAGCCGGCGGCGCACGGTCTTGCCTGACAGGCTGTCATGATCGGTGAGCTTGACCATCACGTCGGCGAGCAGCGCCAGCGTCCAGCGCCTTCGACCGGCGGGCGGCTTGGCGCATGCGGTTGCCATCGGCAGGGCTTCCTCCTTGCCGGTCAGCTTGCGCTCCGCACCGCGAAGCGACTCCTCACTCAAGGCCCGATCGAGATTGCCTTCCACGAAGCGGCGTTTGATCCGATAGACAGTGGAGGCGCTTATTCTGACGGTCCGGGCAATCTCCTCGCCGCGGCTGCCGATATCGGCCGCCAGCAAAATCTGGGCCCGCTTGAGTTTGCGAGCGGCATGCTTGCCGTTGCTCAGCATCGCCGTCAGCTCCTCTCGCTGGCTTGGCTCAATTCGATCCGGTACCGTACATTCATCGTTCGGCTCCCTGTCGGAGGCTCCGGACGAGTCGATCCATGAGCCAAAAATCAGGCGCCCCGAGACTCTAACTGCCGCTGGATGAAAGTTCAGTGAGGTCACACGGTTTACCGAGAAGCAGGGCCATTATCTGGCTTTCATCTATACTACTCGCACATGTTCGGACGGCCACCCGCCGAAGCCGACATGCAGCGTCACTTCGGTGTTAGCCCGCCCTCAGTCCATCAGATGATCGTCACGCTCGAACGTAACGGCCTCATTCGACGTCAAGCCGACACCCCCAGAAGCATCGAAATCCTCATGGCGCCAGAAAACTTGCCGATCCTAAGCTGGCTCGGTATCAAACCGTCAAAATCACTGTGACGAGCCATTAGACGCGCTGCTTGCCGGATCCGGCAGTGGGACCGAACACTGGACTGTCGTCGCGTCCCTGGTCGAGACCTGTCTATGCCGCGCTCGGCATAGGCAGGTATCAGGATGGCAGTTGAAGAGCGGGGCTCGGCATCGCTCATTGGAGGGACGCTAATGGCAGATTACCCGGTCAGCAAAACCGCTCTGTTCATCGATGGACTAAACTTGCACGCGACTTCGCGGGCGCTCGGATTCGATGTCGATCACAAACGCTTTCTACGACAGAGCGGGAGCCAGGGAAGCATCGTAAGAGCCTTTTATTATACCAGAACGATTGAGGGCCACGAATTTTCGTCAGCCCGTCGGTTGATCGACTGGCTGGAATACAATGGCGTCACCGTCGTCACGAAGCCAATCAATGAGTTCGTTGACGCGAGCGGCCGGCGCAAGGTCAAATACAGCATGGCTGTCGATCTTGCGGTCGATGCCATGGAGCTTGCCGATCAAGTCGACCAAATGGTACTAGTCTCGGGCGATGGCAATTTCCGCTCGCTCGTTGAAGCCGTACAACGGCGGGGTGTCCGGGTAACTGTGATCTCGACGCTGGCGGCTCGGTCGGCAATGGTTGCCGACGAACTGCGTCGCCAACCTGACGCTTTTATCGAGCTGGTCGATCTTCGGCCGAAGATCGCCCGCATCGTCGCTGCGCCGCGGGTACGACCAAACGTTCGAGATCCTGTACCCAACGAGCTGACCTAAAATCGAGAGAGTTGTGAACGATCGCTATTCAGCCGGAACGCGCAGGGCGGCATTATTTTCGGTCAGTATCTGGCCCCCGACACCCTGCGTCGCATCAGGGGCGCGCCGACGTGCGTCACGCCTTCTAGCCCGGCGCGGAAGCGATGCGAAGGCGCTCTGGTCTCGGCGTTCAGTAAATAGAGTTTCTCTTTCTATAACCTCCATCAGCGGTGGCGGTGACACAATTTGGTGCCACGCAGTTTGGGGGCAGTTGGGTGATGCCAGACGTGATGGCCGCGGCCTTAACGCTGGAGGACGAGAACACACGGCTGAAGCGGCTCTTGGCCCACGCCATGCTGGACAATGCTGCCTTAAAGAACCTCGTGGGAAAGAATGTATGACCCGCCCCGCCCGTGCAAGGTCGTTTAATGAGGACGATGCAGTCTGCACAAATGTATCCGGCCTCTTGCAAGTGGGCCGCTGTTGCGGCCAGGCCATGATGAGATCCGCGCGTGCCGTTCCCAGATAAATGGTTCGGGCTCGAAGCCCGCTTTTTTGCACAGGGTTTACGGCGCGCCGATCGACTG
>NZ_JADPJC010000095.1:0-5842 GCF_023073215.1 Bradyrhizobium sp. 35
GGAGTCGATCGACAAAGCCACTCGGTCCTTGCCGCAGCGGGCGAGCGCTTCAAAGATCGCCTGCCAATGTCCGCGCTTAGCCCAGCGATTGAACCGATTGTAGATCGTCGTGTAAGGGCCATAGTCGGACGGGCAATCGCGCCAGCGTGCGCCGCACTGGAGCATGTGAATGATACCGCTGATAATGCGTCGATCGTCTTGGCGCGCCGGGCCGGTCTGGTTCGTTGGCAGATGCGGCTCTATCTGAGCCCACTGCTTGTCGTTGAGCCAGAACAGTCCTTTGCGCATCGAAGTCCCCCGTGCCGAATCAACTTGGCACGAGGGAATCAGAACTCGCTAATTAGGTACAGACCCTAGTCTGGTTCATCGCCCCTTGGTTCAAATGGTTGAATTGGAAATCTGAGATCGCCGTCAAGCGCAAGTCGACGGGCCAAGGCAGGTCAGTTCACGTCATGATCCCGAGCGCCGAAATGGTTATCCTGGAAACCGATCATGATGTGGAGTGGTGAACTCGGCCTTCTGCCTGACTTCCCGCCTCTTCGGTCTGCGTTAAGGAGGTCCGGCCGACTGATTGCCTAAGAAGCTCCAAACAGCTGGTCGGATATGCGACATGCGTCGCAAGGTCGACAGGAATGATACGAAAAATGCGTAATATGAATGTGCGCTGGCTGGCATGCGACTTGCTGTTGTTTTCCACAGAGCCAGGTAAAGCGAATTTGAGCAATGACCAGTGTGACTGAGAGCGCAAGTCAAGTCGGTGCGGAGAATGTGCTGAGAGTCGGTTCGCCGGCTCCCTCCATCAAAGTTGAGGACTGGCTCCGTGGCCAACCCCTTACAAAGTTCGAGCCTGGGAAAGTATACATCATCGAGTTTTGGGCGACGTGGTGCGGACCATGTATCGCCTCGATGCCGAATTTGGTGACCCTGCAAAGCAAATACAGGAGCAACGGAGTTGAGGTGGTGGGCATCGCGGCTCACGAACAAGCTTCGACGGCAGATGAAGCGCGAGCCAGCTTGGACGCTTGGTTGACGAAGAGCTTGCCAGATCTGAACTTCGCGATCGCATTCGACTACTCCGGCGAAATGAACAAGCTTTGGATGGATCCCAGCTTTTCTGTCGGGATTCCCTCGTCATTCGTGGTCGATCGTGACGGCCGCTTCGCCTTTATCGGCCATCCGACGCAACTCGATAACCTGTTGCCAAAAGTTCTGAACGGCTCCTGGGCAGTGAGCGACGAAGCCAAAGCCCTGGATGCGGAGAGGATAACCACGGGCAGACGCAGAAAGCGCGAACTATCGCAGAAGCGAGCGCTGGTGGAACCGATCTTTGCCAGACTTGAAGCCGCCATGAATAGTAAGGATTGGGCGGCAGCCCTTTCAGGGGTTGAGGAGGCACTCGCTGCGATGCCGGACGATGTCACCTTCCGTGGGCTTCATGCGGAATTGTTGCTTCACAAGATACGCGACATGCGGGCCGGCTTGGCGGTATTGCGCCAATTGGTTCGCGATGCGATCGACAAGAAATCTGTGGTTTGGATGAGCGTGGCCATCCGCCAACTCTTCGACCCCGCGAAAGACTACTCCGGTTTCCCACATGCCGAGCGCTATGCCATGGGCAGGGACCTTTCCGAACACATCCTCGCGGCGAATCCGCCCCAAGGCAGCGAGGGCGCGAAGTTCCTCTCGTACGGGGCGGTCGCTCGGTACTATTACGAGACCGGTAACAGGGATCGCGCGATCGAATTGGTCGAGGTGGCGCTGAAATGGCTGGATGCAGCGCCTGCCTCCGATGTAGCGAAACGGGATCTCGTGCAGTGCTCCCTCCAGGCCTTGGCGAGCTACAGGACTGAGAAGCTCTGTTACGAGGAGTGTTGTTCGGCACCGCAAAACACAGCTCCCGAAAAGGCGGAACCGGGATCGCCAATGGAGGCAGCGTGAGCAATGCTACTGGCTATGTCTTCTCGGCCCTTGTGGTTTTCGATCGAAGTTGATGCCTTTGGGAATGTCCGGGCATTCACCTGAAGCCAGGATAGGACGAGTGAGGGGTGAACGCAGGCGCGCCGCACCACCACAAGTTCTTTACGGTGAATGTCTCTTCAACGTGCGGTCGCGGTCCGGCGCGATACGGCGAGAATGCCTCAGGTGAAGAGTGGTCGCCGGCTACTAGGGGTGGCGGCATTTAACATGCTGGTGGCATCTTCGAACAACCAAAAAAGATTGAAATGGGTGGTGACGCTGATGCATTCGAACTCTCAAGGAAGCTTTCTCAAGTTTTTACCGCTGGTTTCAGAAGGGATTCAGGACTTTGTTTCGCGTTGGCCGCAAGCCCATTCGGGAGAGGCGGCAACCGGTGGCAACGGACGGGGTTTTTTAAAGCGGTCAGTGCGCTGTGCGCGCCGCGCTAAGGGAGCACTGAGCGAAGCCGTGCCTCCATTGTCACCCCGCTTTGGTACCACGGCGCCGGGTCGAGCGTGATGTACAATCACCGCCAGCGCCGCTCTGTTAAAGCCGCCGCCCTGTTCCAGCCATCTGGCCCCTGGTACAATGTTCTTTATATCCAGGTACTCATCGCGATCCTGATTGGCGTTCTCGTTGGCTGGTTGTGGCCTTCTGTGGGGACGAACAGCTGGGTCAAAGCGCTTGGTGACGGATTCATCAAGCTGATCAAAATGGTGATCGCCCCGATCATCTTCTGCACTGTTGTGTCCGGAATTGCGCATGTTCAGGATGCACGAAAGGTCGGCCGAGTCGGCGTCAAGGCGCTGCTTTACTTCGAGATCGTGTCAACCTTCGCGCTGATCCTGGGTCTCGTGATGGGCAATCTCGTTCAGGCCGGTCATGGGCTCGCTCCCAGGGCTGATGCCGCGGCGGTAGCCAACTACGTTAAAAGAGCGGAAGGGCAGAAGGCGGTCGATTTCCTCCTCAATATTATTCCGGATAGCGTAGTTGGCGCTCTGGCGCGAGGCGACGTGCTACAGGTGCTGCTGTTTGCCATCCTATTCGGGTTCTCGCTGATGGCGCTTGGCCAGCGGGGTGAGCGGATGCGCAGTCTGGTCGACGATGCTGCACACGCGGTGTTTGGTGTTATTAGGATCGTAATGAAGGCAGCGCCAATCGGGGCGTTCGGCGCCATGGCCTACACTATCGGCGAATTCGGACCGTCCGCGCTCGGTAAACTCATCAGCTTGGTTGCTCTGTTCTATGTGACAGCCGGGCTCTTCGTGATCATTGTGCTTGGCCTGGTCGCGCGCTTGGTCGGCTTTTCTATTCTAAAGTTCATCTTCTACATCAAGGATGAGCTGTTGATCGTGCTCGGAACGTCGTCGTCCGAAAGCGCGCTGCCGCAGTTGATGGAAAAACTCGAACGGCTGGGCTGTTCCAAGCCGGTCGTGGGCCTGGTGGTGCCGACAGGATACTCTTTCAATTTGGATGGGACCAACATTTACATGACGTTGGCGACCTTGTTCATCGCGCAGGCGCTCGGGGTCGATCTCGACTTCGGCCAGCAGCTCACGATACTCGTAGTGGCGATGCTCACCTCGAAGGGCGCGAGTGGTGTTACCGGTGCCGGGTTCGTCACCCTGGCCGCAACGTTGACCGTGGTCAGTCCTGACCTCGTCCCGGGCATTGCGATCGTATTCTCGATCGACAAGTTCATGAGCGAGGTGCGCGCGCTTACCAACATCATCGGGAACGGTATTGCCGCGGTGTTTGTGTCGTGGTGGGAAGGTGAACTCGACCATGTCTCGCTACACGCGCAGCTCAAGTAGATCTGCGATTTCAGCTCGGCCATTGCGGACTAGAAATCACTCTTTGAACGCCTGCATTCTGCGTCGGCAATCCTCGTGCAGTACTGGGCCACCCTGAGTCCAGGGGGAATGGTGCAGGGGCATGTTACGCTCAGGGTGGTGCACGGGACCCAGCGTCGGCATTGGTGCCTGCGGCAGCCCGCCGGCTGATGTGGTTCATCATTCCGGGTTTGAGCTTCCTCAAAAACTGGGAGCTCAATCGTGCCCACGCGAGGGAGCGACATTGGTTCAGGAGAAGCAATGGAGGCAGAGCTGGGCCCCGCAAATTTGAACAGGAGGATAAGTGGAGTTTCTGCCTGACGGCGGCGATAATCGCCGCGAACAGGAGAGACCATGAGCAGACGACCGCGCCGGAACCACACGCCGGCTTTCAAGGCCAAGGTGGCACTCGCTGCCGTGAAGGGCGACCGAACGATAGCTCAACTGGCTGAGCAATTTGACGTCCATCCCAATCAGATTATGGCGTGGAAGGCGCAGCTCGAGGGAGGAGCTTCCGAGGTTTTCGGATCTGGAAGTGTGACGGCCGCCGTGCCGGCTGTGGACGTAAAGTCGCTGCACGCCAAGATCGGCGAGCTGACGCTGGAGAACGATTTAGAAGGTGCGCTCACCAAGGCGGGATTGCTGAGCGCAAAGCGATGATCGACCGCGAGCACGATTTGTCGATCAGGAAGCAAGCGGAAGTCTTGCAGATCAGCCGTGGCAGCGTCTATTACCTGCCGCGCCCGGTATCGGACGCCGATCTCGCGGTCATGCGGCGTCTCGATCGGCTGCATCTGGAGTTTCCTTTCGCCGGTTCGCGGATGTTGAGAGGCCTGCTGGCTGCCCAGGGGTGCAAGATCGGCCGCCGGCATGTCAAAACGCTGATGCGGCGGATGGGGATAGAAGCGCTCTATCGCCGCCTCCGAACCACGAAGCCGGAGCCCGGCCACAAGAGTTATCCGTATCTGCTGCGCGGCATGGAGATCACGCGTCCGAACCAGGTCTGGGCGATGGACATCACTTACATCGCGATGGCGCGCGGCTTCGTGTATCTCGCTGTCGTGCTCGATTGGGCTACCCGACGAGTATTGTCATGGCGGTTATCGATCACGATGGAAGCGGCCTTCTGCGTCGAGACCCTGGAGGATGCCTTGGCGCTGCACGGCCGGCCTGACGTCTTCAACACCGACCAGGGTTCACAGTTCACCGGTGCGGACTTCACCGCCGTGCTCGCCGGCAACGGCATCGCCATCAGCATGGACGGCAAAGGGGCTTGGCGGGACAACGTGTTCGTCGAGCGGTTGTGGCGCAGCGTCAAGTACGAGGAGGTGTATCTGCGGGCCTACGAGACCGTCAGCGAGGCGCGCGACTCGATCGGCAGATATCTCGACTTCTACAATCGCCGCCGTCCCCACTCGAGCCTTGACGGCAGCACACCTGATCAAGCCTACTTCACCCCACTGCCAATCCGCTTGGCAGCCTAACCCCGGCAGAGGCTCCACTTATCAACGCGGAGATTCTGTTCAGACAACCGGGACCAGCTCAGGCTGAGCAAACACCGCGGCCGGGAAAGGCGTAAAAATAGTAAGCTCAGGACCATTGCTCATTGCTGATTTCTCGCCTCGCGGTCGAGGGGCCGGGGCGTCAAGCCGGCGCTCTTTTCAAATGTTCCTTTCTCTACGCTAGACTGCGAACAGCATATTCCCTTAGTTGAGGTAACACGCGATCTATCTTTTATTTGCCTTCAGATGAGGGCGCGAAAGCGGCCTCAGCAGCTTGGGGCAAATCGTGGCGATCCATTCTTATGATTCAGAAGCGAACTTGCGCGGAGCGCGTATGCTGCGTACCGCGTTGGGGCCCGCCATCGCAGGGTTTTTGGAAGATCCGGCAATCGTCGAGGTGATGCTCAATCCCGACGGGCGGCTGTGGATCGACCGACTGTCGAGCGGCCTTACAGACACCGGAGAGAGCCTTTCGGCAGCGGATGGCGAACGAATCGTCCGACTGGTCGCGCACTATGTAGGAGCAGAAGTTCATCCCGGCTCGCCCCGGAT
>NZ_JADPJC010000078.1:0-5614 GCF_023073215.1 Bradyrhizobium sp. 35
AGGCGTGTTGCTACTCGCTACGACAAACTTGCCAGAAACTTCTTGGCCGCCGTCCACCTCGCCGCTCTCGTCGCTTATTGGATCAATTGAGTCTGAACCCTAGGTGGAGATCGAGCCGCACGACTTCCCTAAGAGCCCGTTCCGACGATTTGTTCTTCGCATCAGACCTTCTGAAGAGGATCATTCATCCCGTTTACGATCCGGCGATGCAGTTCCATGTCGATATTGCGGCCTGACAGCACGATCGCGATTGGCCCCCGCAACCCAGCCATTTTGCGGGCGAGCAGCGCCGCAATGCCAACGGCACCCGCCCCTTCCAGGATCTCGCGCTCTTTCTCATAACCATGACGAATGCCAGCCGCTATCTCACTCTCGTTTAGCAGTATTAAGTCGTCGAGTAGGGCTTCACACATGGCGAACGTAAGCTTGTTCCTAAGGCCAATCCCCCCGCCCAGGGAGTCGGCAAGGCTCGGGAATTCGGCGACCTGCACAGGCCGGCCCGCGTCGAGGCTCGCCTTCATTGCCGCGCCACGTTCCATGGCGATCCCAACGACTTTTGCATCGAGCCGCATGCCCTTCACCGCTGCTGCGATGCCGGCCACCAGTCCTCCACCGGAGAGCGGCACGAGCACGGTAGCGACATCCGGCATCGCCTCGACTATCTCGAGGCCAATCGTCCCTTGCCCGGCGATAATGTGTGCATGATCGAACGGCGGCAACATTATCAGCCCATGTTCAGCCACCAAGCGCGCCGCCTCCTGCTGCGCTTCATCCTGCGAGCGGCCAACGATACGAACGTCTGCACCAAGGCGGCGGATCTCGAGGACCTTGTTCTCAGGTACGAGCCGTGACATGCAAATCGTTGCACGCGAACCTACCGTGATGGATGCATGAGAAAGCGCTCGACCGTGATTTCCCGTCGAAGCAGCGACGACACCCCGCGCTCGCTCAGCTTCCGTAAGCTGGAGGACAGCATTGCTCGCACCGCGCAACTTGAAGCTGCCGGTAGTCTGGCGATGCTCGAGCTTGAGGCTTACCGGAAGGCCACAGATCTCCGACAGCGTCTGCGATGCTACGAGCGGCGTCGAAAGGATGTAGCTGGCGATGCGCCTCCGCGCATCCTGGATGGTAGAGAGAGTAATCATGAGAGAAGCTCTTTGATTTAAGCGAGATTCACCTTAGGCGAAGTGAGGGAAATCGTGCCCCCAGAGCAATGCTGCGGTCAGCTTCGCAGCACGAGGAAATGCCACAGCCTCCCGCCTGCTCGGCGGAATCGATGAGGCGGAGCGGATCCCGACGAACACATTCGCTGACAGGACCCCTTGAACTGATGCCGGACATACCCGTAGTTCGGACCTACAGTCACAGCGCGTGCATGCGCCTAAGAGGCTGGTTGTACTTAAGACAAACCCGAGCGCCTGGTCACCGCGGTCGACTCTCTTGACCCGAGCGCCTTCCGGTGAGCTTCGACATAATGGGAGAGCCGAAAAGCATCCAACCTCGTTATCGTTCATTGGCTTCAGCCGGGCGGCTGCCCACGTTAGAACTTCAAGGATACCGACGGAGCGGCGATTTCTCCGGACTATGATAGACACTAGCGAGGTCTGAGGTCGGATTTACCGGATGTTTGACGTTCCTTGCCGAAATTCTGCGCTTGGTCTGCTGATACGCAGGTTTGGTGCGATCCAGTGCAGACGCCTGGATGAACGGTCGAGCGGCCAGGTGCTTCGCTGCCTGCGTTCATTATTATCGCTCACCGCCTCAAATACGCCTGCCGCGCCTAACGACTAGGTTTATGCGTAACTTGCAAAAAATACGCGCCAAATCGCAGCTTTTGTGATTCCATTGGTGCATGGGTGATAGTCCCAAGAAGCTGCCGGAAGACATTGAGGCGCTGCAGGCCGCGTTGCTGGCAACCCGCGCCGAACTCGCCAACGTTCGCGCCCAACAGTCCGACGACCAGGCGCTGATCGCTCACCTGAAGCTGCAGATCGAAAAGCTGAACCGTGATCGTTATGGCCCTCGCTCGGAGCGTACCGCCCGGCTGTTGGATCAGCTTAAGCTGACGCTGGAGGAGCTCGAGGCCTCAGCGACCGAGGATGAACTGGCCGCCGAAATAGCTGCGACCAAGACCACGAAGGTGGCCTCGTTCACGCGCAAGCGGCCGTCGCGCCAGCCGTTCCCGGAGCATCTACCCCGCGAGCGCGTGATCGTCTCAGGGCCGACGTCGTGCGCCTGCTGCGGCGGCTCGCGATTATCCAAGCTCTGCGAGGACATCACCGAAACGCTGGAGGTGATCCCGAAATCCTGGAAAGTGATCCAGCACGTCCGCGAGAAGTTTACTTGCCGGGACTGCGAGAAGATCAGTCAGGCCCCGGCGCCGTTCCATGTGATTGCCCGCGGCTGGGCTGGGCCAAGCTTGCTGGCGATGGTGCTGTTCGAGAAGTTTGGCCAGCACCAGCCGCTGAACCGGCAGGCCGAACGCTATGCCAAGGAAGGCGTGCCGATCAGCCTGTCGACCCTCGCCGACCAGGTCGGCGGTTGTACGGTTGCGTTGATGCCCTTGTTCCGGCGCCTCGAGGCCTATGTGCTGAGCGCCGAGCGATTGCACGGGGACGACACGACGGTGCCGGTCCTGGCCAAAGGCAAGACCGGTACCGGCCGTATCTGGGTCTATGTGCGCGACGACAAACCTTTTGGCGGCCCGGCACCGCCTGGGGCGGTGTTCGATTACTCGCGCGACCGCACCGGTGAGCATCCCCAAGCCCATCTGGCGGTTACAGCGGCATCCTCCAGGCCGATGCCTATAGCGGCTATGGCAAGCTTTACGACCCAGGCCGCAACGCAGGTCCGATCCAGGAAGCCGCGTGCTGGGTCCATGCCAGGCGGCCCTTCTTCGTGATGGCTGATCTGGCGGAGAATGCGCGGCGCAAGGTGCAGGGCAAAAAGCCAACGGTGATCTCGCCTCTTAGCTTCCACTCAATGGGTTTCCGGCCCTTTGGCGCACCGCGCTCGCTGGCGTGGATTACCGTCAGGTCGAGGGCGGGATAGCGGTTTTGCTTTCCGATCGGAGGCAAGACCGCGATCCGCTTGAACTTGATCTCCAGCGCGGCTTTCGTCATCTCGCCCTTGTCGTCCCCGCACGTCGATGTAATGCAGGCCCTTGACGCTGGTCTCTTCCATCTCGGTCGCAATCGTATGGCCGCCATCGCCTGCCAGCCGATCGACGCAGGCGCGGACAAGGAAGTGAGCGCCAAGCTCTTGCGTCAGGCAATACAATTCGTAGATGTCGCTTTCGCGGTCGCCGATATGAATGCAACGCTCCGGCTGTCCGAGCCGTTCGATCGATTGCCTGAGATTGTCGAGCCATCGAACGCTCTCCTTCTTCTCGATGGGAACGCGGCTCGGGTTGACCTTCTTCTTGAGTTGGGCCGTGCCCTTGAATTTTTTCCGTGTCCAGAACTTCACCGCCGCCAATCCCAGGGGGAGACCCTCTACGGTCACCGCGAGGCTCGAATGCATCAGCATTCCGCAGACCGTGTGATGGCGCCAACGGCCACCTTTGTCCCGGCCGCTATTGACGCTCTTGGCTATGCCGATCGCGCTCGTGTTCGCGCGTTGGTAGGAGAATTCTGTGGTGTCCTGGATAAGGAGAATCGGGCCTGTACAATCATCGTAACGGGTGCGCGTAGCGGCGAAGTGGCCGCTAAGAATATCGGCTTCCTCCACGCGCTCGTTAGCGAAAAAGCGGTAGGCTGCCTTCGTGTTCGCCCAGTCTTGGCACGCGAACGGGATGCTCCCGCCCATGCCATCACCAATTTGCCTTAACAGCTCGCCAAATCGTTGACCAAGACGGGCGTCCCTGAAAGCTGTCTTGTCGATCTCGCGCTCAGTCCAGTGTTCGACGGCGCTTTCATCACGATCATCCTGGTGACCATCCGGGCTCGCCGACCGACGAGATATCGCACCCCTCGAACACATGAAGGCACCTCGCCGTCGCGATTCAGGTGCTCAACAATGAATCACAACCGATTCATCTGATTCAAGATTCTTCGATCGAGCCCTCCCGCAAATGAATCAAGCACTTGTGAGTAATTGAAAGTCTCACCGGATGCTTACGTTGTTCCATCAACTGACGTTCCGAGCGGATGCCGTAGAACACCTGCAGCAGCAAGGCGCTCAGCAATTGCTCTGGAGGGATCGAAGGACGTCCCTCGCTGGCGTAGAGCCTCCCAAGGCCGCGGGTCAAATCACTCAAAACATCCCGGACAAGTTCCCGAACCTTCCGCAGCGGATGGTTCGCTGGCACACGCTTACGCGCGACGTACGAAAACAGGCGCGCCCTGATCCGTAAACCTGCCGCGCATGATCGTCTCCGCCGATTCGAGATGATAAAGTGAATCATCAAGTCCCCTCCCTGGTGAGGGGTTTTTCAGCAGACTGCTAGCGCTTCTACAGCTCTCGTCATCCACCCTATAGAGCCAGCATCCGAGCCCAGTTCCAAAGACCGCCGTCGCAAACCGCCGCGGCTACGCGCGTCGCAGCAACATCAGTGGCTATAACAGCTGACAACCCTTCACTGTGGACGCCAATCCGAGCGGCATCGACGTTGGCCTGAGCCGACAAAAATCCAAACAGATCGAAGCAAGAGTTTGGATGCAACCCGCGGCCAAGTAGTTTCCGCCTCTTGCTCTCTGCTGACGCAAGTAGCTGCCGGCACATAACTCGGGATGACCGGAGGGTAAACAAAATGCTGGAGCTTCGGATTGATTCCAGCAGCACGTGATCTGCACGTTCCAGTTTCTGTTGCACAGCCGATCCGAGCCTTTGAACGCAAAGCTCAATGTTTGCCGAAGCCTGCTCACCCTCTGGGCGCTCTTTGTCAAGCGGCCGCCGAGCAACTCAGAAAGCCGTTACTGGCACTAAACCACGCCTCTCGGGCCTCATCGATCGCCCGCTCTTCACTGTTCAGGTCGCCGCGCAGGCAGTGAACATCTCCGAGCCCTCTCCACCTTGCGGCCCAGTCTCGCCAACCGGCAGCTTGACGGAGATCATTGAACGGAAGATTTTCCAGAAGCGCTGCGGCGTCCATCATCGCGATCGAAGGTTGACGGTTACTCAAAGGGGCCATTGGATGAAGGGCGCTGCTTGGCCTCGTGTGTTGGCCGATCCGGCGGGCGCCGGAGGGCGTCCGGCGCGCTACGCACGACAAGTTCGCCGCCGCTTATGCAACCCCAGAATTTCAGAGTCAGATGACTTAGGGTCTGTACCTAATTAGCGAGTTCTGATTCCCTCGTGCCAAGTTGATTCGGCACGGGGGACTTCGATGCGCAAAGGACTGTTCTGGCTCAACGACAAGCAGTGGGCTCAGATAGAGCCGCATCTGCCAACGAACCAGACCGGCCCGGCGCGCGAAGACGATCGACGCATTATCAGCGGTATCATTCACATGCTCCAGTGCGGCGCACGCTGGCGCGATTGCCCGTCCGACTATGGCCCTTACACGACGATCTATAATCGGTTCAATCGCTGGGCTAAGCGCGGACATTGGCAGGCGATCTTTGAAGCGCTCGCCCGCTGCGGCAAGGACCGAGTGGCTTTGTCGATCGACTCG
>NZ_JADPJC010000033.1:0-640 GCF_023073215.1 Bradyrhizobium sp. 35
TCCTTCCGTCGATTTCGAAGAACAGCGGGGTTTCAGGCAAGGCGCCGAGGCTACGGAAGTGGTCGACTATTTCTCGGTGAACCTCGATCGCAGCCCACGCGAAAGCTGAAGGGACCGGACCTGCCTCGGTAGAAGGAGGAAGCGTTCCCATGCGTCCGAGCCGGTCGAACTCGGCCGCCCGTTCTTCAGGCCCGCTGTCCCGCATCGCCCGCTTGTGGCATCGACCTGACTTTCAGAAAGTTCGCCGCGCTTTCGCGGCTGAGACAATCCGTACGAGCGCTCGAACCGCTGCCGTCAGAGTACAACATCGCAGAAGATCGTACTTTAGCGTACAAAGTCGTTGCCATGTTGGTGGCGATACGACTCGAATCCCGACCCGAACATTCTGGTTTTGGTTCTGCATCAACGGTATCTTTCTGCGGCAGACAGAACAGATCGTCCGTTTTGCCCGCTGCAATAGCCCCGCACGTCCGAACAATCCTTGCACCGCATGTAACGCTCCAACTCGTGGATCGGCGTCGTCTTCGTTCGTCGCACGACTGCGCTCACACCGTCTAATGGGACGTAAGCTCTGACAGATTGCGACGCGCGCAAGCAGGAGCCAGCGTGCAGCTTTAAACGTTTATGGGCGTGGATCGAT
>NZ_JADPJC010000106.1:0-5560 GCF_023073215.1 Bradyrhizobium sp. 35
CCCGCAGCTCGCTGATAACAACTGCTGCTCGATCTATCGCCGAACGAGCGCGACAGAACCCAAGATACCCCACGGGATCGAATCCCAATCAGCAAAGTCGTTTCTCTTCAACAACATAGACAGATGGGTGTTCTGATGCGCGGTTGTAGAACCGCTCGATGTAATCGAACACATCTGCTCTGGCCTCGTTCCTGGTGCGATAGGTTTTGCGCTCGGTGCGTTCGGTTTTCAGCGACGAGAAGAAGCTCTCCATCGCCGCGTTGTCCCAGACGTTGCCGGACCGACTCATGCTGCAGACGATGCCGCTATCAGCCATCAAGCGCTGGAACTGCTCGCTGACGTACTGGCTGCCGCGATCGGAATGATGCATCAGGGCATCCGGCTTGCCGCGCCGCCAGACCGCCATCAACAGGGCGTCCGCAACCAACTGGGCGGTCATGCTGGCGCTCATCGACCAGCCGACCACCCGGCGCGAGAACAGGTCGATCACCGCCGACACATAGAGCCAGCCCTCAGCCGTCCAGATGTAGGTGAAGTCGGCGACCCACTTCTGGTTCGGGCGCTCGGCCTCGAACTGCCGATCCAGAAGGTTCGACGCCACGTTCGCAATCTGGCGATGGCCTGCGTCCTTCGGCAGACGCCGGCGTCGTGGCCGCGCCCGCAGGGCCTGCAGGCGCATCAGCCGTTCGACCCGGTGCAGGCCGCATTCGACGCCGTCCGCCAGAAGGTCTCGCCAGACGCGCCGCGCGCCGTAAGTCCGGTCACTGGCAAGGAAGCTGACCTTGACCTGCTGGCCTACGGTCTCGTCGCTTCGGGATCTGGCGCTGGGCGATCGGTTCAGCCAGGCATGAAAGCCCGACCGCGACACGCCCATCGCTTCGCATAGCCATGCCACCGGCCAGATGCCCCGGTGCTTCGCGATGAAGCCGAACTTCATGTCGCTTCCTTTTTAGGATATCCCGCTCCGCCTTCAGCTTGTTGACCTCGCGCCGCAGCCGCTCGATCTCCAATTGCTCAGGCTTCATTTGCCCGTGGCCGGGGAAGGACTGCGCAGCGTCGAAGCCGAACTCCTTCACCCATTTGCGCAGCACGTTCTCATGAACGCCCAGGTCTCGGCCAGCTTGCGCCACAGATACCCCGCGCTCCCTGACGAGCTTGACCGCCTCGATCTTGAACTCTCGACTGAACTTCCGTCTCTGCATGACCCACCTCTGGCTCGATAAAACACCCAATCTTGGTGTCCATCAAACCGGCAGCAGCTCACAGCACTCGACCTATGAGTAGATGGCCTACCCGAGCTCTGAGTGACACTCCGGGTACGCATCCCCGGTCGAGTCCAGCACGTCACAGACCTCGGCAACCGCCTCAGCGGCACAACGAACGCCGCACAATGATCCGCACGGACTCGAACCTGGGAACGGACTGTGTGAGCGGCTGGTCCTCACCAATCAGAGCTTGCCAAGAGCATACTAGTAAACTCGACGCTGAGGCCGGTAGCACCAACCCTAGGCAATGACCCAGCATCTGCCTCGCACGACTGCGACCCGGTCGCGCAGCAAAATGGGCGATTTTGGGGCGGGCGTCTCGAAGGATGCGCCGCAAGGACGACGGCGCCCACCAGGTTCACGCTGCCGTGCTGCGCGGGCTCTCCGCTGTTTCCTTGTCCGTCTCCTTGTCGCGAGACAGCCATGCTGGAAAGCGAAGCAGGCGTTCGTTGCCGTCTTTCGGCAGCACGATGGGAGCTTCATTGGACGAACTCGGGAGGTCCAGCGCTACGTGGCCGACTCGCACCGCATCCGCGCGCTGATCCAGTTCGCGCAGCAGGGGATCGAGCACACTGTCGATTTCGGTCGCCACCGACACCAGGAAACTATTGAGCTCGCGAGCCTCGGGCACAACTGCAGCAGCCGACTCGATCGCCTTGGAGAGACCATCCACGACGGGTGCAAACGCGCCGGCGGCTTGCCTGATTCGGGATTTTATCGCTTCGATTTCGCCCAAAACGCGATCACGCTCCCGCCTGGTCTTCTCCTCCGAAAGGCGGGCTTCAATTTCGGCGATCTGGGCCGTCAGCGTCGTGGCTTCGGATGCGAGTGCATCGCGTCTTCCGCGCGCGCGATCAAGATCGCGGCTGAGATTGTCCACTAAATCGTCCTTTCCGAACATGGCTTTGCTCCGTAGGACAGCCGTTTTGGTCTGTAGGACGGCCTTGGCGCGAACCGCCAGCCGGTTGAGCGACCGAAAGGCTGGATCGGCCGAAACAGGCATCAACTTCGGTCGCGTCACATGGGCCGACATGGTGATCCCCCACTCGTCCACATTAGCCGCCGGCATGGTTAACAAGTGGTTAATGTCAACAGATGATACACGGGGTACCATGCCGGCGACGCCGCCTTCGTCTCCTCGCTGCCATCCATTTTCGCTATAATCGCCGCGGTAGCATCACCCGGAGGCGCATCCCGAGCACGCACCGAGACCCGAGCCCAAATACCTCGTCATCTGCTGTGACGGCACCGGCACGAGAACTCCGAAAACATCTCCAACGTCCTCAAGCTCTATCGCTGCCAGCGCAAGACGAACAGGACGTCGCCGCGGCTGATGGTATCTTGCGATCCCGGGGTCGGGGTGGTGACGGCACTCGTAAACCGCGCCGCTCGCGCGTTAACCATCCATTAACCAACGCGGCCTAGCCTGCGGTAATCGTCCAGCCATCATTACCTCGAAATGCCTTCCCGGTTCGCTCCAGGAGAAGCGCCGATGTGCGTCGAGTTGTTGACCTATGCCGATCTGGGTGCCCGCCTCCATATCTCCCGAGAGGCCGCGCGTTCGCTTGCGAGACGCCGCCGGTTGCCGCGCTCGCGGTCGGAGGACGGCAAGGCCCTGTTGAGCGTTGATGTCCCCGAGCTCCGGTGCACACCCCGCCCAAGACGCGGCCGCCGGGTAGACCCGATCGATGCCTTCCTGACACAGATCGAAGCAGTTAAGATCGAGGCATTCAAGGCGGAGGTCGCGCGGCTCGAGGCAGTCGCAACCGCCTACAGGGCAGTGTTCGAGCGCGAGCGCGAGCGCGCCGATCGCCTCGCCGTCGAGCTGACGCAGGCGGCCGCCGAGACGACGGCCGCCAATGCGTGGGCGGCACTACTGGAAGACGAAGTGGCGGTTCTGCGGAACGGTCGCCACGCCGGCGGCGCGATCGCGGGACAAGCCGCGCGTCGATTGGGACATCTGGCCGCTGCGATCGTGGAAGCAGACCGCGCGACTCGCAGGTAGCACTCGATCCTCATCTCCATCCCCGGCTTGCCGGAGCAATCACGAGGGAAGAATGACTGGCACCACCGATATCCACGAAATGAAGGCCCGCATCGTCGTGTTTGGGGTCGGCGGCGCCGGCGGCAATGCGGTCAACAACATGATCACTGCCGGGCTGCAAGGGGTCGAGTTCGTGGTCGCCAATACCGACGCGCAGGCGCTGGCCATGTCGAAGGCGAGGCGCCTCATCCAGCTCGGCACAAAGGTGACCGCAGGCCTCGGCGCCGGCTCGCAGCCGGAATTGGGACGCGCCGCAGCCGAAGAGGCGATCGATACGATCCGCGATCAATTGACTGACGCACACATGGTGTTCGTGACGGCCGGCATGGGCGGCGGCACCGGCACCGGGGCTGCCCCCATCGTCGCTAAGATCGCGCGCGAGCTCGGCATTCTCACGATCGGCGTAGTCACCAAGCCATTCTACTTCGAGGGCCAGCGCCGCATGCGCTTTGCCGAAGCCGGCATCGACGAGTTGCTGAAGACGGTCGACACCCTGCTGATCATCCCGAACCAGAATCTGTTCCGGGTGGCCAGCGAGAAGACCACGTTCGCCGATGCCTTTGCCCTTGCCGACCAGGTGCTTTATTCCGGCGTAGCCTGTATCAGCGACCTCATCGTCAAGGAAGGCCTGATTAATCTCGATTTTGCGGACGTCCTCTCCGTCATGAAGGAGAAGGGCAAGGCCATGATGGGACGGGGCGAGGCCTCCGGCGAGAAGCGCGTGCTTGCCGCTGCTGTGGCCGCGATTTCCAATCCATTGATCGAGAATCCCTCGATCAAGCGCGCCAGTGGCCTCATCATCTCTATCACCGGCGGCAAGGATCTCATGCTGTACGAAGTCGACGAAGCTGCGACCCGCATTCGCGACGAGGCCGACCCGGACGCCAACATTATCGTCGGCGCGTCGTTTGACGATAGCCTCGAAGGTATCGTCCGCGTCTCGGTGGTGGCCACCGGAATCGATAATCTCGACCCGGCGTCTCAGGCGCAACCGGTGGAAACCGCCATCGCCCAGCTCGCGGGCAGGCTGCGCAACGACGGCCGCCGCATCGCCGATCGCATCGAGCGCAGTGCACCCCTTCCGCAAGTGGAAAGCCCGCCGCTCCGCTCCGAGGCGCGACAGCCCGTGGGGCAACCGGCAAGGGCGGCTCCGGAACATGCGCGCCACGCGGCCGACCAGCCGCTCGATCCTTACGGCCGCACCCCTGCGCGCAATGCGCCCGATGAGGCTATTCTCGATATCCCGGCCTTCCTGCGCCGCGCCGCCAACTGAACGGTCGCAGGAGGGGAGTTACGGTCGTCATCCCCGGGGAGCGACGAAGTCGCGAGCCCGGGATCCATTGTGAACAAGCGTTCAAGATTAACCCCTTCGCCGCTTGCTGGATCAATGTGTGAATCGGCATCGAAGCATGCCCCCTCCAATGTGATGTGAATCAGAGACTTATCGTGCCGGTCAGCCTCGGGACCCCCACGCCGATTCACACCACGGCTCAAGGCTCAATTCGCGCTTCAAGAGTCTTCGCGCGCGAATTCGGAGGTCCCGCGCCGAAGCTTGCCGGCGCAGAACATATCGGCCAGTGACACCGCCAGGGTCACGTAGCAGATCCGGCCACGCCGCGATATCCGCTCAGGCGAATTGAGAATATCGGGAAAGCTGAAAGAAGGACTCCGCTTCGTAGGACGGATCGGTGGCCAGTCGGGCAAGCCTTTGCCCGATGGCAGGCGCGAACTTCGCACCGTGGCCTGAACACGCGGAGCAGACGATTAGGCGGGAATCCGGCCAGCGATCGATGATGAATTCCTCGCCCGCATCGGGCAGGCGGTCGGCGGGCACGGTGTTGGTGTAGAGGCAGACGTCTCGATCGATGATTGGCCCGGCCGCGCCCGGGACAAGGGCCGCCAACGCATCGCCGACCGAGCGGAGTTCGGCCTCGGTGGCCTGCGGACCCCAGTCATCGGGGCCGACCACGGGCCCGTGGTTGTGAGGCGCCGCTTTGACGCCGCACTGTTCGAAGTCCGGAAAGCCGTAGACCACATCGTTCGGACCTCGGTCCAGAATGAAGATCGGGAAACGACCGAGCGCCACAGTGTCAGGGCGGGTCGGCTTGAACCAGCTAACCGCCTGTCGGGTCACGTTGAGCAGCGCGCCCAGCTTCGCATTTTCGCATGAAGGCCTCGCGAGCGATGCTACGACTCGCCGATCATCCTGATGATTTCGCGGGTTTACAAGGTCTACGGGAGGGCGATTACG
>NZ_JADPJC010000088.1:0-638 GCF_023073215.1 Bradyrhizobium sp. 35
TCAGGCTATCGCGGTCCGATCAATTTGGGCAAGTTTTACGGCCGCTCGACCAGAACTCATCCTGAGGCAATGTCGGGGCTCTTTTACGCGCCCCATGAACCGCAACGGCGCGCGGCAACGCCCGTATCACGCCCTCACCGCCGCCAGCAGCGGTTTCATCCCGACGATGTTCAGCACGCGTGTCAGATTGTAGCCGAGCACGCACAGCGCCATCTCGGTCGCAACTTTCGGCAGCGTCACGCACAAGAAGTGCGTCGCGCCCATGCGCATCTTCAGTGTGCCGAACGGATGCTCGACGGTCTCGCGGCGTGTGCGCATGGCGTTTGGATTCTTGTCGAGCCGCGCCTGAGCGCGTTCGAGAACGTCCTCGTGCACCCATCGCTTGATACGGCGTTGTGGGCTCGGCGTGCACTTCGATTTGAGTGGACAGGTTTTGCAGGCGTTCGTCCAATAGTTGCGCAGCTTCTGGCCGTCTTCGTCGTTGGTATAATAATATTTGAGTTTCTCACCGGCAGGGCAGCGATAAACATCCTCATTTGGCAGATAAGCAAAGTCCTGTTTGCCGAAGCGTCCCGAAGCCTTCGCACCCGATGTCATCGGCTTGGGCAAAGTCACCGTGATGCCAGATTGCTCGCACG
>NZ_JADPJC010000065.1:0-5496 GCF_023073215.1 Bradyrhizobium sp. 35
GGAGTCGATCGACAAAGCCACTCGGTCCTTGCCGCAGCGGGCGAGCGCTTCAAAGATCGCCTGCCAATGTCCGCGCTTAGCCCAGCGATTGAACCGATTATAGATCGTCGTGTAAGGGCCATAGTCGGACGGGCAATCGCGCCAGCGTGCGCCGCACTGGAGCATGTGAATGATACCGCTGATAATGCGTCGATCGTCTTCGCGCGCCGGGCCGGTCTGGTTCGTTGGCAGATGCGGCTCTATCTGAGCCCACTGCTTGTCGTTGAGCCAGAACAGTCCTTTGCGCATCGAAGTCCCCCGTGCCGAATCAACTTGGCACCAGGGAATCAGAACTCGCTAATTAGGTACAGACCCTAAGCTTGCGCTCAACACAACGTTGCGCACTTATCTGGAGCAGCGACTGGCCGGCGTGGTCATGACCCCGAGTGGCGCTGCCGTTCCTGGTCCCGCCGTTCCGTGGAAGGGCCGCCGGCATGGCCCGCGAAAGGATCGGCGATGGGCCAGGGCTTGGAGCCCGGAGCAGATTGCCCGACGCTTGTCGATCGACTTCCCGGACGACAAGACGATGCGCATCAGCCACGAAGCCATCTATCAAGCTCTCTTCGTTCACGGTCGGGGAGCGCTACGCCGCGAACTGTCGGCCTGCTTGCGAACCGGGCGCGTATTGCGGGTCCCCAGGGCGCGCGTACGCAGGCGAGGCAAGAGCTTTGTCTCGCCGGAGATCATGATCAGTCAACGCCCCGCCGAAGCGGCCGATCGCGCGGTGCCGGGCCACTGGGAGGGAGACCTCATCCTTGGTCTTGGCAGCTCGGCGATCGGCACGCTGGTTGAGCGGACAACACGCTTCACGATGTTGCTGCATCTTCCCCGGCTTGCGGGGCATGGCGAAGCTCCACGCATGAAGAATGGCCCTGCTCTCGCGGGACCCGGAGCTGAAGCCGTGCGCGACGCGATTACGCGCACCATCATCACCTTGCCCGAAGAAGATGCGTCGTTCGCTGACCTGGGATCAGGGAGCCGAAATGGCTCAGCACGATCGTCTCAAGATCGACGCGGGTGTCCAAGTCTACTTCTGCGATCCGCAAAGCCCCTGGCAGCGTGGCACCAACGAGAACACCAATGGGCTGCTGCGTCAGTACTTCCCGAAAGGCACCGACCTGAGCGTCCACAGCGCCGACGACATCGCCGCCGTGGCCGCGGCCCTCAATGCTCGACCGAGAAAAACTTTGGGTTGGAAAACGCCAGCAGAGGCGCTTGACGAGTTGCTGTCATGAGTGGAACATATTCGGTGTTGCGACGACCGCTTGAATCCGCCTTGGGCGGCCTGATCGGAATGGTGCAACAGGGCATCCGGCTTGCCGCGTCGCCAGACGGCCATCAACAATGCGTCCGTCAAGAGCTGTGCCGTCATGGCGGCATTCATCGACCAGCCAACCACGCGGCGTGAGAACAGGTCGATGACCGCTGCGACATAGAGCCAGCCTTCGGCGGTCCAGAGATAGGTGAGTCGGCGGTCCACTTCTGGTTCGGCCGCTCGGCGGCGAACTGCCGGTCCAGAAGGTTCCCCGGTACGGTCGCGAGCTGTCGATCGCCGTCAATGCGATCGACGGACCCAGCCCATGGATCTCAGTCAGATCGACACCGAGCTCGCCATACAGTGCGGCCCTGCCCGCTCGCGCTGGCGTAGATAGGCGCGCAATGTTGCAATCTCGGCATCCGGTCGGAAGCTGCCGCGCAAACAGGCCGTAGGAATGAAGCTGGCGTAGCCATGCGGCATCGCTGACATCGGTCTTCCGCCCAGGCACGTTCTTGGCGTAGCGTGCGTTGACCAGAATGACCTCAAATCCGCGCTGCTCCAGGATCTCATAGACCGGGATCCAATAGACCCCGGCATCGCCACGCTGGTGACGCCGCACGCTTTGAACCAGTTCGCCAGATCATGCAGGTCCTGCGTGAATGTGCCGAACGTCCGCACTGGGATGTCAGTGCAGGCCGGATTCACCGCAGCCATGTGCATCCTTGATCCGATGTCGATAGCAGCCGCTCCGAAGTTGACCGACTTCAATTCCAGGCAGTCACCGGTTGTCGTCTTGGGCATTGCGAATCCTCCGTCCGATCATGGGCAGGAGGGTCTGGGCTATGCCAATTTGTCATCTTCCTAATCGGGATCGCCGCCGGAACGGCGTCACCACTCTCAAGTCCGCACGCGCCCATGGACCACGTTTTTTAACGGGGACAGTGCCTCCAATAAGCTGACGGCCGCTACCCTCCCAGCCGCAGAGGATAGCACAAGGCCGTTTCTACCCCGCGCAGGCGCGCCTGGGCGCTGGACAGTTTTTTAGGATATCCCGCTCCGCCTTCAGCTTGTTGACCTCGCGCCGCAGCCGCTCGATCTCCAATTGCTCAGGCTTCATTTGCCCGTGGCCGGGGAAGGACTGCGCAGCGTCGAAGCCGAACTCCTTCACCCATTTGCGCAGCACGTTCTCATGAATGCCCAGGTCTTGGCCGGCTTGCGCCACAGATACCCCGCGCTCCCTGACGAGCTTGATCGCCTCGATCTTGAACTCTCGACTGAACTTCCGTCTCTGCATGACCCACCTCTGGCTCGATAAAACACCCAACCTCGGTGTCCATCAACCGGCAGCAGCTCATGCCGGCCGATCCCGTCCGCCCTCCCCAGATAGGTGGTCGATTGGTGGCGTCGATCACGTACACTAGCACCGCTTCAGCGATCTGATCGTCCCAGCAGTCAACAACCGTCGCCTAGAACTCTCGCATTCCACCAATCGAACGCAGAATTTCGGAACTACAAGCCTCTACTTCAAGGAAAATCGGCTTCAAAACGCAATAGTGTTCTCCTCGATATGGTAACCCCTGCTCCCTCGGAGTTTTGAATGGCATCACCGTCCCAACGCTCTCTTGGAATTCTGAACCTCGAACGTGGAATGTCGCCGGGCGCAACACCGCGTGCGCCGCTACCTGGCTCGTTGATGAATCCGACGACGTATAACTTCCCGGTCATCTCCGAAACGGTTGAGGGGGCTTGGGCGGACAGAGTGATCCGTGGCGATCCAGCGCTAGAGCCGGCCTACATCGAAGCTGCCCGGCGACTAGTTGAGCGAGGAGCTGTTGTGATAAGCTCGAATTGCGGCTTTTCCATCAGACATCAAGTGGCAGTGGCCGAGTCAGTGAATGTTCCTGTGGTAATGTCCAGCCTTCTTCTGCTGCCGACGTTACTCCGCCAACTGCCGAGGCTTGCTAAACTCGCCGTGTTAACCGCCGATTCGAATCATTGCGGAGAAGATCTGCTCGGGATCGACGATCCGGTCGAGCGGACGAGGGTCGTTGTGGGTGGCACCGAAGGTGGCAAGTTCTGGCAAAACGAGATGAAGCGACCGCCACCGTTGACCGATGTCGCCGAGATCGAAGTGGATGTCGTTGCCTGCGTCGCGCGACTCCGCGATGCGCATCCACAGATTGCGGTGCTCCTTTTGGAGTGCACGGGGTTCCCGCTAGTCGCGCCGACGATCCGCCGGGTCACAGGGCTGCCCGTCTACGACATCACAACCCTTTGCCAACTGACGTTGGCATCGGTCATCTAAGGACCATGACTCTTCCCCCTCATTTCTGAACGGCCGGCTTCGCCGGGGTAATTCGTGTTGGTCGGGTGAGCTGCCCATAATCTTCTATGCTGCGGGCTTTGATGATCAGGCAAGGAGTGCATCGCGTGTGACGTAAGAATCCATCGAAGAGTCCACTGGCGTGACCTTGCCCCCAATTTTATCCAGTTTTGAGTTCGCCTTCCGGTTGGATTTGCCCGGCTAGGCGGTGGGAGCGACGGGAGCTGGCGCCGAGCCTTCGGCTACCGCTCCGTCCAGCCAGTCGCAATGTCAGCGAGTACGGGGGGTGGATGAAGCTGCTCCGCCCTGATGGTCCGCTGCGCGATACGAGCACCGCCTCCACGAACCCTGCTGCCGGATCGTCCCAATCTGCCGAGGTCCGCAAGTTCGACGCAACGAGTGCGTCGCGTGCCGTCCGCGCTTGCGCGCCAACCCCTCTCGGACCCACACCAGTGCGCGGTCGATCGTTGCAGCGCTGATCGCGAGAAGCCCCGCTCGTTCCGAGTCCAATGGAGCGATTTGCGTGAAGCAGTGAACCGCCCCGGGTTTGCCGGAGGCTCCAACTCCTGAGAGGATGGAGCCATGACGAGCAAGACGACAAACAAGTTTTCACCCGAGGTCCGGACTCGAGCGGTTCGGATGGTTCTGGATCACGCCAGCGAGCACCTGTCACGCTGGGCGGAAGTGACGTCGATCGCGGCCAAGATCAGCTGCACGCCGCAGACGCTGCATGACTGGGTCAAGAAGGCCGAGATCGATAGCGGGCAGCGGGTCGGCCTTCCGACCGACACGGCCGAGAGGCTGCGCTCGAACGAGAGAACCGCGAGCTTCGGCAGGCCAACAGATCCTGCGCAAGGCAAGCGCACATTTTGCGGTGGCGGAGCTCGACCGCCGGTCCAAGCCATGACCGCCTTTATCGAGGATCATCGTGAGGCGCATGGGGTCGAGCCGATCTGCAAGGTGCTGCCGATCGACCCCTCGACCTATCACGCCCATGTGGCCAAGCGGCGGGATCCCCCCAGGCTGTCGGCGCGCGCCAGGCAGGATGCTGCGCTGAAGATCGAGGGTCCGACGCGTCTTCGATCAGAACTTCGGCGTGTACGGCGTGCGCAACGTCTTGCGGCAGCTCAAGCGTGAAGGCTTCAATGTTGCCCGTTGTACCGTGGCGCGACTGATGCGGGAGATTACAAGGTGTCATCCGCGGCAAACCCGTCAAGACCACGATCAGCGACAAGGCCGCGGCATGCCCGCTGGATCACGTCAACCGCCAGTTCAAGGCCTCAAGGCCGACGTTCTCTGGCTCTCCGACTTCACCTATGTCGCGACCTGGACCGGCTTCGTCTACGTCACCTTCGTGATCGACGCCTATGCTCGCAGGATCGTGGGCTGGCGAGCCTCGCGCACGGCACATGCAGGCTTCGTGCTCGATGGGCTGGAGCAGGTCCTGCATGATCGACGGCCGGTCCGTCGTGGCGGGCTCGTGCACCACCGCGACAGGGGCAGCCAAGGCGGATCAAACAGTCGTCGCAACACTCGGAGGTTGGAGGTTGCGATGAACGTTGTAATGCGTCGATCGGCGCCCAGGACGAGCCCCCCTTCCCATCACCAGGACGGCCCTCTGTTGCAGGGCGCAATGAACAGAACAAATTTTGGCGGGCGATTGCCGCTGGGTTAAGCAGCGAAGCTGCTGCACTCGGAGGTAAGCGCGAAGCCGATACCCTTGCTTCAGAATTCGAATGAACGTGCGAAAAAAGCCTCCGGCTTGGACGGAGGTTTGGGATGGGATTGGACAGCAAAAAGGACGTCCATTTGGACGGCTCAACGAGGCGATCGGTGAGCCGGCTGGAGGTTCTTGAAGGACCATCGGGGCGCCGCG